>JAGRGU010000069.1 GCA_020445335.1 Gammaproteobacteria bacterium
TGCGGGGGCGGCGAGATGAGGCCGACGCCGGGCGTCGAGTGCCGCACGCGCGCGATGGTCTCGTCGACCTGGCGGCCCGGGAGCTCACCGCCTTCGCCGTGCTTGGCGCCCTGCGCCATCTTGATCTGAATGTCGTCGGCATTGACAAGATACTCGTTGGTAACGCCAAAACGGCCCGAGGCGACCTGCTTGATCGCCGATCGCTCCGGGTTACGCGAACCGTCGGCCAGCGGCGTGAAGCGCTCCGGCTCCTCGCCCCCTTCACCGGTATTCGACTTGCCACCCAGCTCGTTCATCGCGATGGCGAGCGTCGAATGAGCTTCATAGGAGATGCTGCCAAACGACATGGCGCCGGTGGCGAATCGCTTGACGATCTCTTTGGCCGGCTCCACTTCCTCCAGCGGAACGGGCTCGGCGGTCAGATTGAATTTGAACAGTCCGCGGAAAGTTAGCAGTCGCTCGTCCTGTTCGTTGACCGCGCGCGAGAACGCTTCATAGGTCTTGGTATCGTTGGCGCGCGACGCGTGCTGAATCTTGGCGATGGTATCCGGCGTCCAGACGTGATCCTCGCCGCGCAGGCGGTAGGCGTAGTCGCCGCCAACATCCAGATGGTGCCGGTAGACCGGATTGTTACCGAACGCGTTCTTGTGCCACTCGAGCGCATCGGCCGAGATCTGCTTCAAACCAGCACCCTCGACCGTGGTCGCGGTACCGGTGAAGTACTGCTCGACGAAGGTGCTGGAGAGACCGACCGCATCGAAGATCTGCGCGCCACAGTAAGACTGGAAGGTGGAGATACCCATCTTCGAGAAGACCTTCTTCAACCCTTTGCCGACGGCCTTGATGTAGCGCTTCTGCGCCTCGTCGAAATCCAGATCCTCGGACATGCTCGGTAGCACCGACTGGATGGTGTCGAAGGCGACGTAGGGGTTGATCGCCTCGGCACCGTAACCTGCCAGCGTCGCGAAATGGTGTACTTCGAGCGCGGCGCCGGTCTCAACCACCAGACCGGACTCGGTTCGCAGCCCCTTTCTGATCAGGTGGTGGTGCACCGCCGAGGTCGCCAGCAGAGCGGGAATGGCGACGAAATCGGCATCCACGTTGCGGTCTGAAAGGATCAGGATGTTGAACCCCTCGCGCACCGCCACCTCCGCGCTCTCACAGAGCTTGTCGAGTGCCGGCTTCATGCCTGCCGAACCCTTGTCGGCCGCATAGCAGATATCGAGCGTCTTGGTGCGGAAGGCGCCGCTGGTGTTGTCCTCGATGTTGCGGATTCGCTCCAGGTCGGTATTGGTCAACACAGGCTGGCTGATACCGAGGCGCATATTGGTTCCGCCGTCGGAGAGGCCCAGCAGATTGGGTCGTGGACCGATCAGCGACACCAGCGACATCACGATCTCTTCGCGGATCGGATCGATCGGCGGATTGGTAACCTGGGCGAAATTCTGCTTGAAGTAAGTCGACAGATGTTTGGCACGGCGCGACAGCACCGAAGGCGGGTTGTCCGCGCCCATAGAACCGGTCCCCTCCTGTCCGGCGAGCACCATCGGCGCCAGCAGGAACTTGATGTCTTCCTGGGTATAGCCGAACGCCTGCTGGCGTAGCCGCAGGGTATCGGGATCCGGCGACATCGAGCCGACCGCTTCCGGTAACGCGGAGAGGTTGATCTGGGTACCATCAAGCCATTCGCGGTAGGGTTTGGCGGAAGCGAGCTGCTCCTTCAGCTCCGCGTCGTCGATGATGCGCCCCTGCTCCATGTCGATCAGGAACATCTTGCCCGGCTGAAGCCGCCACTTCTTGACGATTTTCTCCTCTGGAATGTCCAGCACACCCATTTCGGAAGCCATCACCACCAGCCCGTCGTCGGTGATCAGATAGCGCGCCGGACGCAGGCCGTTGCGATCCAGGGTCGCCCCGATCTGACGGCCATCGGTGAATGCGACGGCAGCAGGCCCATCCCAGGGTTCCATTAGCGCCGCATGATATTCATAGAAGGCACGACGCTTCTCATCCATGTGCGAATTGCCGGACCAGGCCTCCGGAATCAGCATCATCATGGCGTGCGCCATGGAGTAGCCGTTCTGTACCAACAGCTCCAGCGCATTGTCGAAGCAGGCCGAGTCTGATTGCCCTTCGTAGCTCAGCGGCCAGATCTTGCTGATATCTTCACCGAGAATTTCGGAGGCCATCGAACTTCTGCGCGCCTGCATCCAGTTCAGATTGCCGCGCAGCGTGTTGATTTCGCCATTATGCGCGATCATGCGGAAAGGATGCGCAAGATCCCAGGTTGGGAAAGTGTTGGTGGAGAAACGCTGATGCACCAGCGCCATGGCCGAAGCCATGCGCTCGTCCAGCAGATCGGGGTAGTACTCTCCTACCTGGCCGGCCAACAGCATGCCCTTGTAATTGATGGTACGCGACGAGAGCGAGACACAGTAGAAGAAACTGCTGTCGTACTTGTCGGAATGGAATACGGTCTTCGAAATCTGCTTGCGAATCAGATAGAGCTTGCGCTCGAACGCATCCTGATCGGCGCAGTTGTCACCGCGGCCGATAAAAAGCTGGCGTATCGCCGGTTCGGTTGGCTTGACACTGGCGCCAAGCCCCTTGTTCACGACGGGGACGTCACGCCAGCCCAGCACCTGCTGCCCCTCGGATTGGACAAAACTCTCGGCGATGCGCTTGATCTCGCTACGATCCTTGCGTTCGGGGGGCAAAAAGAACATCCCGACCGCATAACTGCCTGATTCCGGTAGATCAAAATCGACAACCGCACGGAAGAAGGCATCGGGCAACTGCAGCAGGATACCCGCGCCATCACCCGCTTCGGGATCAGCGCCCACGGCGCCGCGGTGGGTCAATCGATCCAGGATGTTCAAACCCTGCTCGATGATCGCGTGACTCTTCCGACCCTTGATATCGGCAACAAATCCAACGCCGCAGGCGTCGTGTTCATTCTGCGGATCGTATAGCCCCTGTCTTGGAGGCAATGCCCTGTGACTCATCGCAAACCTCTTTCTCTTCTTGGCCTCAAGGCGGACTCACACTGCAGCGCCCGAAACCGTTGTAATAGCCAGTACTGCGGGACTTTGTTCACGCCCGCGAAATCGACGCACAGGCTCATTCGAAAGAACCTGTTCGGTCGCAAAGGACCGTGTAGGATACTTTAGAATTCTCGACTGGCCAATAAACTTGGTGATTTTCGCCCGGCAGTGATTTGGGATCGATCGTCGCCTGACTCTCGAAAATATCCAAGGGCTTTATTTTAATTCAAACACTATCAATCAGTTATATGTTATGACCTGGTGTCGGCCAGTTGCTGGCAGCTTGCCAGCCGTATTTTCCGCAGTGCAACATTCACCACCGAAGAGCGGGCATCGAGATGTGCCGGGATTGATACATTGGGCTACTTGATCAGATCGTGCACCGAGCCGAACGATCTTGGCCAGGCCGTGGAACGGTTCACCCCTGCGGGGAGCGACTGGCGCGCCGCATTGGCCGCGTCGCGGCTCTCAAAACTTCCGTAAAGAACGGGATAGAGCGATTGGCCTTTGCGTTCCATGCGAAAGTAGGCTGCATTCTCCTGCAAACCATGTTTCTTCAGATAGTTCAGCGCAGCCTCCTCGGTCGACAGCGCCAGTAACTGCAGTGTATAGCGGCTGGCCGGCTGGCGTTTCAGCCACTGTTCTGTGCGCAGGGAGGGGCGCGCCACAACCGGTGCGGCTTTCGGCTGCTCCGCTCCGCTTGCGATAACGCTCTCCGGCTCAGGTACGGATGCGACGCCGGAAGCACTCTGCAGCCTGCTACTGCGCTCGACGATCGGCGCAGCCCTGTCCGTCGCTGGCGCTCGAGCCGCGTCGACATCGACCGCTTGTGGCAGTTGTGTTGCGGCGGGTCTACTCTCTGGCGCAACCACTCGGGCGACCACCGGGGCCGCGGACGAGTCGGAACCGGATGGTGATTTTGGCACCACCGCCTGGGGCGCCCCTTTTTCGTCAGCGACCATTTCGGGCGGCACGGGTTTCGACAACGTCTGTTCGATCGGCGGTGCGTGGAACTTCTCGGATTCAGGCTTCTCTGCATCACTCTTCTCGGCCACCGTACCGGCTTCACCGGACGGATCGGCATCAGGTTTTGGTTCGGGTACGACCAGCGGTAGATTGACTGCAGGTACCGGCCGAACCACCTGTGTAAGCAAATTGGCCCCGGCGGATCGCGGTACATTGGCCGCCGTTTCGTTCCGCCCGACGGATTCCATAACCGGCGAATTATCGTCGGCAGGCGCCTCAACCTTCGCCGTACCCGTATGCCGCGACTGATTCGGAATGGGAATGGGTATGGGCTCTCCGGGCTGGCGCGGCTGCGCCAACTGTGCGGGTGTATCAGGTCCACCTGCAAACAGCGCGTTGATCTCATCCTCATAGATCAGCGTCAGGAGAATCAGGATTGCCAGAACCACACCACCGACAACCGCAGGCACCGAGACATCGGTAAAAAGGTGCGGCAGTTTCACTCGCTTACTTGGGCGCCCCAGATCGCCGGCAACATGCAGTCCCGCAAGGAGCGTCAACTGCTCCCGAATCGCCACTGGCACTCCGCGGCTTGTCTCGAAAACCCGCTCCAGCTCGGCGATCCCGAGACTGCTTTTGCCCGGCGCCAGAGCTTTCCAAATGTGCTGCGCCAGCTGTCCGGTCTGCTCGAAATCCAGTGGCTGTTGCGGCAGTAGCAAACTGTGATTGGTGCCTAGGCGTGCCGCCGCCTCTGTCAGCAGCGCCTCTATTGCGGGTGTCGCAAACAGTGCCACGGAGAATCTGATACCCGCCTCGGAGGCCTGATTGAACAGCGTCAGCAGATTCACCAGTGTTTCCAGGGAGAGCTGCTCGGCATCATCGACCATCAGGACAGGCAGAGATCCTGCCTGATTCAGATCCTCGAAACGGCGCAGCAGCTGGTTTGGATTTTCCAGGCGTCGCTGGGGTAGCGAGAAGTGTCCCGACAACGCCTTGAACAGCGCCCCGCTCTGCAGCATAGGCGTTGCCGAAAGCTGACAGGCTCGCCAATCGGCTGGAGCGCTCTGCTGCAGCTGCCGGAGCAGCGTACTCTTGCCGCTGCCTTCACTTCCGCAGACTACAGGTATGCGATCGCTGTTTGCGAGCAGGTGGGTCAGCAGGTCCAGGCGCTGCTTGAAGGCCGGCAATATCAGAGGCGTATCGGCACTGGAACGACCGCTCTGTCTGGCCGAATCCAGTAGATCGAGAAGCTGTTCAGACCTTTGCTCTTCGGTATCCATCCAGCGTGTTGTTCAATTCCGCCCTGTCGAAATTGTCGGTGACCAGCGCTTCGCCGATTCCCCTGAGAAGCACCAGTCTCAATTTACCATCCATCACCTTCTTATCCACACCCATCAGCGCCAGAAACTGCTCCCTGTCCAATTGCGGCGGCGGTTCGGTCGGCAGCCTGGCACGCTGCAAAAGATCCACGATACGCTCGACGACCACCTGATCGATCCAGCCGAGACGTTGCGAAAGCGCCGCCGCCATGCACATCCCGGTGGCCACCGCCTCTCCATGTAGCCAACAGCCGTAGCCCATGCCGGTCTCGATCGCATGGCCGAAAGTATGTCCCAGGTTCAGCAACGCCCTTTGGCCGGATTCCCGCTCATCTGCTGCCACTATTACGGCCTTGTCGCGACACGAACGCTCTATCGCATAAGCCAACGCCTGATGGTCCCCTTGCACCAGTGCGTCGATGTTGGCATCGAGCCAATCAAAAAAACCCGCATCATTGATCAAACCGTACTTGATCACCTCCGCAATTCCAGCGGAAAGCTGGCGAGCGTCGAGCGTCGCGAGGGTTGCGATATCGATCACCACACAGCGGGGTTGATAAAAGGCGCCAATCATATTCTTTCCCAGCGCGTGGTTGACGCCTGTCTTGCCTCCCACCGAGGAGTCCACCTGCGACAGCAGCGTCGTCGGCATCTGGATGAACGGCACCCCGCGCTGGTAACAGGCTGCGGCGAACCCTGCCATATCCCCAACCACTCCACCGCCAAGCGCCAGAATTGTGCACTGGCGGTTGAACCTGAGTTTCAGCAGACGATCGAAGATCTGATTGAGGATCTCCAGCGTTTTGAACTGTTCGCCATCAGGCAGAATGACACTACCGACATCGAACCCATCCAGAGCGTCGGTAATCGCCTGCAGATAGAGCGGTGCCACCGTCTCATTGGAGACAATCAGAACCTGTCGGGAGTCGATATGCCGCCGGTATATCTCACCCTGCTGCAGCAGTCCGGCCCCAATATAGATCGGATAAGATCGGTCACCAAGGGATACTTCGAGCGTTTTCATTTCATCGAGCATAGAGAGTGACACCACAAGCCCAGCGGTTCAGCAACGTATCGATTCCAAACTTCCGTCGGTGCAGGCAGATGCGGAACGCCAAACGACCGGCGACCCGCTCCTGTCGACACTCCGTCGACCGCCACCGCCTTCTGTTTTGGCACTCATATTCTTTATTTCGTAGATGACTCAGTCTTCATCCAACCTGCGAATGATCTCTTTGGCCACTGCCTGCGCACTGCGATTTTCGGTGGATACCACGATGTCGGCGATACTGCGGTAGAGGGGATCGCGCTCTTCCATCAGGGATTCCAGCTTGGCCAGAGGGTCTTCGGTCTGTAGCAACGGGCGGTTCTTGTCGCGCATGGTCCTTTCATACTGCTGCTTCGGGCTGCAGCTGAGGTAGACCACGACACCCCGACTGGAGAGGTTGCGTCGGTTGTCGGGATCCAGCACCACACCACCCCCTGTCGCCAGCACCTGACCCTCCTCCGCGGTCAAGTCTTCGATCGCGACGCGTTCCCGTTTGCGGAAACCCTCTTCACCCTCAAAGTCGAATATGGTCGGGATATCGACACCGGTTCGCTGCTGAATCTCGCGATCGCTGTCGTTGAACTCCAGTCTAAGCAATGACGCGACCTGCCGGCCGATCGTGCTCTTACCCGCACCCATCGGGCCGATCAAAAAGATGTTTCTTACCAATCCCATAGAGTCTTCTGGTCAATACTGCAAATAAAGCATTTTTGGTTGAAACCGAAGGCGAGGTCAAGCCAGAAGCAAGAAAAGGGAACTGCGCTATGCAGCCCCCCTTTCTGGCGCCCGCGTTACGCAGAAGCTGAACGCGATTTCCGGCGCAACTGTACTATTACTGAACGGCTAGGCTCTCTTTCAGAATCTTAGGCGTTACGAAAATCAGCAACTCCGTGTTGTTGTCGAGTTGCGCCTTCGAGCGAAAAAAGAAACCGACAAAGGGCACGTCTCCAAAGAACGGAACCTTCTCCATGGTATCCGTCCGCGTCCTTTCGAAGACCCCGCCAAGTACCACCGTCTCTCCATTGTCGACCAGCACCGTCGTCTCGATCGAGCGTGTATCGATGCCAACGGTTCCATCGGCGCCCCGCACCGAGGTGCTCGGATTATCCTTGGAGATACTCAGGTCCATGATGACACGGTCGTCAGGGGTAATTTTCGGTGTTACCTCCAGTTTGAGCACTGCATCCTTGAACTCGACTGAGGTACCGTTGTCGCTTACGGTCGAGTAGGGAATCTGCGTACCCTGCTTGATGATCGCCTTTTCGTTATCCGACGTGATCACCCGGGGACTGGAGACGATCTCGCCCCGTCCTTCCTCCTGCATCGCCGACAGCTCCAGCTGCAGCAGGTAGGATCCCACCTTGCCGATCAGCAGGTTGACCGCGCTGGTTGCACCCGCCGCCGGCAGATTGACCAGCAACTGCTCACCCTGCCCGCCGGCACCGGTCTCGATACCGGCACCAACACCCATGAAAGTCCCGGTATCCAGCGCTTCGGTACCATCGATATGCCCCGGCTGGCCACCGGCAATTAGCAGTTCGTTGCCGTTGTAGCTGTTCGAGCGGTTGAAGCCGAGCCTGACGCCAACCTCTTTGGCGAAATTATTATCCGCGATCACCACCCGAGAATCTATCATCACCTGCCTGACCGGGATATCGAGCTTGTCGACCAGTCTGCGAATCGATTCCAACTTGGCTGCGGTATCCTTGACCAGCAGCGTATTGGTGCGGGAGTCGACGGTAACGCTGCCGCGCTCCGGTGTAAGCAGTTCGTTATCTTTCTCTTTCAGCAGTTTTCGGATCTCTCGAGCCTGCGCGTAGTTGAGCTGAATATACTCGAACTGCAGCGGCGCAAGCGACTCAACCTGTTTCTGTGACTCCAGCTCCAGGGTTTCGCGAGCGGTGATCTCCGCTGTAGGCGCCACCATGATGACGTTGCCGTTTTTGCGCATCGAGAGCCCGCGCGCCTTGAGAATGATATCGAGTGCCTGGTCCCAGGGTACATTCTGCAGGCGCAGTGTGATGCGGCCACGGACGGTGTCGCTGGTTACAAGATTGAGGCCGGTAAAATCGGCCAGCAACTGCAACACCGCACGTACTTCGATGTCCTGGAAATTCAGCGATAGTCTTTCGCCGGTAAAGACGTCACGCTTGCGCTCGATCTCCTCTTTCTCCTGTTTCGTCAAAGGCCGAAACTCGATCGTCAGCAGACCGTCCGCCTGAAAGGCGAGGTGATCGTATTCTCCACTGGTGGATATAGCGACACGGACATTCTTGCCCTTGCTGGCGACTTCTACCAACTTGACGGGTGTCGCGAAATCGCTGACGTCATACTTGCGGGCATACTGGTCGGGTAGAGCCGTGTTCATGATGTCCAACAGAATCTGCCTGCCCTGCTGGCGCATATCGACAATTGCGGAAGGATCGCTGAGTTGCAGAATTACACGTCCTTCCCCGGCGTCTCCGCGGCGAAAATCGACCCCCTCGATGGCGCTTCCGGCGATCTGGGGACGGGCCTCTGGCTTCTGCGATATGCTAGTTGGCTGCGCTTTCGCGACCGGCTCGCTCTTGCGCGCGCTGGTACCGGTTCCCGCGATAGTCAGGATAACTTTGTTACCTTCGACTTTGAGCTGGTTTCCGATCTGTTTGACCAGGTTGACTACAACACGCGTCCTTCCGCCGGCCTCTATCGCCGTGATGCTACGCGCCATGCCGACCCCGATGCTTTCAGTCTTACGCACCAAGCCGCTGCTCATGTCGTAGAAATCGAGCGCAATACGCGCCGGGTTGTCGGTGGTAAATATGCGTGGCCGTTGCGCGATTGCGTTATCGGCCTCGAGTGTAATCTGGACGCTGTTACCCGGCAGGGCAGCGTACTCGATTTTACGCAATACGTTTGTTGCCGCCAGAGTCGGTGCCAACCAGGCAAGCAGACAGCAGAAGAGCAGAAACATTACCAAACGATGTTGAAAGCCGCCCCGCATGCCCGTTCCACCAAGCCCGGTCTTGTTAGGCATATCCATCATATCCACACCCCTGATCCTATTCTTTCAACGCCAGAGAGGCTTGCCGCTCACGATAGCCGCCCTGCCCATTCGGTATAATTTCGGTTAATTCGATATCGTTTTCGTCAATTCTGGTAATCTGTCCATGGTTACGGCCCATGTAGTTACCCGCCTTGACGCGATAAATTGTCTTGTCCTTGGTTCTCACCAGTGCCCAGATAGTGTCGTCCTTTCTAAGCGTCCCCACCATGCGCAACGCATCAAGCGAGAAACCTTCAAGTTCCTCTTTGCGGCGATTGGGATCCGGTGCCAGACCGTTGACATCGGCCTGAGCTTCTTCCGGACTCTCCTGATCAGTAGGCTCGAACGGATTGCGCCGGTTGTCAGCTTTGTAGGCGAAAGTTTCGATCTGCTGAATCTCGGGCAGAGGTTCGATCTCACCTTGTTTACGCGCCTTGACTTCTTTTATATAGCTCTGCAGATCACTCATATCCTGGTTGATACAGCCGGTCAGCACCAGTACAAGCAGCCCGCTGAGAGGCAAGCGCAGGAACATCGCTGACTTCGCCCTCATTTGCCACTCTCCTCATCGAGGTAGCGGTAGGTCTTGGCAACCGCCTCCATCTCAAGCCTTCCCTTACCCTTAGACTCGATCGAAATATCGTGAATCGTGACAATACGCGGCAGGGTCGCCAGCCCGCTGATAAAGTTGCCGAATTGGTGATAGTCACCCTTCACCTTGATCTTGATCGGCAACTCGGCATAAAAATCCTTCCGATTTTCGCCCAGCGGATCGAACAGTTCAAATTCAAGTCCGGATGCCAGACCGGTTTGCGAGACATCCACCAGCAGTTCGGCCACCTCTGTCTTGTCGGGTAACTGACGCAGCATGGCGCCAAACGACTGCTTCATCTCTTCGAGCTGGCGCTCGTAAAGCTCAAGATTGACCGCTTTTGCCTGTTTTTTCTCAAATTTCGTTCGCAGATCCCGCTCTTGGCTTTCAACTTTTTTCAGTTGCACGATCTGATCTTCGGTATCGAAATAGTACCATCCCGCACCCAGCCCAGCGCAGAGAATCAAAATCAACAGCGCCTTGATGGGGCCGGGCCAGTCGCCGATATTACTCAGGTCAAGATCGTTGAGTTCTTGAAAATTCACCGTTATTTCCCTTTTTTGCCTTTACGCTTCTGCTTTTTCTTCGCGGGTTTTTTCTTCTCCGCCGCCGGGGAAAACTGCTTTGCCACGAGCGTAAAGCTACTAAGGCCGGCTCCCTCCTTGCTCTTGTTGGTAATAACCTGCAATGCAGGATTGGTCAGCCATTTTGAGGATTCGATGTTACGCATGTAGGAAGAGACACGGGCATTGGATTGTGCCTGCCCGGTCAACGTCAAGCGGTTGCCCTTCTGCACCATCTTGCCCAGATGGGTACCATCGGGAATGGTTTTCACCATCTCATCGAAAAGGTGCACCACCTGCGGACGACTGCCCTGGAGCTGTTGAATAACATCCATTCTCGCCAGCAACTTCTTCTTTGTCGTCTCCAGCGCCTGAATGGATTTGATCTTGCGATCCATCGCTTTGATCTCCTGCTGCAGCAGTGCATTACGCTTATTCTGATGTTTGATCATCTCCTCGACATAGAAATGAGTACCGGCCGCAGCAGCGGCCACCACCAGCAATGAGATGACGACAGCTACACCGAAGTCCCGCTGCCGCTTTTTCCGTTTCGTTTCGCGCCAAGGCAGAAGATTGATGCGTGCCATTTCTAGTCGAAGCTCCTCAGGGCCAGTCCGCAGGCGATCATCAATGCAGGAGCATCATTACTCAGACTTTGCGGCTTGACATTCGAAGACACGGACATGTTGGCAAAAGGATTCGCCACCACTGTCGGTGTGCCCATGCGCTCTTCGATCAGCTCATCAACACCGGGAATCGACGAACATCCGCCCGCCAGAACGATGATATCAACGCTGTTGTACGCGCTCGCCGAGAAGAAAAACTGCAGTGAACGGCTGACCTGCTGCGCCATAGCCTCTTTGAAAGGATCGAGTACATCCTGAATATAGTTGTCCGGAAGGCCACCCTGCCTTTTCGCCATGCCCGCCTCCGCATGCGAAAGTCCGTACCTCCGCTGGATCTCCTCAGTAAGCTGACGGCCACCGAAGTTCTGCTCGCGAGTGTAGATGACCTTCCCCGCGTGCAGCACATTGAGGGTGGTAATGGTCGCACCGATATCAGCAATGGCAATGGTAAGGTCCTCGCCCTCTTCCGGCAGCTGGTCGGCAATCTGGGTAAATGCATTTTCCATTGCATATGCTTCGACATCGACAACTGCCGCGGTAAGGCCAGCCATCTCCAGCGCAGCCACGCGGTCGTCGACATTTTCACTACGCGAAGCAGCAAGCAGAACGTCGACCATTTCGGGGTTTTTCTCCGACACTCCCAGCACTTCAAAATCGAGGTTAACCTCTTCAAGTGGATAGGGAATGTACTGATCGGCTTCAAGCTGGATCTGATTCTCCATCTCCTTGTCGGAGAGCGAAGCCGGCATGGTGATGACTTTGGTGATGACCGCCGATCCTGAAACGGCGACCACGGCCTGCTTGGTTTTTGTGCCCGCACGTTTCACGACATTGCTGATCGCCTGACCGACCGCATCCACGTCTGCAATATTCTTCTCGACAACCGCGTTGGCCTGCAAGGGCTCCACTGCGTATGACTCTACCTGATAGCGCGTGCCTGCACGTCCCATTGACCGGCTCAGTTCCAACAGTTTGACTGCCGTTGAACTGATATCCAATCCGAGCATGGCCTGCTTCTTGGAGCGAAAAAGGAACATCTGGCTTCCTTGAAAGAGTGTGAATCGACCCTGTATCCCGGACGACTAAAAGCTTTCCTTTAATTAAAACTCATAACTATATAGCAGCAAATGAATTTCATGTGAAGCACCAATTATAAAAGCGTATATAGTGGAGAAGAGTTTGGTAGTATATCGACATGTAACGTTGAATATTAAGCAGTAGATTCACCCTGACAATGTGAACCAGTCCATGAAGCTGTTAATAAAACTTCTCAAAGTCGGATTTTGGACGTTCTTCGTAACCGGCTTTCTTGCCGTCGCCGCCGGAGTCGCCACCTACCTCTATCTCGAACCCAAGCTGCCCGCGACCGAAGGACTGAAAGATGTGCAGTTCCAGGTTCCGCTGCGCGTCTACTCCAGCGACGGGAAGCTGATCGCAGAATTCGGCGAAAAGAGGCGTATACCGCTCTCCTACGAAGATCTGCCACCCAAACTCGTGCAGGCTTTTCTCGCAGCTGAGGACAACCGTTTTTTCGAACACCCTGGCGTCGACTATCAGGGCCTCGTCCGGGCCGGCGTACAACTTATATTGACCGGCGAAAAAAGGCAGGGCGGCAGCACCATTACAATGCAGGTCGCGCGAAACTTTTTTCTCACGCGCGAGAAAACCTATATTCGAAAACTCAATGAGATATTGCTGGCACTGAAGATCGAGAGAGAATTCAGCAAGGAGAAAATTCTCGAGCTTTACCTTAATAAGATCTATATGGGACACCGCTCATACGGTGTCGGCGCCGCGGCCCAGGTCTATTACGGCAAGGATCTCGGCGAATTGACCCTGGCACAGATGGCGATGATAGCCGGCCTGCCAAAAGCGCCATCTGCCTACAACCCGATCACCAATCCCGCCCGTGCACTGGAACGCAGGGACTATGTCCTCACGCAGATGCAAAGGCTGGGTTACATCGACAGCGCAGCCCACCAGGCTGCCTCCTCCGCCCCGGTCAGCGCAAAGATTCATACCGCCAACATCGAGGTCGAGGCGCCCTACATCGCAGAGATGGTCCGGGCGGAGATGCTGGAACGCTACGGTGAAGAGAGCTATACCGACGGTTACAACGTCTATACCTCCGTCGACAGTCGTCTTCAGACTGCCGCCAATAGTGCAATGCGAAAAGCACTTCAGGCCTACGATCTGCGACACGGCTATCGCGGCAGCGATCGCAAACTGGAATCCACCGTGATCAGCGATAAAAAGAGTATGGATCTGATCATCAGGGACCAAGGACGCGTGGCCGATCTTCCCCCGGCTATCGTCATCTCGGTGGATCAAAAGAGTGCTGAGGTCTACCTGGGTGAGGGGGTGATCGAAACCCTGGACTGGGATGGACTGAAGTGGGCGCGCAAATATATCTCCGAGAACAGGCGAGGCGAAGAGCCGCGAAATGCCACGGAGATCCTTCAGCCCGGCGATCTGATACGAATTATCAAAGTGACTCCGGCCAAGAAGGAACGGAAACCATACTGGCGACTCGCACAGATACCCGAAGCGGAGGGCGCCCTCGTCGCACTCAATCCCGATGACGGTGGACTGCGTGCGCTGGTCGGCGGCTACGACTTCTTCAACAGCAAATTCAACCGCGCAACCCAGGCCCAGCGCCAACCCGGTTCTGGCTTCAAGGCTTTCATCTACTCAGCGGCTCTTGAGGCAGGCTTCACACCTGCCAGCCTGATCAATGATGCACCCGTGGTTTTTGATGACCCCAGTTTGGAAGGAACCTGGCGTCCCGAGAACTACAGCGGGAAGTTTTTTGGCCCTACCCGCCTCCGCTACGCGCTCACGAAATCCCGCAACCTGGTCTCCATAAGGCTGTTGCGTGCGATGGGCATCCCGCACGCGCTTAAGCATGCGGAGCTATTCGGGTTTGACCCGGAGAAGCTTCCCAATAATCTCTCCCTGGCGTTGGGAAGCGCGGCAGTCACACCAATGCAGATGGCTTCGGCCTACGCTATTCTGGCCAATGGGGGATTTAGGGTCACTCCCTATCTGATCACATCGATCAAAGATCACCAGGAGAGAGAGATATACAAGGCGACTCCGGCGACCGTCTGCGAAAACTGCGAAAACGTCGACGGTGAAACATTGAGCAATAGCGGAGCCGAAAACACGAGCCTGGCCCCAAGGGTGATTTCTGCTCAGAACCACTATCTGATGAACTCGATGATGCGCGATGTCATTAGACGTGGCACCGCGACCAAGGCCAGATCGTTAGGGCGTGACGACCTGGCAGGCAAGACCGGCACCACCAATGACCAGAAGGACGCCTGGTTCAATGGCTTCAACCGATCTTTGGTCGCCGTTGCCTGGGTTGGATTCGACTCCTCCAAACCCCTGGGCAGAGGCGAAGTTGGAGGCGTTGCCGCGCTCCCCGCCTGGATCGACTTTATGGCTGAAGCGCTGCAAGGTGTTGCGGAGATACCGTTGGCAATGCCTCCGGGAATAGTTACCGTGCGCATCGATCCCGATACCGGAGAACTTGCGGCGACCAATCAAAAAGGCAGCATATTCGAGGTTTTTCGTAGCGAAAACGCACCCAAGGCCAATGAACAACGCATCAGCCGAGCAGTAAGAGGCAGCGCAGCAAAATCTGGCAACGGTAAGGGCGCCCTGCGAGATGAAGATCCGTTCTAGAAAGGCGGCGATGCAGAGTCGCATCGCGCAGGAGGCAGCACGCCTGCTGGCCAACCAGGAAGCCGCAGATTTCGCCGCGGCGAGACGCAAGGCGGCAGCCCGCCTCAACAGCAGAAATCAGCACGACCTTCCCGACAACAAAGAGATAGAGTCAGCGCTGAGGGAGTATCGCTCGCTGTTCACCGACGCCGAAGACCGGGAGCAGCACATCGCCACCCTGCGAAACCAGGCGGCTGATGCGATGCGAGCACTGAAAGAGTTCGCACCGCGCCTCTCGGGCTGGGTACTCGCAGGCACGGCCGACACCACCACCGCCGTACAGCTGTTTTTGTTTGCCGAAACCACCGAACAGCTGCAGATTAGGCTCATGGAGCTGCAGATACCCGCACAACAGAGTTCTGTGGAGATTCGTCACGCCAATGGCAGGGAGATCGTTCACGACCGTTTTGAGTTCAGTGCAGGCGAAACCGATTTTGAGCTGATCCTGCTCTCTCCGGGTGACCGCTCCAATCCGCCGCTCAACCCGGTGAGTGGGCGGCCCGAAATGGGCGCCCCTCTTGCTCAGGTCGAACGACTGCTATCGGTGGAACACGCTTAGCGCCTTTCGATACCCACATAGTCGCGCCGATCGTGTCCGGTGTAGATCTGCCTGGGGCGCCCAATCCTCTGCTGCGGGTCCGACATCATCTCCATCCAATGCGCCATCCAGCCGACGGTGCGAGCGATGGCGAACATCACCGTGAACATGCTGTTGGGGATATTGAGCGCGCGATAGATGATACCCGAATAGAAATCGACGTTGGGATAAAGCTTGCGCTCGACGAAGTACTCGTCTTCCAAAGCCACCTCTTCCAGCCTCAGTGCCAGTTCGAACATCGGGTTGTCTGTATCTGCCATCGACTCGAGGATCTCATGGCAAACCTTACGGATGATGGTGGCGCGCGGATCATGGTTCTTGTAGACGCGATGACCGAAACCCATCAGTCTGAAAGGGTCATTCTTGTCTTTGGCCTTGGCGATGTATTTATCGACATTTGAGACATCACCGATCTCTCGCAACATATCCAGCACCGCCTCATTCGCCCCGCCGTGCGCGGGTCCCCAGAGCGAGGCAATGCCCGACGCGAGACAGGCAAACGGATTGGCCTGCGAACTGCCGGCCAGGCGCACGGTCGAGGTACTGGCATTCTGCTCATGATCAGCGTGCAAGATGAACAGCAGATTGACCGCCTTCACTGCCAGCGGATCGGGCACGTACTCCTCGCACGGGGTGGCGAACATCATGTGCAGGAAATTCGCACAGTAATCGAGGTCGTTACGCGGATATATGAACGGCTCGCCGACGTTGTGTTTGTAACTGGCCGCAGCGATGGTTGGCATTTTGGCGATCATACGATGCGCCGATATCTCCCGGTGGCGGGGATTGTTGATATCCAGCGAGTCATGATAAAAGGCCGACAGAGAACCGACCACGCCGACCATGACCGCCATCGGGTGGGCGTTGAAATGAAAGCCGTCGAAGAAGTTTTTCAGCGTTTCATTGATCATCGAATGATAGCGGATGATGCGCTCGAACTCAGAGAGCTGATCCAGCGACGGCAACTCTCCATAGAGCAGCAGGTAGGCAACCTCAAGAAACTTGGCTCGCTCCGCCAGTTGTTCGATCGGATAGCCCCGGTACCAGAGATTGCCCTTGTCTCCGTCGATGTAGGTGATGGAACTGCGGCAACTGCCGGTAGCGATAAATCCCGGATCGTAGGTGAAAATCCCCATCCCACTGTACAGCTTGCCGATATCCATCACCTCAGGGCCGATTGTGCCCTTGTAGAGGGGAAGATCCACGGTGCGACCGTCGGAATTATTGGTTAACGTAATCGTTTTCTCTGACATAGAAATAATCTCAACTTGCAGAATACCAGCGAAGGAGAAGAGTCCCGTGGCAAGGCCCATCGAGGCGCCACAAGTCGCTCCAAAAATTAGGACTTACATCCGAACCATTGGGATATTGCCGAAGAGTCGGAACCACCCAATTTTTTACCGCTATACGGGAACGGCGAGCGTTGTACCGCCCCGCGTTATACAGGCAGCGGGGCGGTCTTAATCTATGCTGGAGCTCAGCTCTCTCTGGCGAAACTCAATCCTTTATCGATGTTGGCCTGCAACCCCGGCAGCATATCGTCGAAGATTTTGCGCTCGTAAGAGCTGAAGGCGCCCGGGTCCATGACCTCCTCGACACCGTTTCTGCCAAGTCTTACGGGCAACGCCAGGAACGGAGTAGGCTGACCCTCGACTTCGGTGTAAGCGCACTGTATCGACTCTTCGCCACCCAGCGCCGCAACGAGCTTGAGCGTGAAGCGAGCTCCCGCCTCCGCCATGGAGAGAGTGGCCGATCCCCCACCCGCTTTTGCTTCCACAACTTCAGTACCCGCATTCTGAATACGCGGGGTCAGCTGTTCGATCTGCTCGTCCGACAGCTCGACATCGAGCTGAGAGAGCAGGGGAATGATCGTGTCTCCACTATGACCACCAACCACCGTCACTTCGAGCTCCTCCGGTGCTACCCCTTTCATCTCCCCGACGAATGTCTTGGAGCGGATAACGTCGAGCGTGGTCACCCCGAAAACTTTCCGCGCGTCGTGGACACCCGCTTGCTTCAGAGTCTCTGCGGCAATCGGCACAGTCGAATTGACAGGATTGGTGATGATCGCATAGCAGGCGTCGGGGCATGCCTTGGCACCCGCAGCAACCAGCGTCCTGACGATTCCCGCATTGGTATTGAAGAGATCGTCGCGCGTCATGCCCGGCTTGCGGGGAACACCGGCCGGAATGACGACGACCGAACAACCAGCCAAAGCATCCTCCAATTGGTCGGCGCCGAACCCCGCGACCTTTACGCCGGTCGGAATATGGCTCAGATCAGCGGCAACACCCGGTACCACCGGGTTTACGTCATACAACGCGAGCTCAGAACCGGAGGGCAGACCGTTTTTCAGTAACAGCGACAAAGGTTGACCAATACCACCAGCAGCACCCAGCACAGCAACTTTCATCTTTTGCTCCTCTGACTATCCAATTAAGCGGTTTATATGGGGATCAATATTTTTTGAGAGTGCGAATTCTACGTAACTTCCGTCCGTTATGCCATTTATCATTTGAAAAGGGGTAAAAAAAGGGGGGGAGAATCGCAGAGAAAGAGGTTGATTTGCTCCCTGAGCAGGCCTGAAAAGACCCGACCGGGAAGCGGAAAGATATTTTCAACAGATTGAATTACAATAGAATTATTGTTGCATGGAGTAACCTTCGAGCTACTCGACAGCAACAATGCGGCGATTAATAGGACAATTATACTAAACTTAGAAGTTTTCTTTTGACAGAGACAAAAAAGGCGCCCTCAGGCGCCTTTTTCCTAGCATACCGACTGTAATTCAGCAGACTTATCCGCGCGAATAACGCTTACGGAATTTATCGACTCGACCAGCCGTATCCATGATTTTCTGTTTGCCGGTGAAAAAGGGATGGCAGGCGGAGCAGACTTCGACATGCAGGTCTTCACCCAGAGTCGATCCGGTCGTGAACTCGTTGCCGCAACTGCAAACCACCTTGATCTCGGAGTAATTCGGATGGGTGTCCGCTTTCATGATTGCCTCTTGATTAAACTTTCAAATCAGCTCCGCCCCATGCGGAGTAATCGGCCATCATACCGGAACTATCCCACTCATACAACAATGAAACCGCGATCGAAAACTGCTCAACGGATCATGCCCGAGTGCAGCGGCACCACCTCAGCCTTGGGGCCGAGTTTTGCAACTGCGCTACCCTCTCCTGTCATGCCTGCCTGGAGCTGACTCAGATTCTCGAGCAGGCCACCACTACCCGAAACGCTCTCCCACATCATCTGTGAGAGACGAAGACAAGCGCTGAGCGGATTGCTGGCACGACGGCGCTCCTGATCGATTCGCCATTGCAAACAGCGCAGACGCTGCCTGTGCAGCTCAGGTGCGCTCTCGATAACCTCGTTGATCGCTTCGAGCCTCAACTTCTCGAACTCTTCTGGGTTCTCTTTGGCCATCTCTGCCCACTGCCTGAACTCCAGATTCTCCGGACTGGATTTTCCAAACAATTTCACGCTCAACCCTCCTACTCAGGGCCAGGCGGTAGAAAAAAGAGTACGACACCTGCCTGGCAAACTGACAACTGCCTCCTTGATACCACGCGTCGAAGATAAAATCAAAGGATTTGCAATCCTTTATTGAAGAACTAAAGTTATGTTTATCATATAGTTATAGCAGTTTTTCGGTAGCGACAAATTATTGTCGCTCTGCTCTCGAATTGCTAAACACCGGTTTCTTCAGACAAAAATCGTCAACAGGTCATTGAGAAACGACCAGCCCTGCTCGGTTGCTCGAATGCGCCCCCCGGCATCGCTCAACAGCCCTCTGCGCCGAGCTTGGGCGAGAGACGCATCCACCTGCGCAATCGCCAGTCCGGTTCGGCTGGTAAACAGAGCCGGTTCAAATCCATCCTTCAGTCTCAACGCGTTCATCACGAACTCCAACTGCAAGTCCCCGGCCGAAAGCGCTCGCCGCTCGGAGACAACCGCCTCTCCACCAGCGCTCAGAAGGTACTGTTCCGGTCCCCGCACCCGCGCCCGGCGCTCCACAAGCCGCTCTTCGACCCGGCTCAATTTGCCATGCGCGCCGGCACCGATGCCAAGATAGTCGCCGAACTGCCAATAATTCAGATTGTGCCTACAGTGAAGACCCGGCCTCGAAAACGCGGACACTTCGTACTGCCGATACCCAGCATCTTCCAGTCGCTCCAGCCCAAGGCGCTGAATCTCGCCTAGCGTATGCTCATCCGGCAGACGCGGCGGAAAAGCGGCGAAGCGTGTATTGGGCTCCAGAGTCAGCTGGTAGTAGGAGAGGTGGCTGGGCGCATAGGCGAGCGCCCGCTCGACATCGCGAAGCCCCTCCTGCGGCGACTGATACGGCAGACCGGACATCAGATCCAGATTGATATTGTCGAAACCGGCTGTATAGGCAGCCTCCACGGCACGATCGGATTCGACTGAATTGTGCACACGGCCCAGAGAAGCGAGTTTGCGATCGTCAAAGCTCTGTACTCCGATGGACAGTCGGTTCACACCGGCAGCGCGATAGCCGGCAAATCTGGCTCGTTCTGCCGCTCCGGGGTTCGCTTCTAGCGTCACCTCAAGATCGCCAGCGCAGCGAAAAGTCGAGGTTACGTTTTCCAGGAGTCGGCTTATCTCTTCGGCGGGGAACAGGCTCGGCGTGCCGCCACCGATAAAAATCGAAACCAGTTCGCGTGCTCCGGCCAATCCCTGCTCGTAGTTCAAATCGTCTATCAACGCATCCACATAGCCGGCGAAATCCACCGATTCGCTCAATGCGTGCGAATTGAAGTCGCAGTAGGGGCACTTGCGGATACACCAGGGCAGGTGCAGATAGAGTGACAGGGGAGGGGGGGAGAGTGGAGAGTCGTGCATCTGGTATCCGGGTTTGCGCTTTAACGCACGATAGCCTATATATGGAGCGCCCACGTCATAATAAAACTATCCGATTTCAGGAGGACCTGATGAAACGTCGTGATTTTATCAAGCAGGCTACCGTTGGTACCGCTGCAGCGGTCGCCGCCCCAGCAGTCATCGCCGCTCCCAAAAAACACAAATGGATCGCTGTCTCCGCCTTCGGCAAGGCTGGCCTGCTCGGCCAGGCGCTGGAAGAGTTCACCCAGTCAGTGGCGTCAGCAAGCGGAGGACGTCTCTCGATCAAAGCCTACCATGCGGGGGAACTGGTGAAACCGTTCGAAGCCATGGATGCGGTGCAGAACGGCACCGCGCAGATGGGTTACGGCGCACCTTACTATTGGGCTGGTAAATCCGACTCCATTTCGTTTGTCGCCGCCATGCCTTTCGGCCTTACCGCGCAGGAGCAGAACGCCTGGCTCTACTACGGTGGCGGTATCGAGTTGGCGGACAAAACCGCCTACAACCCGCTCGGCGTCAAATTCATTCCGATGGGTAACACCGGCAACCAGATGGGTGGCTGGTACGCCAAGGAGATCAACACCGTCGAAGACCTCAAAGGACTCAAGTTCCGCATGCCGGGTCTCGGTGGCGAAGTCTTGAAAACCTTCGGCGTCAACGTGATTCTGCTGCCGGGCTCCGACGTGCTACCTGCGCTCACTTCGGGCGCAATCGACGGCACCGAATGGATCGGCCCCGCAGCCGACATGGGTAAGGGCCTCTACAAGGTGGTCAAGAATTACTACTACCCCGGGTGGCACGAACCGGCAACCATTCTCGACGGCTTCTTCAACCTTGAGGCCTGGAACGAACTCGACAAGGATCTACAGGAGATCGTGACCCACTCGGCGGCCGCGACCAATCTCTGGATCCTCTCCAAGTTTCAGGCCATCAACAACGCCGCCATGCAGAAACTGATCAACGAACATGGCGTGACGCTACGGCAATACAGTGACGAACTGATCGACGCGATCGGCAAACGCTCACAGGAGCTGCTGCCCGAGCTGGCATCCAAGACCCCGGAGGCCACCGAGCTCTACAACAACATCATCGAGTTCCGGAAAACCATGCTGACATGGTCCGGCCATTCCGAGGGCGCCTATCTGGCCGCCCGCAAGAGAGGCCTGGGCGTGTAACAGCAGGCAACCGGGGTGTTGAGAGAGCGGGGCAATTGCCCCGCTTTTTTTTGCGCTGCGCCAACGCACCCCGGCTATTTGAAAAGCACCGTCGGCAGCCAGGTGGCAATCGCCGGAAACAGCGACAGCAGGATCAACGCAATGAGCTGGATGAAGATGAAGGGAATCACGCCGCGGTAGATGTCGATCGTTCGCACCGAGTCGGGCGCCACTCCGCGCAAATAGAAGAGCGAAAAACCGAAGGGGGGCGTCAGAAAGCTGGTCTGCAGATTGATGCCAATCATCACTCCCAGCCACATCGGGTTGAGATCCATCGCAATCAGAATCGGCGCCACAATAGGCACCACGACAAAGATGATCTCGATAAAATCGAGGAAGAAACCGAGCAGGAAGATCACTACCATCACCAGCAGCATCGCACTGAAGGCACCACCGGGAAGCGAACTGAGGAACTCCTCCACCAGCACGTCCCCACCAAAACCGCGGAACACCAGCGAGAACATCGAAGCCCCTAACAGAATAACGAACACCATGGTGCTGATCTGTGTGGTCGCACGCGCCACCTCATTCAGCACTTTGAAAGAGAAGGCCTTGTTGCGCCATGCGAGAAATGTCGCACCGACCGCGCCAACGGCGGCCGATTCGGTCGGCGTGGCCGCACCCACAAGAATCGAGCCCAGCACCAGAACGATCAGAATCAGTGGTGGCAGCACCGTTTTCACCACACGCCCGCCCAACGCCTCGCCGGCGGGGGCCTCGTCAATCAACGCGGGGCAGGCCTTGGGGTCGCGCCAGGCGGTGAACAGCACCCAGGCGACATAGAGCAACACCAACATCAACCCCGGAAACAGCGCTCCGGCGAAGAGGTCGATCGCGGTGACCGGCTCGGGCGCGAGATTACCTTTCAACTCCGCAGCCTGCTCGTTGGCGCCCTGCAGTATGTCGCCGAGAAGCACCAACACAATCGACGGGGGAATGATCTGCCCCAAGGTCCCCGAGGCACAGATGACACCGGTTGAAAGCCTTGGGCTGTAACCCGCTTTCAACATCGCCGGCAGGCTCATCAACCCCATGGTCACAACAGTTGCGCCGACGATTCCGGTCGAAGCCGCAAGCAGGGTACCGACGATTACTACGGAGAGGCCGAGACCGCCACGCATGCGGCCGAACATCAGCCCCATCGTTTCCAGCAGTTGCGTCGCCAGGCGGGAGCGCTCCAGCATCACGCCCATAAAGACGAACAGCGGCACGGCCACCAGCGCCTCGCTCTTCATGACACCAAAAACGCGCAGCGGATAGAGCCCCAGCAGTCCAAGATTGAACAAATCCAGCGTGTCGCCGATGAGCGCAAACAGAAGCGCTGTGCCGCCGAGGGTCAACGCCACGGGAAAGCCGAACAGCAACAGTACGATGGCGGTCGCGAACATCAGAAAACCGAGAACCTCCTCCGTCATGACGCACGCTCCGTATCCTGCGCCTCGTCGACCTCGATATTCAGCAGCGTCAACAGACTGCGCAGCGCCAATGCGATGAACTGCAGCCCAAAAACCACGCAGAAACCGATCATCACACTCTTGAACAGATAGAGCGCCGGCAGACCGCCTGCTTCGGCGGATTTTTCCAGATTGCTCCAGGAACGCACGACAATCGGCCAGGACCTTTCAAAAGTGATCCAGATCAGCGGCAGTGCCAATCCGAGCGAGCCGACGAGATTGACCGCCGCCTTGTATTTGGCGCTGGCTTCACGATAGAAGAGATCGATGCGGACGTGGCCGTCGTGCAGCAGCGTATAGCCAGCACCGAGCATGAACACGGTGCCGTGCATCCAGACGTAGGTCTCTTGCATCCAGATCACGCCGTAGGAGAAGACATAGCGGAGCACGACCACACAGAAAACATTGACCACCATCAGCACGACCAGCCAGGAGACTGCCCTGCCGACCTGCTCATTGATGGCGTCAATGGCGCGCACCGTGGTGACCAACGGATTCTTCACGGGACTACCCTCTGCTATGAACCACAAGCCGGCAACACTATCACGGCTGGGGCTCGTGGTTAATGCCTGGATCAGATTGTGATTGCCGCTTCCAAGGCTGGCCGCAGGCGCCGCCCGTTATTACTCATGCACAACCACAGCCACAACGCGCCTTCAGGCCGGCTCGAGATTGGCGTAGGCCAGCACCAGCCATTTGACGCCGACCGCAGAAAAGTTGACCTGGATACGCGCGCTGGCACCGCTGCCTTCGGCGTTCAATACCACCCCCTCGCCAAACTTGGGATGTCGTACCTGCTGGCCGAGATTGAACCCCACCATTTCAGGGTCCGCTGCCGCCATCGCCGAGGAAACGTGGAAAGGCCGCGACAGTTGTGCTGCCGGTCGCACCTCACGAATCAGTTCTGCCGGAATCTCGCGCAGAAATCGCGAGGGGAGGGGATAACTGTCGCTGCCGTGCAGACGGCGGCTCTCCGCATAGCTGAGATAGAGACGCTCCATGGCCCGCGTCATACCGACATAGCAGAGGCGCCTCTCTTCTTCGAGTCTGTCGGGATCCTGACTGGACATGCTGTGGGGGAAAAGCCCCTCCTCGAGACCGGCCATGAAGACCAGAGGGAACTCCAGCCCCTTTGCCGAATGCAGCGTCATCAATTGCACGCACTCCTCGAACGCGTCGCCTTGCGCCTCTCCCGCCTCGAGTGCTGCATGAGAGAGAAAGGCCGAAAGGTCGTCGAGTGCCAGAGGATCCTCTGCGTCATCCAGTCCATCGAGCGAGAGGGCGAGTTCGGCCGATGGAAACTGGCGCGCGGCGTTTACCAATTCATCGAGGTTCTCGATACGGTCCTGTCCCTTGCCATCGCGGCTCTTTTCGAAGTGCGCCGCCAATCCCGCGGCCAGAATCGCCTGCTCCGCGACCTCGTGCAACTCCCGTGTAGCACGTTCTGCCCGCTGCGCTTCGATCAGCGTACTGAAATCGCGCAATGCGTTGGCCGCGCGCGTGGGCATGCTGCCGCCCGTGACCAGCTCCCGCGCAGCGCGCCACAGCGAACAGCCAAACGCTCGCGCGTGCGAGCGCAGCGCGTCTAGCGTGCGTGGACCAATACCGCGCGGCGGCATGTTCACCGCCCGCTCGAAGGCTCCGTCGTCGTCGACATTCGCTATCAGGCGCAGGTAGGCGAGTGCATCCTTGATCTCGGCGCGCTCGAAGAAGCGCAACCCCCCGTATACGCGATAGGGAATCTGTGCCTGGATCAGCGCCTCTTCGAACAGACGCGACTGCGCATTGGAGCGGTAGAGGATGGCAATCTCGCTGCGCCGCTGCCCCTCATCCAGATAGTGGCGGATTCTGGTGATCGCGAACCGCGCCTCGTCCACTTCGTTGAACGCCGCATAGAGGCTGATCGGCTCGCCCTCCGCACCATCCGTCCAGAGACTCTTGCCCAACCGGGAGGCGTTGTTGGCGATAACCGCGTTGGCCGCCTTCAGAATGGTTGCGGTGGAGCGATAGTTCTGCTCCATCCGCAACAGGGGCGCCCCAGGATAATCCTTCTGGAAGTCGCGAATATTCTCCACCCGCGCGCCGCGCCAGCCGTAAATCGACTGATCGTCGTCACCAACCACGAACAGATTGTTGCGCTCGCCAGCCAACAGCCGCAACCAGGCGTATTGAATGGTGTTGGTATCCTGGAACTCGTCGACCAGGATATGCTGGAAGCGCTCACGGTAGTGGTGCAGTATCTCCGGGCGGTCGCGCAGCAACTCGTGGGCACGCAGCAAAAGCTCGGCAAAATCGACCATGCCGCCACGCTCGCAGGCCTGCTGATATTCGTCATAGAGGCGGATCATCTGGCGTTGGAACGGATCGCCACCGTCGTCCAGGTGCTGCGCCCGCAGGCCTTCGTCCTTGCGGCCGTTGATAAACCATTGTACCTGGCGTGGTGGCCAGCGCGCCTCGTCAAGGTCCAGGGTTTTCAGCAGCCGCTTGATCATTCTGTACTGGTCGTCCGAATCCAGAATCTGGAAGTTCCTGTCCAGCTTCGACTCCTGCCAGTGCGCGCGCAGCAGCCGGTGCGCCAGCCCGTGGAAGGTCCCGACCCACATGCCTCCCACCGGATGACCGAGCAGCGCTTCGATGCGACCCTTCATCTCCCGGGCCGCCTTGTTGGTGAAGGTTACCGCGAGCAGATTCCAGGGCGAGGCGCCGACCACCTGAACAAGCCAGGCGATGCGGTTGACCAGCACCCGCGTCTTGCCGCTGCCGGCGCCCGCCAGCAACAGCATTCCGCCCGGCGGCGCGGAGACCGCCTCGCGCTGGGCATCGTTCAGACCGTCGAGAATATGGGAGACGTCCATCGTAGGGCTCTGGTTGTCGATCGCCACCGCATCGGCGCGATCGATTCAATTGTCGGCCCAGTATAACAACCCTGGCCGAAGGTTGGGCGAGTGCCCCGATGGCGCTGACTCATCACGTGCCACCTATTATTAGTTAGCGCTTACTCACTTCTTGGAGTAGATTTGGCGCAGCTTTGGCTTTTCGATTTTACCCGTTGCGTTGCGTGGCACCTCGGCGAAGTGGATGATCCGCGGGCGCTTGTAGCGCGGCAAGGGCTGGACGAACGACCGCACCTCCTCAGGCTCCAGAACAGCGCCGGTTTTCAATTGGATCACCGCTGTGACCAGCTCCCCCAAGCGCTCGTCCGCAGTACCGATAACCGCTACATCCTGGATCGCTGCATGCGTCATCAAAAAATTCTCGATCTCGACCGGTGAGACATTCTCACCACCGGTGATGATCAGATCCTTGGTCCGGTCTACCAGCCAGATGAATCCGTCTGCGTCGCGCCTGGCAACATCGCCGGTCCGCAGCCAGCCGTCGGTGAGCGTTGCCGCGGTCTCCTCCGGATTGCGGTAATACTCCTTCATCACACCCGGCCCCTTGACCAGCAACTCCCCGGCTTCTCCTGCGGGCAACTCCTTGTCATCACCGTCGACCACGCGGCACTCCCAGTCGAATCCCGGAATGCCGATGGCACCGATCTTCTGCGTATTACCAACGCCCAGATGCACGCAGCCGGGGCCGGTGCATTCGGTCAACCCGTAATTGGTGTCGTACGCCTGCTTCGGAAAGACCCGCTTCCAGGCATGGATAAGGCTGGGGGGAACGGGCTGAGCGCCGATATGCATCAGCCGCCACTGCCGCAGTTCATAATCCCGCAGCACTATATTTCCCCGCTCCCAGGCGATCAGTATGTCGTGCGCCCAGGGCACCAGCAGCCAAACAATGGTGGCCCGCTCCTCCGAAACCGCCTGCAGAATCCACTGTGGGCTGACCCCCTTCAGGATCACCGCCTTGCCACCGACGATGAAGCTGCCGAACCAGTGCATCTTGGCGCCGGTGTGGTAGAGCGGCGGTATGCATAGAAACGTATCCGCACGGGTCTGCCCGTGGTGGCTGTTCTCGACGTAGCAGGCATGCTCCAGATTGCGGTGCGTCAGACGCACCGCCTTGGGATGGCCGGTTGTACCGGAGGTGAAGTAGAGCGCGGCATCATCACAGATATCGATCTCCACCCGAGGATCGATGTCGGGCGCCCCTGCGACAAAGTCGCTATATGTCTCGGCGAAGGGCGGGCAATCCGCTTCCGAACCGAAAAATATATAGCGCTCCACCGAATTTCTCGCCCCGGATTGAAGTTGGCCGACCCGCTCGACAAACTCCGGACCGAACATAAACACCCTCGGTTGCGCCAGTTCGACACAAGCGGCGATTACGTCCGCCTCGAATCGGAAGTTGAGCGGAACCGCCCAGGCACCGGTGCGCAGGATACCGAAATAGCCGGGCAACCACTCCAGACAGTTCATCAACAGATGAGCGACCCGGTCCCCCTTGGCCACGCCCGCCGCCAACAGCGCGTTGGCGAATCGGTTGGCTTCCCGATCGAAGGCTCGCCAACCAATCTCCCGCCGCGTGGCGGCGGCAGGATCCCTTTCGACCAGTGCCGTATCGTCACCGTAGAGGCGGGCATTGCGCGCGAGAATTTCAGTAATCAGCATGGGCGGGAACCTGTCTCAGTGGGCGCTCAGAGAAACAGAAGAATGTCGCCCAGCGCGAGCCTTATCTCGTTTCTGCCGGGAAGCTGTGCCGCATGCTCATCATCGAGCGCACCCCGGCAGGTGAGCCGCATCACATCGGGTTGGCGCTCCGACAGAAGTTCTATGCGCAGGAAACGATGCACAGAGGCCCCGCCATGGGGAAAAAAACGGCCCACCAGCCGGGTGGAGGCCAGCTGCGGCTGCATCAACTGCACCACTGATTCGCGGCCGCTGCTGAGGCGCCCCACTATGAAAACATCCTGCTCGATGCTGCGCGCATGCTGCTTCAACGCTCGCAATTCAAGATCGCAGCTCGGGTGGTAGTAGTCGAGTTGCGAGCGGGCGACCACTTCACCCCGCTGCAGAAAGACCCGTGTCTCCCCGCCGGGAACCACCAGTGCCCGCATCAGTTGCAGCTGCGTACCCGTGCCAGGCGTCCAGTAACGATCTTCGGAATCATGCAATAACAGTTCTGCACAGCCAGTGAGCAGCAGCAACAGGCCAGGCCACAGTATCGATCGCACTCTCATCTCTCAGCTCACCCCCGACAGCCGTCAGCCATTATAACGAACCAAAACCGGTGGGCTAACCCGGCTCGGTCGACGCCGCCTGGTAAGCCCGGCAGCGGGTTTCGCGGGTCAGGAAGATCAACAGCGTCGACAACAGCAGCCAGCCGATCATCAGCGCGAAGCCGGCGCGATAGGCCTCCAACGTGTAGACCCGCACACCCTGCAGAGTCGTTTCGCCCTGCCAAAGTCGGTCGAGCATCCAGCCCACCGCCGGCTGCAGCAGCATCGGCCCCATCATCACGCCCATGTTGACCACCCCCGACACGCTGCCGGAGAGTCGTCCGGGCACCGATTCGCGGGCGAAGGCGAAGCCGATGATCATGTTGCCGGCGAAGAAACCGATCAGCATCAGCAACGTGACCAGCGCCCACAAAGGCAAGGCCGGCCACATCAGGATCAGCACCCAGCAGAGCAGCTGCACCAGGCAACCGATCGCATAGAGCGGCTTGCGGTGGCCGAGGTGGTCGGAGAACCAGCCGAACAGTGGCCCTCCCAACGCCCAGGCGATCAACAGCGCCGAACAGATCGCCGCCGCCCCGGTCTTCTCCAATCCGTAGTGGGTGGTCATATAGGGCACCCCCCAGAGTCCTGCGAAGGTAAGCACACTGCCAACTATGCCTCCGGGAATCAGGTAGAGCAGCCAGGTATTGCGGTAGCGAAATACCGCCTTCAATCCCGCTGCAATGCCCTGGTGTTCGCCTTCCTCCTCATGCACTCTGGCGTGGCTGCGGTAACCGCGGTCGCTGGGGTCATCGCGCACCAGCCACCAGATCGCCATCGCCACCGCCAGCGTCAGCAGTGCCGTCCCCATCATCACCGGCCGCCAGCCAAAAGCATCGACCAGCAGGCGCATCGGCACGCCGGCGAACACCGCGCCCAGGATGCCGAAGAAAAGCGCCATACCAGACGCCAGCGCGTACTGCCCGGCGGGGAACCAGTGGCCGGCCAGCTTGAGCATGCCGACAAAGGCGACCGCCACCGAGCCGCCGATCAGCAGGCGCCCCGCGCCCGCCCACCATATATCCGGGGCGACCGCGAACACCGCACTCCCCACCGCCGCGACAAGGGCACCCAGCGATAACAGCCGGCGCGGCCCCCAGTGATCGGCGAGCAGGCCCGTCGGCACCTGCATCGCGACGTAACTGTAGAAATAGAACGCCGAAAGATTACCGAGCGCGGTCGCGCTCAGGCCGAAATCGAGCGAGAGCTCTGCGGTGATCACACCCGGCGCCACCCGCTGGTAGAAGCCGATCAAATAGAGCATGGCGCCAAGCCCCCAGACCATCCAGGAGAGGCGCAACGGAGGATAGAGGTCTTGGGTCATAGAGGTTGCTCTGGGGTGATCCTGTTTGAGAAATGCGACTATAGCGGTGAAACCGGCTTCTCTCTATATGCTATTTTTCTGTATACGGCGCAGTGGCCGGCGGCGACAGCAGCGGAGTGAGTGATGGCAGCGAAAGATTCGCACAGCGACAGGATGCAGCGCCTGGACTCGATCGTCGCCGAAGCCCGGCGCAGCCGCGATGCCCGCGAGGCCGGCTATCGCGCTCAGGCCCTGAAGCTCTATCCCTGGATCTGCGGACGCTGCGCTCGCGAATTCGACCGCGCCAATCTGCGCGAGTTGACGGTGCATCACCGCGATCACAACCACGACAACAATCCGGCCGACGGCAGTAACTGGGAGCTGCTCTGCCTCTACTGCCACGACAACGAACACGCACGCCAACTGGAGGCCGCGAATAGCGGGGCGGGGGGAGGAGCGCGCGGCACCGTCGCCACGCACAACCCCTTTGCCGGATTGAAGTCGCTGCTCGGTGAAGACGAGGGAAAGTAATCGCTTACGGCAGCGGCAGCGCGGTCCGGTTCACCACCTGTCGCAGCACGAAACTGGAGTGAACCCCGGTCACCCCCTCGATTCGGGTAATGCGATCGAGCAGCAGCCGCTGGTAGGCATCCATGTCCTCGACCGCCACCTTCAGCTGATAGTCAGCCTCCTGGCCGGTGATCAGCAAGCACTCCAGCACCTCCGGCAAGGCGCTGATTGAGGCGTCGAAGTTGGCGAAACGCTCGGGAGTGTGACGGTCCATCGAGATATGGATCAATGCCAGCAGATTGAGCCCAAGACGCTTGGCATCGACCAGTGCACGGTAGCCCGTGATCAAGCCGCTCTCCTCGAGCGCGCGAACTCGCCGCAGGCAAGGAGACTGCGACAGCCCGATGCGCTCGGCGAGCTCCTGATTGCTGATGCGCCCCTCCTGCTGCAGCACCTCGAGAATTTTGCGATCGTACCGATCCAGCGCCATTATCCACCGCCTTTTCCGATTATCGGGCAATAATCATGAATAAGATAACAGAAGAGGCGCGTGCCGCTTGCTCTCATTGGTCGCTCTACAACTCCGACCCGATTTCACTCGATTTCACTTGGCAGCGAGCAGTTCGATCGGGTAGCCATCAGGATCCTCTATGAAAGCGACGATCGTCGTGCCCGCATTCATCGGCCCGGCATCGCGCAGAATCTTGCCGCCCAGCCGTCTGATGCGATCGGTCGCCTGATAGACGTCGTCAACCTCGATGGCGATATGGCCGAAGGCGCTGCCCATCTCATACTCCTCGACCCCCCAGTTGTAGGTCAGCTCGAGCGCAGCGTTGGAGTGCTCCGGGCCATAGCCGAGAAAAGCCAGCGTAAACTTCCCCTCCGGATACTCGCGCTGGCGGAGCAGCTTCATCCCCAGTACTTCGGTGTAGAAACTGAGTGATCGGTCCAGGTTTCCGACCCGGAGCATGGTGTGCAGAATGCGCATGATTGGCTCGCCTCCCAGGCTAGGATGTGGCGTCTGCCACTACTGATGAGGGCGATAGTCGCAGCAACAAATGGGGAAATCAATCGACTGTTGTCGCTGAGCAGAGGCAGAGCTTTCGGCTCCCGCCTATGGCCGCGTATGGTCTTTTCCGGCTATCTTCTAAGCATGTCTGACCATTACTCAACCCAGCAGACGGAGGCGATTCGTCAGGCAATCAGGGCCGGACGTCACGCGCTGATGCAAAACGGCGAGAGTCCACGGATGTTCGCCGCCGCCTATATCCGTGCCGGCGGCCTGCAACTACCGGGTGGTACGCTGCCAAGCGATACCCGACGCCGGGTCGAGAGCCGTATCATGGTCGCGGTCGGCGGCCGCTCCAGCGACAGCCGCGAGAGCGCCGCCATCGAAGCGCTTATTGCCCGCGAGATTGCGCGGATCCTGGGCGAAGTGCAGCGCTTCCACCTGATGATGCACCCCAAGCTGCACGGTTTTCGTCTCGAAATCCCGGAGCACGCCTCGCAGCGCAAACCCTGTCTGCGCTTCCTAGCCCTGGACGCCTACGGTTTAGGCCCGGGTGTGGTGCCGGCGCACGAGATCGTGGTGTTGCCGCCCTGCTGCGACGAGGTTCGCTGGATCCCCCTCTACGAGTGAGCTTGCCCGCCCGGTAAGGGAGATTCCAGCTAAGAAGAGAGGGGGATTGCGCTGTCATTTCCAGTAGGGCAATAATATTCCTCTTATTTATATTATATGGAAATAATATTGCGATATTTTTGCCAATTAAGCCAACTTCGCAACTAAATTTCGTTTCCAATCGCTTATATTTACAACCGTCGGTTATCACCGGCGATGCACCGCCAGAGCCTATCCGGCCGAGGCACTCCAGCCGCTCTCACGAGGCGCGGCCAGTCGCAACCCCGACCCGGGGCGAGACAGCAGCTGTACCGATGGACAACACCAGCCTAGAGGAAGAAGAGAACAGTGAAAGCGTTTGACCATACCAAATACCGACCGACCCCAGCGGTGAAGCTCACCTCCCGCCGGTGGCCGGACCGCTCGATCACGAGCGCACCGCGCTGGGCCAGCGTGGACCTGCGGGATGGTAATCAGGCTCTGCTGGAGCCGATGAGCGTCGCGCAGAAGCAGCGACTCTGGGGACTGCTGGTGAAACTCGGCTTCAAGGAGATCGAAGTCGGGTTTCCATCGGCCAGCCAGCCGGACTTCGACTTCGCCCGCTGGCTCATCGACAACGACCGCATCCCCGCCGATGTCCGGGTCCAGGCGCTGGTGCAGGCGCGCGAGGATCTGATCAAACGCACCTTCGAGGCGCTGCGGGGGTGCCGGCAGGCGATCGTCCATGTCTACAACTCCACCTCCACGATCCAACGCGAGCGGGTTTTCGCCAAGGACCGGCAGGGGATCATCGACATCGCGGTCGCGGGTGCCCGCATGCTGCAGCAGGAGGCGACGAAGTATCCCGAGACCGAATGGACCTTCCAATATTCTCCGGAGAGCTTCACCGGCACCGAGATGGATTTCGCGGTCGAGATCTGCAACGCGGTGGTGGCGGTCTGGCAACCGACCCCGCAGCAGCGCTGCATCATCAATCTGCCCTCCACGGTGGAGTCTTCGACGCCCAATCTGTTTGCCGACCAGGTGGAGTACTTCGCGAGCCATGTCGACCGACGCGACAGCATTACGCTCTCGGTGCACACTCACAACGATCGGGGCTGCTCAGTGGCTGCGGCGGAGTTGGCGATGCTGGCCGGCGCCGATCGCGTCGAGGGGACACTGCTCGGCAACGGTGAACGCACCGGCAACATGGACATAGTCACCATGGCGATGAATCTCTACAGCCAGGGGATAGATCCGCAGCTCGACCTCTCCAACCCCGACGAGATCATCCAGACCGTGACCGAGTGCACTGGAATCGAGGTGCACCCTCGCCACCCCTGGGTCGGCGAGCTGGTCTACACCGCCTTCTCCGGCAGCCATCAGGACGCGATTCGAAAGTGCCTGCTGCAGCAGCTTCCGGACGAACCCTGGCAGGTCGCCTATCTGCCGATCGACCCCAAGGATCTGGGGCGCGACTACCAGGCGGTGATCCGCGTCAACAGTCAGTCCGGCAAGGGGGGGGTCGCTTTCGTCCTCGAGCGCGACTATAACCTCAGCCTGCCGCGCTGGATGCAGGTCGAACTCGCCCAGGTGGTGCAAGGTGCCAGCGAAACGCGCCCGGGAGAGGTGGACAGCAGCGAGATCCGTCAGCTGTTCAACGAGCACTTCGTCCACACAGGCTCCCCGTTCGAGCTGCTCGGTTACCGCATCGACCGCAGCGACAACGACGTCATCGAAGTTTCGCTCGCGGCGCACGGCACACAGTACACGCTGCGCGGCGAAGGGGAGGGGGCTATATCGGCCTTTGCCGCGGCCTGGCAGAAGTTCAGCAACGAAGCGCTGAACATCGTCGATTTTCAGGAGCACGCAATCGGCGAGGGAACCGACGCCGAAGCGGCGGCTTACGTGCAGATCAACATCGCTGGAAAGCGCGTATCGGGCGCCGCCTTCGACCGCGATACCGTCAGCGCTTCGCTCAATGCGGTGCTCTCCGCGCTGAACCGCAGCGCGCTGCAACGGGCACAGAGCGCCGCCTGATCAATCGCCCGCCGGGGAGCGTCGGTGCTCCCCGGCATCGATCACCTGACGCCGCCAGGTCTCGATCAGATCACGCGCAATCGAGTCGTGCGGCGGCAACCGCCGTGCGGCCCCCGTCTCTCCCCACTCACCGAACTCCTCGAGTTCAGCCGCGCTGAACCAGTCGGCGTCCGCCAGCTCATCGCTATCGATCGCCAGATCGCTCTGCATTGTGGTGGCATGAAATCCGAGCATGATCGCTCCGGGGAATGGCCAGGGCTGCGAGCCCCGGTAGCTGACTCCCTCCAGCGCCAGGCCGACCTCCTCCCTGACCTCGCGAACAACCGCGTCCTCCAGACTCTCACCGGGCTCGACGAAACCGGCCAGGGTCGAGTAGCTGCCGCTGGGGGAGCGATGATGGTTGGCAAGCAGGCAACGTGCCGGCGAGTGATCGTCGGCCGGCCGCACCACCAGCATGATGACCGCCGGATCGGTGCGGGGGAAAAGCTGCCGCGCACAGTCGCTGTTGCTGCAGAGGCGCTGTTGACCGCCGTGCTGGCTGACGGTCGCCGCGCCGCAATGACCGCAGAATCGGCTGTAACGGTGCCAGCGCAAAGAAGCGCGTGCATAGGCCGCCAGCGCCGCTTCCGTCGCATTCATCACCCCGCCGACCCTGCGCAGATCGCAAAACTCTCCGTTCCCGGCGACCGCCTGTGCGTCGCGCTCATTCATCATTGAGAGATCGATCGCGAAAAAAGCCTGCTCATCTTCTACGCCAAGCAGCACCCGTTCGGCCGATCCGCTCAATAGCCGGCGCAGTGGCGTGCCGGCTACCTGCATCAGTCTATTGCCATCCTCAACCAGGTTGAGGTTGCGCCAAACCGGCAGAAAGCAGCTTTTTTCATCCTCCATCATCGCGGCAACCCAGGCGGCATCCCTGCGCAGCTGCGCGGCCCGATCGAGGCGACATCCGGCAAAAAGCTGGCTTTTTCTCATCGCTACCTCTCCCACCCCCGAGCGACAGGCAAACTACTGGCTCGCCACCCATACTGCATCTTTGCCTGAAACGTCAAGGTAATGTAACTTTAGTGTAATAAATGTGGCGAACACTCCAAGCGGCTACTATTGATGGGATGGCAACATACAACAACCACCACCCGGAGATGCCATGAAGGTCAACATAGAGATTGACGTCACCCCGGAAGAGTTCCGCAAACTGCTGGGGTGGCCCGACGTCCAGGGCTTTCAGAACGAACTGTTCGATCAGATCCGCCAACGCATGGACAACGGCGCCGACGGCTACGATCCGCTCAGCCTGATGCAGCCGTACATAATGCAGTCAGCCGGCGCCATGGACGCTTTTCAGAAGATGATGAGCGGCTTCATGCAGTTCTACAGCAACGACCGCAGCAAGGATGGGGAGGACTGAGCAGGCGACATGAACTACAGCAAAGAGCAGATTGAGGAGATGGAGATGCTGTTGCTGTTCAATATCAACTCCTCGCAGGAGGGGATCAAGGTGCACAGCCGGGCGGGCCAATCGGCGATAGCCACAGCCAGGCGCCTTTACCAGAAAGGACTGGTGACACAGATCGATGGAGGTTATCTGACGAGGATAGGCTACCAGGCGGCGGAGCACGCCCACCGTCTGCGCTGCATATTGAACTGAACTCAACAGCCTCACCACGGCGGTCGGGCAGCACCGGCCGACCGGTAAAAGAAAGACAGGCCGATGTCGCAACACCACGCCAAGAAAGGCAAATCGCCGGATATCACAGCTGGCCTGCAAAGGATGAAGGCGGACAACTGCCGTAGCAGATAATATAACCAACTGGAGAGGAGATAGCTGGTGGAAGAGAGTGTCGAGAAATTACGGCCGATGTTTACCGAGTTGCTGGCCTATCGTGACGATGAAGCACAGCCTTTGACGCAGCAGGGAATGGCCGAAAAACTGAACGCCGACGGCGTGCTGTCGCTGACCGGACAGCCATGGAGCAAGTACTCCGTACGCCGAATTCTGAAAAAGCTGGGGATGCAGACGGCAACCTCCGCCAGCCAGGGCAGGGCCGCGCCGCCGGTCGTGATGGTCAGTGAACATCAGCTCGACGAGAATTCGCCACTGCGTCAGTGGGGCTACTACGAATCGATACGGGGTGTCGTAGAGGAACTCACCGCCGACAACTACACCCCTCAGTCGTTGGCCAAAGCGCTCAACGCCAGGGAGGTGGCCACCATCGATGGAAGCGCCTGGGACAAGCAGAGCGTTGAAAGGGTGCTGAAGACGCTCAAGCCAAGCGATGCCGGTAACGAATTCAGTGACGACGAGATCCGCCAGCGCATTCGCCAGGGCCACTACGACACCGCAACCGAGCGCTTCGTTGCAGTAGCTGTCAAGGCCGAAAAGAGCAAAGAGAACAAGAAAGAGAAGAAGGGCAAGAAATCCAAAAAGAAGTAGAGAATCCACCCCGGCTGACGGAGGCCAGGCGATGCATCGGCACAACTGCCGGCCTCCGACTCCAGACACCACAAGAGGGATGTAAAAAATGGCGGTTGCCACCTGGAGAGAAGAGTACAACGTAGATGTCGCCAAGATCGATGAGCAGCATAAACAGCTGCTCGACCGGGTCAGCCGTTTGCACAAGGCAGTAGAGGATCGCATCGACAAGAACGACCTGAAACAGATGCTGATCGACCTTGCGGAATTCACCGCTACACACTTCGCGACCGAGGAGAAGTTGATGCAGCAGCACAACTACCCGGCTTACAAGACACATCTGCGGGAACACAAAATGCTGTTGCGCCACCTGCACGATCTGGTGACAGCGGTATCAAACGGCAAGTATCCGACCTTCTACTCTGACTACGACGTCTCCAACGACTGGGCCCTGCTGCACATCCACGAACACGACAAACCGCTCGGTGCCTTCCTCAACCGGGCCAAGGTCTTCTGACCATGCGCGAGGAGCCCTCCTCGATGCCGAACGAATCCTGGCAGGCGGAACAGAAGAAACTCAGGACCATGTGGGTGGTGGTGATCATGATGTTCTGGTTCAGCGTCACCTTCCAGGGTGCGATTTTTCTGCTCGAAGGGACCCTCAATCTGATCCTGATGTCGATTATCCTCGGCATGCTGGTGCTCGGCATCGCGCTGAAGATGAAACTGCAGCGGCATGAGGCATCCAAGGGTCGCCCCGACGCCGATAAATAGCCCGCCTGTAACGCCGGCGAAGAGGGAAAACCTTTACTCTCCAGGGTAGAGGTGCGGCTCCATCAACCGTCGGATCTCCCCAGGGATCGGCCTTGATCGCTTCTGTTTGTGGTCGAAGTGGACCAGCACCGCGGTGCCCGAGGCGCACTTCTCCCCGTGCTGCCAGGCCTCCTGATAGATGTCGAAGGAGGAGTTGCCGATACGGGCCACGTAGGTGCGCAACTCCACCGGGTACTCATAGTAGAGTTCACCATGAAACGATACGTCGATCTTGGCCAGTATCAGGTGCCAGTTGTTGACGTCCAGGTCGGGGGTGAACCAGCGGAACACCGGATCGCGGGCGCCCTCGAACCAGGCCGGCACGATGCAGTTGTTGATATGCCCCAGCGCGTCCGTCTCCTGGAATCTGGGCTTGATCGTCTCGCTCAGCATCTCGTTGTGCGCTCCCGGAGGTGAGTTCAAAGCGCACTATTGTAGTCTGAAAAACGCTTTCCATTCGCTCTTGCAGATGGGCCGCCGTAATCGACCGATGCCGCGGCTAATCGCCCGCCGCTCGATTCCGCTCTGCTGATTGGCGTTCGCAATGCCTTGGGGCGACTCCACCTCAAGGAGGCAGCAAAAGATAAAACAGCGATGCGCCGGAAGAGTCTTTTATCCGTCGAAAAAAAGCCCCCGGCCAGCACTGGCCGGGGGCAGTTTCACAGAGCGGGCCCGAAATTAATGCAGGCGGCTCTCGGCAAACGCCACTTTCTTGGCTTCGAGCAGATGCTCGGGCAGGAAGGAGAGCGCCTTCTTCAGCCCCGGCCACAGCAGGCTGTAGTTCATTTCGGCCCGTACCAGCGCCACATCCTTGGCCGGAATATCGAAAGTGAGCGTCCTGGTCTCGTAGGGCTCGAGCCGGTTGTCCGCTCCCAGCGATTTTGCTTTTGGAGGTGAGGTCGGCTTGCCGTCGTCACCCAGCAGCACCAGATGGAAGTACGAGTTGGGATCCTCCATCATCGGATTTTTCTCGTAGTTGCGCCAGACCACCGCACCGTCGCGGTTGTAGGCGGTCACCTGCAGCATCATGTTGCGGAACGGTGCGCCGGTCGGCACCTTGTGGGGCTGCTGATTCTTGATCTTGACCCGCGTCTGGATGGTGTCGTTCTGCTTTTCGGTTTCGATTTTCATGATCAACGCCCGGCGCAGGGTCGCCTCGTCATGACCGCCACCCATGGTGTGATCGGCAAAGCCGCCACTGATCGGCATGTGGCAGGACTGGCAACTGACGTGGGTCTTGCCGTGGACATACTCATCACCGGTGGAGCAGAGCGGTACGCCGTGGCTGTTGTTGCGTTTGTCGTGGCAGCCCAGGCAGGCGGCGGATGTCTTCAGCAGTTCGGGATTCGCTTCCAGCGGCAGCGCCATCTCCACATCTTCGTCGATACTGACGAATGGCCGCTGATGATGCGGATTCTCGGTCTCTCCCGCGGTAGCCTGCGCCGCGTGCTCCTCGAACGAAGCGGGGAATCCGGACGGGCCCTGGCAGTTCTCGGCCATTACATAGGCGTCGATTCCGAGCTGCAGCTTGCCGTTGGGCAGGCGGGTTCCCTTGAACTCCTTCAGCCGATGGCAAGAGACACAGTTGACCCCCTCGCTGAATGCCGGCACGTCGTCCAGTTTGGTCTTCATCTCCTGTGCCGCGTTCGGCGCATGACACTTCAGGCAGACCGGATAGCTGCCGTTCTTCGTGCGCACATCCTCGGCTTCCGGACTGCCTACCACCTGCTTGTAGAAAGCGCGGTGTATGGGGTCGTTGATGGCCGAGCTCTTGGCATGCATCGAGCCCGCCCACTGCTCGTAGATCTCCATATGGCAGAGGCGGCACTCATCCGCCGAGATGCGGTGCAGAGGTACATCCTCGCCATTCAGCATCACCGCATTGGCAGCGGTAAAAGGGATGAAAAGAACTAACCACGTCAACATGACAGACACGAGAGCCAGCCTCGATCTGTCCCGTAAGGCACTGGACATATCGTTTCTCCTGGATTTCTCAAACTGCAGAGAAGTGTATTGGGTATCGAACGTTAAAACGGTCCTTTATCGGTACTTATACTTGACAGACCGTCCGTTACGATTGTGCATATCGGTTCGAAGTTTTCATTGACAATACTCAACGAGCCCACCAGGTACGGCAAGAAACTGCGTAGCGGAAGTCGTCGGGGCGTCCGCTCGCGTTAGCCGAATTGCGCACTGGGACCGGACAAAATGTCGAGCGGATCATGGGCAAGGGCGCCTGCCTCTGCAAAAATATAGCTATGGTTAAGCGCGTCCCCCCGACCTTGTCTCGGCCGCTCGCGACCCTCTCCCGGGTGGCGCTGGCCGCGCTCACCACCCTCTCACTTCCAGCCGGTGCGGAGTTTGCCGCGCAGAACTCTTTCGCCCTGACGCCTGCGCTTTGGAGTGCTGTTTTCGCGGGCAGCATCAACCGCCACCAGGGACGGCTGCTAAATTCGGAGATAGAACTCGACTACGAGTTTTTTCTGCCGGAAAAACTGCAGACGCTCGGCTACTTCGCCTTCGCCGCGCAGATCGGCCGCTGGAGCTTTCTTGCCGACAGCCTCTATATCGATCAATCCAGCAGCGTCAACTCTGACCTGTTGCCGCCGGGCTCCGAGGAGACGCCCAATCTGATGATCGAGGGTTCGATCGGCTACCAGATCCCCCGCTACGAGAGTATCGAGCTGATCGCCGGCGGTCGCTTCTACGCCTTCAGCGAGTCGACTTCACTCTCCACCAGGGGCGATGCGGGCAGAGCCGAAGCCTGGTCGGACGCCTTCGTCGGCGCGCGCATCAAATACGATTTCGCCGATCGTTGGTATGCCAGCCTGCAGGCCGACATCGGCACCTTGAACTCCCGTATCGACGATCGCTACAGCGTGGCGGCCTTCGTCGGTTACCGCCTCAACGAGATCACCACGCTGGAGCTGGGTTATCGCCAGGGTTCGTCCGAGACCCGCTTCCAGGAGCAGGAGCAATCGATGCAGAGCCTGGGACTGGGAGTGGACATCCGCTTCTGACAGCCCGCTACCTCCGCTTGGGGTCCAGCCGCGTCTGCGTCATCCCCAGCTGCAGCGCTCCGCTGCCGAACCTGTCATTGGCCTGATCGATGGTCCGCAGCAGACGCTGATCCGGCGCCGCGGCTTCGGCATGCGCGAACAGCTCGCCCTGAATCGGCTGTGACCGCTGCCAGTGGCTCAACCCGACCCCGATGAGTCGTACCGGTCTGCGCGGCAGTCCACCGTGCTGAAACAGCTGCCACGCCGCCTTTGAAATCACCCGCTCATCGCTGGTCGCCACGGTCAGCCGCTGCTGTCGGGTATGGGTCTCGAAACCCCGAAATCGAATCTTGAGCGTCACCACCGTGCCGGCCAGCGCCTCGCTGCGCGCCCGCCGCGCTACGGAGCCTGCCAGCCTGCCCACCACGCCGTGGAGAAAGCCGGGATCGTCAGTATCGACCTCGAATGTGGTCTCCCTGGAGAGGCTTTTGCGGTTGCGCTCAACCGACAGCTCCGCCGACGCTATACCCATCGCCTGCCGTTTGAAACCGGCTGCCGCGCGTCTGCCCAGCTGCCGCTCCAGATCCTCCAGCGGCATATCGCGCAGCTGGCCGACGGTGGCCACCCCCAGCCGCGCGAATATCTTTGCCGTCTGGCGTCCCAGTCCGCGCAGGTTGGCAACCGGCATCGGCGCCAGAAAAGCGGCAACCTCCCCCGGGTGGATCACCGTCAGGCCATCCGGTTTGCGGTGCTCGGAGCCCAGCTTGGCGATGAGCCGGTTGGGGCCTATGCCGACAGAGACGGTCAGCCCGGTCTGCTCTAAGATGCGCCGCTTGATCGTCCGCCCGATCTCCAACGGCGGGCCGAACAGTTTCTCGAGCCCGCTTAGGTCGAGGTAGGCCTCATCGATCGACACCGGCTCCACCAGCGGGGAGATCGTCTCGAGGATGCGAAAAACTTCGCGTGAAGCTTCGGCATAGCGTGCCATGTCCGGGCGCAGATAGACGGCATGTGGACAGAGGCGACTGGCTTCCGCGATCGGCATGGCCGAGCGGACACCGAAAGCCCGCGCCGCATAATTGGCTGCAGCCACCACCCCTCGATGACCGGGCAGCGCCCCGACCACCACCGGCCGGTCGCGGTAGCGCGGCTCGTCACGCTGCTCGACGCTGGCATAGAAGGCATCGAGGTCGGCGTGTCCGATCCATCTAAATCGCTCCACGGCACTCTCCATGGCACAAGTATATGCCAAGCCTTCATACCCTCCAGGGGCGGAGGCAGCCGCATCAGCGCAGCGCAAACCGGACGGGCAGGAGCAACTCGAGCTGGGCGCCGGAGACCGATACGGGCAGCGGGGGCAATGGCTGGGCGCGCTCGATCATTGCCTGTGCCTCCCTGTCCAGCATCTTGTAGCCCGAACTTCGGCGGATCTCGTGGTGTAGAACCTTCCCTTCCCGACTCATCACGAAAAAGAGCAGCACCGTCCCCTGCAGGCGTCGACGCCTGGCCTGCCGCGGGTAATCCTTATGCCGTTCGAGCCAGCTCCGCAGCCGCAGCAGGTAGTCGTCGGGGAGAGCGGTCTCTCCACCGCCCGGAGTCTGCTCTTCATCCCCCCCGGCAGGCTGGCCTTCACCGCTGGACCCGGTATTGAGGCCCTCGGTCGCCGCATTCCGCGGCAGCGCGGTTGCAGGCGGAGTTGTCGGCGCGCTGGCCTTGGTTGCGGGTTCAACCGTCGCCCTCGGCTGTAGCCTCGGTGCCGGCGCCGGTTCGGGCTCGTGCTCAGGTTCGGGTACGGGCTCTGATTCGGGCAGGATCTCGGGCACTAACTCTGGTTTGGATTCGGGTTCGGGATTTGGTTCGGGTTCCGCTTCGTCCGCCCCTGTCGCCTCCCCGGGATCAGCCTGACCCCCTCCAACCCCGCCGCCAGCCGGCCCAAGCGCGATCTCGAAGCTCCCCACACCGGGATCTACCGCCAGCGGGGCGGGCGGTCGCCACAAGAGCGCCAGCGCCATTCCCAGATAGAGTAGCAGTGCGATGCCGCCTCCCAGCAGCCAGTGGCGTCCGCGCAGCCGGATCACGGCTCGCTCTGGGTCAGCAGCAGCAACCGGTCGACCCCTGCCTCGCCAAGTTTCTCCATCAACAGCACCACGCGATTGCCGGCAAGCGCGGCATCGGCCTTGAGCTCGACGCCCACTCCGGGATGGTTCGCGATCCTTTGCCCCACCTGCTGCAACAGCTCGGCTTCGCTCATCACCTCACCCTGCAGTGCGAGCTGCCCCTCGCTGCCAAGCAACAGACGCAGCGTCTGCTGCTGTGCCCCATCACTTGTAGATCGCGGCGCGGTGACGGCAAACGGCTCGCTCCGGCCGAGGCTGCCGGCGAGCATGCAAAATATCAGCAGCAGAAAGACCACATTGATCAGCGGCAGAACGCTGCGTTCGCTGTTGTCGGGAGGTCGCCGCTCGAATCGCATGCTCAGTCACCGACGGGGGCGGCGGGCGCCGCCCAAGTGCGATCCCGCACCATGCTGAAACGTTCTATACCGGCCTGCCTGAGCCGATCGAGAACGGCGATCACCGACTGCAGGCTGGTATCGCCCAGCGGCTGCACTTCGACCGAGACGCCGGGATCCGCGGCGATATGGCGCTGCAGACGAACCCTCAGTTCGTCGAGCGCGAGCAGCTCCCCGTTCAAGCGCAGATCGCTCCCAGCGACGCTGAGCAGCAGCGGTTTTGGCTCGCTCTCAGCAGGCAAGGTCGATGGCGGCCGGGCAGTGACGACCGGAATGCTGCGCCAGTCGAGAAAGCTCGATGCGAGCATGAAGAAGACCAGCAGGATGAAAACCACATCGATCAGCGGCGTCAGGCTGATGATGGCCCGGCGACGGCTTGCGGTGTCGCTGAAACTAGGCTCTCTTGACCGCGCCAGCACGGATTCCGGCCACCGTCGCCTGTTTTTTCGAATCACCGGCGCCCTCGCTGAGATCGGCCTGGATGTCGGGCGCCGTCAGCTCCGTGGTGAATACCTGGGTGACCAGATTGTCCATGGCGTGCGCCAGGTGGTCGACACGACGCTCCAGCCAGTTCAGCATCACCACCACGGGTATGGCTACGCAAAGGCCCACCGCCGTGGTCAGCAGAGCCTCCCAGATCCCCCCCGAAAGAATCGCGGGATTCACCTGGTTTCCGGCCGCCTCCAGCTGCTGGAAAGCCTTGATCATCCCCAGCACGGTACCCAGCAGCCCCAACAGCGGTGCGAGTGACGCGATCACCTCCAGCGGACGAAAGCCACGCCTGAGCTGAAACAGAATGTCGCCACCAAAGCGCAGCAGCTCCTCACGCAACCTGGTCTCCTGTAGCGAGGATTCGCGCCCCCTGACAGCCTGCGCCACCACTTGCGCCACCGGGTTGCGCCGTCCCTCCAGGCAGGCCAGCGCGGCGGCAGCATTGCCACTGCGCCACGCGGCCAGCGCTTGCTGGGCCTGGGTTGTATCGCCGATGCGCAGCCATGAGAACTGGATCAGTTTGGTCACCACGATGGTGACGGCGACGAACGACATCATCAGCAGCAGCACCACCACCGGCCCGCCGATCTCCAGCAGCGACTGCGCCCGCTCGATGACACCGGGCAAAGGCTCAATTGCCGCCGCGACCAAACCCGCCGCCGCGTCGCCCTGTTGCGCCGCGCTCACCCCGTCCGCCAGCAGCGCGCCCTGATCTGGAGCTGCCGTCAGCGACTGGAGCTCCATCGGGTCAACCACTGCCGAAGTTGTTATGGCATCCGCCATCGCACCCCCACCTGCACCGTTCAACCGGCTCCGGCCCCATCAGCGGGTGCCGAAACCCCGTTTAATGATACCCGGCGGGCAGTGCTTTGCCGCCAGAGCCCCGGATCGACCCTGTCCCGCGATGAAGCCAGCAGCGCCGTTCAAGGCCGGATTCTAGCGCATAGCGGGAGCGTTGACCCGTATCCGGCTCCTAGCGCCCCGAGTTGTCAATTTCTTCAGGTGTGACCGGGCACAAGGCAGCTAACGGCCAAGCCGATGCCCGGTGAGGAGATCGCAACTTTTCACAGCGAACGGGTGGATTATCCCAAGCGGCTTTTTAAACCGCCCTACCTGGCCCGAATATCAGGGCAGCTCGATCACCTCGCGACCCAGAAACGTTGCCTCGAAAGCGGCCAGGCGTTTGTGGATCGACTGCAACTCCACAATTGTCGACCAGGAGTTCACCAGATATTGGAACGAACTCGATACCTGACCGAACGCCGTCAGTATCTGCTGCAATATCCCGAACGTGATTGCGCCGGCGGCAATCGTCGGCACCAGAATCACGTAGACGAAGATGTTATCGGCTTGCAGATAGCTGTAGCGGAAGATGTCGAAATAGCAGTAGTGGAAATAGAGACGGAAATAGTTCTTCCTGACGTTGCCGAACAGCTCCCTCAGCGTCGGCGGCTGCGCACGATCTTCGTGATCCTCGCCGTAGACCAGCTCCTTGCGGTAGGCGGCTTCGACGCGCTGATTACGGAAGTAGAGCCCGGGCAGTTTGGCACCGGCTATAGCCACCACCAGGGTGCCGAAGATCGACCATGTCAGCGCGGCATTGAACAACGGTGCTGGGATATCGCCGATCAACGGGAATTCGGTGACATACTTCGACAGACTGAACAGGACCGGCAGAAAGGCGAACAACGTCATGATCGAGTCAATGATCTTGACCCCCAGGTCCTCGACAATCGACGCAAACCGCATGGTGTCCTCTTGAATACGCTGCGAGGCACCCTCGATATTTCTCACTTCTTCCCAGCGCGAAACATAGTAATCGTTCATCGCGGTACGCCAGCGAAACACGTAGTGCTTTACGAAGAAGTTAGTGATGACGAGGACGACAATCGCAACGAAAGCAATCGATGCGAAATCAAGCAGCAGACCGTACAGAAGCTCCGCTGTGACGCCCCCTTCGTCACCCAGTGCATTCTGCACCGAGTCGAAGAAGGGCCGCCGCCACTCGTTGATTGCCACCGAGACCTGAACCGAGAAGTAGGTGGAAAACAGGATCACCTGCGACCCGACCACCGACCACCACTGCCAACGGTGCGGTGAGTAGTGGAACCAGAATATCGCGAACAAGCCGGAGACGATCGCGTAGTAACAGTAAAACCAGAGGAACTGCGGGGTTACAAAATAGCCAATCCCGATCACCGGATCGGCCTCACCCTCCGGCAGATCGAAGCCCAACAAGCGGCCCAACCCGTCACCCGACAGGTACCAGAAAGTAACGACAATCGAGGCCCAGATCAGTGCAGACAGGAAGTAGAGACGCGGCAGGGGAAAGAAGGAACGGAACACTGGGTAAACCTTTAAAGAGTTAACGAGGTTGAATTCGATCGGACCAGGGACTGTCAACAGCCCTCTATAGAGTGCGGAAGGATTACATAGTTCTCGAGTTTGATCGAGTTGGGGATAGCGATCTGCTTCGCGCACCAAATCTCCCTACCATGGAAGCACTCTTGGACCACCAATAACATCAGACTGTTTTATGCGGGTGAAAGCTCACATCGCACCACCATACATCGGACACCCGCATCCGCACCTGCTAAATGGATTCGGAACTGGTCGGTTAACCCCTTGAGCCAGCACCCCGGGAAAAGGTTCGGCCAGAAGTGTTGCCCAGAGCGGTTTTGCTGCAGATTACGCGGAGTTAGGCGGGGCGTAAACGACGGTTGGCCACAAATTCGCCATAATGTCTCTGCGGCAGTGGGACCCCAAACGACGATCGCAGCCGTATCTCTCTTAACCCGGGATCCGCACAGTCCAATTCCGCGCTTCGCCATGTTGCAGTAACATCTTTGTCCGCGTTATATCAGACCTCATCGGCTCGCTTCTATCGCGTGCGAGAATGGCCAATCTGACCAGATGGTCGCCGCCTTCAGGTGCCTGCTTTGCTCGGCAGCAAGTTGATTTTTCAATCGCGAGAGGCAATCGGCATTAACTTGCGCGTGGCTCTTTCCAGAGCACCGAAGGTGAATCGTGTGAAAACTAGATACATCAAGTAAGGACTCGCCGTTGCGTTGATGACAGTGGTACTGACCGCTGATTCGGCCCCCGTTTTGAGCGAGCGGTGGTTGAATGCCTCAAAGTGAAAGTGTAATCCCCAATACCGCCACCCGCGTTATCGTGCGACCCTTCGGCGCGCCAATCCGGCACCCACCAAGCCGAAGGTCAGCAGCGAGATCACACTCGGTTCGGATATCTGGGCGCGCTCCGCGACGGCAAATGTGACAGGCCCGAATTGCGCCTGGGACGCGTCCCAATTGTCGGGATAGACGATGGCGCCGGCACCGAATGGATCACAGCCTGTGCCGCAGTAAATCGCGACGGTCGGCGTTATGGCAAAAAACGGGGCCACTTCTACACCCGTGGACAATGGCTGCACAAAGGTCCCCAATGACAGATCTACAAGTTCCGCGAACTCCCGGGCCAGGATGTTGTCGTCCCACCAGGGTTGCTCGTCGAGTTGGTCAATCGAAAGCCCCGCGGCGGCAGTCACCTCGAAAGCACCAATGCTGGTATTGATGAGCACGGCGTTGGCGGGTGAAAAAAAGGCGAACGCTCCAACGAGAATGGCTAGCCTCGAGATCAGTGACATCGGAGTACTCCTTATCGATTTCGGCACGAAATTGTGGAACGGACAGTCGGCACGCATTCCCTTGTCCGCACCCCACTTTGTGCATCTACAATTCAAACTACACTGCACGATCGCACATACATGACATGCGCCAACGACGTTTTTTCTCGTATGCACCTGTCCTCAACATTGGAGCACAGCCGGAATGACTAATCCACAAGCTCGGTAGGGTCATTGGCGGTGACCTTGGATTTGCTTGGGGCCGCTGCTGAGATCGCCGCGAAGATCGAAGCAACCCACTCTCTTCTCCCAAGCACAACTAACCGCCTGATTAGGGAAGCACTTTGGTTTTACCCGAAACTCAACGCCTTCATTTCTCCGGCTTTTGGAAGGTTATCCCCTTGAGCCAGCTCCCCAGGAAAAGGTTCGGCCAGAAGTGTTGCTCGAAGTGGTTTTCGCACGAATTCTGCGGAGTTAAAAGAGTGGGCACGAGGGCTGCCGACATTTCCACCGACAGCCTCAATAATCTCTGCTTCCCATTGCATATCCACGCCCGACAACATCAGCGCCCAAATCAGAGGCGGCGTAGCCGTCCGCCTACTTGGGCTACATGGGAGTTCATCCGAGATGCTTTTTATAGAAGGGAATCAACTTGTCGAGAGCAATCTTGACCGGTTCGGGTTTGTCATAGAGGTCATAATGCGACCAGTCCGCCAATTCGACCAGCTGCCTGTCTTTCGAGGCAGTGGATCGACCATAGGCCTCCATGCCATCGCGGTATGTGCCAAAAGCCCCTACTTTCTGCCCGATGACCACCATCATCGGTTGCGTCATCAGCAGCTCCGTAAAGCCGAACGCGTCCCAGCAGAGCGTGTTCTGTGCGTGAGAGAACAACATCCTCGTTGCACCGCCGGGCTTTTGTCCGCGCTTTGTTTTGTAGTAGTCCGTCGCTTCCCAGATATCGCGTTCGGTCAGACTGTTGGCCTTCGCCACCTCGGGGCTCGCAGGAAGCAACTCATTGGCCTGCAGTTCGCCACCGCGAGCCTCTGCGGTTCGCTGAGAGGCCATCGCCTCCAACGCACCAAGCGGGTCAAAATTACTGAACCCTTCGCGGAACAGGCGACCGATATTCACTGGCGTAATACCAACTACTGCCTTGATGCGCCTTTCGGTCAACGCGGCATTCAGTGCGTAACCGCCACCACCGCAAACCCCAATGCAGCCGATTCTTTCCGCATCGACATAGGGTAGCGTGACGGCGTAGTCGATCACGTGACTGACATCCTCAACACGCTGCGTCGGGTCTTCCACGAAACGCGGCAATCCACCTGATTCACCCTGGTAGCTCGCGTCAAACGCGATGACGACAAACCCTTCCTTCGCAAGGCCTGCGCCGTAGACGTCACTTGACGTCTGCTCTTTGCAGCTGCCGAATGGGTGAACACTCACGATGGTGGGATAAGTCTTGGATTCGTCAAACCCAGGTGGGTATAAAACCAGTGCCGCTATCTCCCACGCCATATCTTCATTCTGAAACTTGATCGATTTCAATACTGTGTCTCCTCGAATTGGATCGCGACCGCCATGAAGTGCGTCTACATCTTCGATTGAAAAAACGGCGCAAGTACGCCTACGGCTTCACTGATCTCCGCTTCGCCATCGTAAAGGCTCATATGATTGGCACCATTGACGATGTGCATGTTCTTGTCGGTAGTCGTGGCACGTTCCATCAGGTTGTCACTCATCCACTTGCTGCCCGCTTCGCTGCCGACGATCGTTTGCAGCGGTTGCGTCAGGAATGCCTCTGCCTTGTGGAATGCGTCGTAGGTGATGATCTGGTTCAAGCTGCGTGCGGTTGCAAAACCCGGTGCGGTGCAGTATTCGGCGCGATCCGTATGGTAGTACTCCCATGCTTGGCGCAATTCCTCATTCGGTGCGTCCGCCTCATTCAAAGGTGCCATGGGAATCGTCACGATCTCTGCGCCACTGGCGTCTGACGTTCGCGCGTCCGACCCGGCTTGCAGGTATGGGATGGCATCACGGTCTTTGACGTTATTGTCCCAGCCATTGCGGAACATCTGGCCGATATTCACCATGCTCACGGTGCCTACGGCCTTGATCCGGCGGTCATTGATCGCCGCGTTGGCCGTATACCCGGCGCCCGCACAGATGCCCATCGCACCAATCCGCGCCTTGTTCACATAAGGCAGGGTGGTCAGGTAGTCGATGACCGCGCTCACGTCCTCTGTCCGGATGTGAGGATTCTCCAGCTGCCGGGGTTCGCCGGTGCTCTCGCCCTGGTAAGAGGCGTCGTAGGCAATCGTGACAAAACCTTCCTCTGCGAGTTTCGCGGCGTAGGTGCCCGCCGTTTGTTCTTTCACCCCTCCGCCGGGGTGTGAAACGACGATCGCCGGATACTGCTGACTTCCGTCGAACCCCTCCGGATAGTTGATCACTGCCGCCATCGTGATGGTGGTGTTGTTCGAATTGGGGAAAGTGACTTTTTTCATGACTCTGCTCCGATTGCTTGTTGGATATTGATTGCCCGAAAAATCTGTTCGCCGCGCGCTGAGGTAAATCTAGGCCTTGCCTTGTTAATTAACAATGCGCTAGAAATACTTGTAGTTATTATTCTGGTGATTAATGAAACGCGAAGAGATTGCTGACCTCGTTGTCTTTGTTGCCGTGGCACAAGAACAAAGTTTCACCCGCGCAGCCGCAAAATTGGGACTGTCGCAATCGGCGCTCAGTCAGATCATGCAACGGCTTGAGCAGCGCCTCGGCCTACGACTATTGGCGCGCACCACGCGCAGCGTTGCTCCAACTGAAATTGGCGAACAACTGCTTGGCTCCCTTGCACCCATGTTTGCAGACATCGATGCCAGCATCTCCAGCCTGAACAAATACCGCGATGAACCGGCAGGCACCTTCCGCATCTCCGCCGTCGAGCATGCCGCAAAGGTCTACCTGCTGCCGAAAGTGGCGCGTTTGCTGCGTGATTACCCAGATATCCGGATTGAGATCGTGGCGGATTATGGGTTGGTTGATATTGTGGCTGACCGCTTCGATGCGGGAGTTCGGCTCGGTGAGCAGGTAGCCAAGGACATGATCGCGTTACCGATCTCACCGGAAATCGTCATGGCCGTCGTCGGCAGCCCTGACTATTTCGCGCGTTTCGCCATACCCGAGAATCCAAAGCAACTGATCGAACACCGCTGCATCAACCTCTGGCTGCCAACTGCTGGCAAGGTGAATGAATGGCGGTTTAAGAAGCGGGGCAAAACCATTCAGGTGCGCGTCGAGGGATCCCTCACGCTGAACACCATCGACCATATTCGAGATGCCGCCCTGGAGGGCGTTGGCCTGGCCTACTTGCCCTACGATCAGATCGAGGAACACCTTAAGAATGGACGGCTTGTGAGTGTGCTTGAATCGTGGATGCAGGCACTGCCCGCCTACCACCTCTACTATCCAAACAGGCGGCAATCTTCGCCGGCGTTCAATCTCGTCGTGGACACCTTGCGGTATCGCTAGTTCGTGACTCGCCCGTCGAGCAGGCAATCCCCCGCGTAAACCCTCCTGCCGGCGCACGCCACTCAGCTGCGCTCTTGCACCGCCGCGAAAATCGAAGAGAGTTCCCATCTCTCCGCCATCCTCCTAATACCCTGATTTGCGTGGGCAATTGGTTTTGGCTGAAAATTAACGTCTTCATTTCTCACGGATTTACCAGGATAACCCCTTGAGCCAGCGTCCCAGGAAAAGGTTCGGCCAGAACTTTCTGCACGCCAGATCCTAACCTGAGACCGTCCTGGCTCGACTGCGGATATAGCGTAGAGAGTACTGACAGTGCGGCGTTGGCCGGTTGCGTACTTCCGGCGGTACATAGTTACAGGACGGAGCTCGTCTTCAACCTATCTGTGCTGGCCGTCCAAGGCTCGGCAGAACCATCATAATCCCGCAGTTTTCGCAATCGGTAACAGAGCGGGCTTCTCGGCTCTCAGGGAAAATATTTCAATAAATCAGATAATGACATTAGTTCTCGGATATAAAAAACACCCAACACCCGCATCCCTTCATTCCACCGTCACCGACTTGGCCAGATTTCGCGGCTGATCGACGTCGGTGCCCTTGAGTATCGCCACGTGGTAGGCGAGCAGCTGCAGCGGAATGGTGTAGACGATCGGCGCGGTGCTGGGGCAGATGTCGTCGAGGGTCAGGTTCTGGTAGAGGTCGAGATCGATCTTCACGTTGCGGTCGCTGAAGAGGAACAGCTCGCCCTTGCGCGCGCGCACCTCCTGCAGGTTGGAGAGCACCTTCTCCAGCAGCGGATCGTCCGGCAGCGCGCAGATCACCGGCATGTTCTCGTCCACCAGCGCCAGCGGGCCGTGCTTCAGTTCGCCGGCGGGATAGGCTTCGGCGTGAATGTAGGAGA
>JAGRGU010000070.1 GCA_020445335.1 Gammaproteobacteria bacterium
CCTTCGACGAGGCGATCACCACGCCAAGCGAAGCCTCGGTGCGGCGCGCGCTGGCGATCCAGTTGATCATCAACAATGAGTGGGGACTGGCGCGCAACGAAAATCCCAACCAGGGCGCTTTCATCATCGAGGAGCTGACCGAGCTGGTCGAGGAGGCGGTGCTGAGCGAGTTCGAGCGTATCTCCGAGCGCGGCGGTGTGCTCGGTGCGATGGAGACCGGCTACCAGCGCGGCAAGATCCAGGACGAATCACTCCACTACGAACACATGAAACACGACGGCACGCTGCCGATCATCGGCGTCAACACCTTTCTCAATCCGCAGGGAAGGGAGGCGCAGACGATCGAGCTGGCACGCTCCACCGACGCCGAGAAGCAGAGCCAGATCGAACGGTTGCGCGCTTTCCAGCAGCGCAACCTGGAGCGCTCGACAGAGGCACTGGAGCGGGTGCGCCAGGCCGCGATCGACAACGGCAACATCTTCGAGGTGCTGGTCGACGCGGTGCGCTGCTGCTCGTTGGGGGAGATCTCCAACACCCTCTACGATGTGGGCGGGCAGTATCGCCGCAATATGTAGCAAGCCATCGAGGGTCAGGGTGGACGCCGGGGTCGGGCATTTTTTCGTAGCCGCCGTGAACGTTTTACGCTGCATTGGGTTCAGATAGGATATCGACTGGGATTTGCCACCGGTTTGCTCCACAACAGCAAAGTTACCCATTGAGACCTATCGCAAGCGCCGTACTAGTTTGCCTGCTCTGCGGCTCTCCCCTGGCCGGAGCAGAGCAGCCCGTGATCGAGATTCAAGGCGCCAGTGGCAAGCTGCTCGATAATCTGCGCACCTCGCTGCCTTTGACCGGAGAGCCCTGTGACGCGCCCCGCTGGCGCATCGAGCGGCTCTTCAAACGCTCCCCCGACGCGCTCGATCAGGCGGCGCGGGCGCTGGGTTACTACCGCATAAAAACCGAGCCGCGGCTCAAGTTCGAAAAAGGGTGCTGGCAGGCCCGTTTCACGGTGGATCCGGGAGCGCCGATCGTACTGCGGCAGGTCTCTATCCGGCTCGACGGCGACGCAAAGCAGGATCCGGAATTTCAGAAGCTGGTTCACGACAGCGCGATTCGTGTCGGCGCCCAGCTGCATCATGGCGAATACGAGAAGCTCAAGGATCAGCTGGAGACGTTGGCCGCGGAACGGGGCTATTTCGACGGCAAATTCACCCGCAAGCTGATCGAAGTCGATCCCGGGAACAACCGCGCCACCGTCACGCTGCACTACGATTCCGGCCGCCGCTACCGCATCGGCCTGCTGGAGCTGCAGCAACAGACTTACAATCCGGAACTGCTGGAACGTTTCCTGAAAACCAGATCGGGCGACCCTTACGACGCCACGGCGCTGAACGCGCTGCACCGGGCGCTGGCCGACAGCGGCTACTTCGAGCAGGTCGTGGTCAGGCAGGATTTCGAAAATGCCGCGGATGGTGTGATCGACATCCGGGTGCAGCTGCAGCCGCGCAAACGCACCGCCTACACCATCGGTATCGGCGCCGCCACCGATACCGGCCCGCGAATCAAAGCGAGCCATGAGAAGCGCCGCGTCAACCGCAACGGTCACCGCGTGCTCTCCAAGCTGATGCTCTCGCAGGTTGACAGCTCGCTGGGGGTTGAATACATCGTGCCCACCAAGCGGCCGCATATCGATCAGATCAGTTTCCACGCAGGCTACCAGCGTCTCGATACCGATACGGCAGAGAGCACGATCGGCAAGATCGGCCTGACAACCATCGGCCAGCGCAGTGGTTGGGTCGAAACCATGTTCCTCGACTGGGTGGTCGAAGATTCGACAATCGGCGACGAAACCGTCAGCTCACAGCTGCTGGTACCCGGGATCAGCTGGTCGAAGACGGTCGCCGACAATCTGCTCAGACCGCGCAATGGACACCGTTTGAGCCTCAGCGTTCGCGGCGCCGAAAAAACGCTGCTCTCGGACAGCAGCTTCATCCAGATTATGGCTGCGGCGAAATGGATACAGCCCCTCAACCAAGGCCGGCTGCTGCTGCGCGCCGAAGGGGGCGTCAGCTTTGCCCGGGAGTTTTCCGAACTGCCGGCCAGTTACCGTTTTTTCGCCGGCGGTGACCGCAGCGTGCGCGGCTACCAATTTGACTCGCTGGGTCCGCGCGACAGTGACGGCGACGTCGTCGGCGGCCGGCATCGGCTGACCGCCAGCATCGAGTATGAGCACCCCATCGTCGAGAACTGGTCGGCGGCGCTTTTTGTCGATGCCGGCAACGCCTTCGACGACTGGAATCCGAAGCTGAAGTACGCCGCCGGCGCAGGAGTCCGCTGGCAGTCGCCGATCGGCCCGATCAGGGTCGACCTGGCGGTTCCGACCGACAACGAAGAGGATGACTTCCGGCTGCACTTCTCCATGGGTGCCGATCTGTGAGACCTGCAATCCATATCGCCATCGGCCTGCTGCTGATAGTGTCGCTCGCGACCTGTGGCTGGCTGCTGGTGAGCGACAAGGGCAATCGCCTGCTGGTCGAGTGGAGTGCCGGCGATCAGCTCAAGGTCAGCGGATTCAGCGGATCGCTGTGGAGCGAGATGCGACTGCAGAGCGCCGAGTACCGGGACCGGGGCCAAAGCGTGCGGATCGACGATCTGCGGCTGCGCTGGCGGCCACGGGCGCTGCTGGAAGGGCTGCTGCACGTCGAGCGACTCTCCGCCGGCGCCGTCAGCTATGCCGCTGACGGAGAGACGCAGGCGCAGGAGAGCGACGACTTCGATCCTCCGCCCCTGCCACTGGCACTCCGCTTCGAGAGGATTGAGGTCGGCTCCCTCAAGCTCGACCGGGCGGGTGAATCCACGCGGATCGGTCCGATCGCGCTCAGCGCCGAATCAGAGCAACGCCGCATCCTGCTCTCCGCAATCGATATCCGCTACCTGGATCATCGACTGAAAGCCGATGCGAGCTTAAACCTGGAGCAGTCGCTGCCTTTTTCAGCCGATCTCTCCTGGCAGGGGAAGCTACCCGAAGTCGGGCCGGCCAGCGCCAGCGCACGCCTCGACGGCAATCTCGATGCGGTAAACGTCGAACTCCACGGAAACGCGCCACTGGCCGTTACCGGTCGCGGCCGGTTGCTGCTGAAGGAGCCACAGCCATTGCTCGAATTTCAAGGGCAATGGCGCAAGTTGCGCTGGCCACTGGAGAACCGCGCAGAGGTGGTCAGCGATGCGGGCCGGTTCACGCTCAACGGGCCGCTGGACAGGCTGGCGCTCAGCACCAGCGCGGAACTCGGCTTTCCCGATACCCCGGTCACCACGCTGCAGGCCCAGTTGCGGGGCGAACTCACTCCGGTCGGAATCAGCGGCCTGCTGCTGGATCTCGCGCTGGCCGAAAACGGCGCCCGGGTCAGCGGCGAGCTGCTGTGGGCCCCTGCCGTGAGCTGGAACCTGTCGCTCACATCCGCGGCTTTGGATACCGCCCTGCTGGGCGAGGGTTGGCACGGCAGAATCGCCCTGGATACCGAGCTGGCGGGCGGCATCTCCGAACAGGGCGTTTGGACCCGGCTCGACCTGCGCCAGCTCAGCGGCACGCTGCTCGGCCACCCGCTCCAGGCCAGCGCCAAAGCACGCTACGACAAAGACGGCGTACAATTAGAAGCTGCGCGGGTTACCAGCGGCCCCAACAGCCTGCGGGCCTCGGGCAGGATCGCGCAGAGGCTGCAGCTGCAATACACGCTCGACGCCCCGAACCTGGCCGCCAGTTGGCCCGGCCTGCAGGGCAGTCTGAAGGCCGACGGCCAGATCACCGGCAAGGCGGTCGATCCGGAGATCAAAGCGCGAGTCAGCGCCAACGGTTTCGTCTATCAACAGTATCAACTGGCAGCGGTCGCCGCCGAGCTGGTCTGGCGCCAGGCAGAAGCCGAAGGCAAGGTCGATATCACCGGCTTCAGCCTGCCGGGACTGCACGGCAGATCCTTGTCGCTGCAGGTCAACGGCACACCGGCGCAACATGGCGTCGAAATCGATGTAGATGCCGAAGAGCTCAGGCTTTTTGCCCGCGCCCGGGGCAATTGGCAGGCTCCCCGCTGGCAGGGCGAGATCGACCGCCTGGAGCTCGACAACGCCGATAGCGGCCGCTGGCAGAACAGCGGGCCGATGAAGCTGGTGGCATCCGCAAAACGGTTCCGGCTCGACCCCAGTTGCTTGACGCAGGATCGGACCAAGCTGTGCGGCGAGTTCCAATGGCAGCAGGGAGCGACCGAAGTAAGTGCGACGCTGGAGCAGCTGCCGCTCGAACGGCTGCTGCGACCGCTCGCCGAGCGCGCCAGGGTCGAAGGCGGCATCAACGCGCGTCTGCAACTGCAGGGTCCGGTCGACGCCCTGCGCGGAGATGCGCGGATCGAGCTGAAACGGGGTCTGCTCCAGGTGCAGGCCGATGACGGAACAGTGCCGCTGGAGCTGCGCGATGGCGATATTCAGATCAGCATCGCACCGGAGCGTAATCGGGCGCGGCTGAAACTGCAGGCGGGAGAAGCGGCCATTCAGGCTGACCTGAGCGCCGGCTCGCTCGCGGCCGGGGCCGACGCCCGCTTGCAAGGGAGCCTCGATGCCGAGATTCCGCAGCTTTCGCAGTTGAGCCTGCTACTGCCCGGACTGAGCGATGTACAGGGGCGGCTCGATCTGCGCGCGACGCTTAAGGGGAGTTTCAACAGACCCGAAGTAACGGGTCTGCTTGAGCTGGACGACGCTTCGGCGCTGGTGCCGCAGCTGGGTCTGGAGCTGCGGAAAGTGCACTTCACCGCGAGGAACCGGGGCAGCGAGCACATTCTGCTGCAGGGTGGAGTGAACTCCGGCGAGGGCAGACTCGACATCGAAGGGGAGCTGCTGCTGGACCAGGCCAAAGGGTGGCCGCTGCGACTCCAGGCCAGGGGGGAGGGTATCCAGCTTGCGAGGCTGCCTGAGGCAGAGATTATCGCCTCGCCCGAACTCGAAATCCGTTTCGCGAAAGGAAATCTCGATGTCAGCGGCAGCGTCAGGGTGCCGCAGGCGGAGATCGAGATCAGGGAGCTGCCGAAACAGGCGGTCTCGGTCTCCGATGATGCGGTGATCATCGGTGAGCGCATCCCATCGAACGAGCCAGAGTCGCCGCTGAAGATCGCTACCCGGGTCGACGTCATTCTCGGCAACCAGGTACATTTCGAGGGTTTCGGTCTGAATACCCGCGTGCAGGGCCGGGTCGCGCTGCAGGGCAGCGCAGCCAGGAATATCGCACAGGGAGCGTTGTCGCTCGAGGATGGGCGCTACAAGGCCTACGGACAGGATCTGACCATCGAGCGCGGGCGCCTGCTGTTCAACGGCCCGGCGCACAATCCGGATCTGGATATCCGGGCCACGCGGCTGTCGCTGGACGAGGCGGTTACCGCGATACTCAACGTCAGCGGCAATCTGCGCAAACCGCTGGTGAATATCGCCAGCGAACCCTCGTTACCGGACAGCGAGGCGCTCTCTTATCTGCTGACCGGACGCGGTCTCAACGAAAAGGGTCCCGCCACGATCACCATGCTGCGTCTCGCGGCGGCCTCCAAGGGGCTGGAGAAGAGCCAGGAGATTCTCGATCGAGTCGCCACCGGCGTGGGTGTCGACGAGATCAGGATCCGGGAGGGCGCCACGCTGGAGGAGACTTCGCTGCTGCTGGGAAAATATCTTTCGCCCGACCTCTACGTCAGCTACGCCGTCGGCCTGTTCGACAACCAGGGCGCACTGACCACCCGCTACCGCCTCAGCAAACGTCTGCGCCTGGAGGTTCAGTCGGGTGACGCCCAGAGCATGGATTTGATCTACGACGTGGAGAAGTAGAGAAGCCCTCTCCGGACCCCAAAACAGCAGCGACGTCAATATCGAACCCGGCGGCAGAATCCAGTATGCTGGGCAGTTGTGCGGTAGCAGCATTTTCCAATCGGTCACAGAGCTCCGACCATTGCGCTCTGGCGATGATTATTTTGATGATTTACCTTTGAAATAGCTATTAAGGGGTTGATATGAAAGTTAATTCAGTAGGTGTAGTTGGCGCAGGTACGATGGGGAACGGGATCGCGCAGGTGTTCGCGACAGCCGGTTACAAGGTGGTCCTGCACGATATCACCGACGAAGCGTTGCAGCGCGGACTCGATACCATCGCCAAAAACATGGATCGGATGATCAAGAAAGAGAAGATTACCGAGGAGCAGAAGCGCGCCGCGCTCGCCAATATCACCCGCGTCACCGAACTGGAGGCGATGGCCGAGGTCGACCTGGTGATCGAGGCGGCCAGCGAAAACCTGGAGATCAAGTGCAAGATCTTCCAGACCCTCGATCGCGTCTGCAAGGCTGACGCGATTCTCGCCAGCAACACCTCCTCGATCTCGCTGACCCGTATCGCGCGCGAGACGGAGCGTCCGGGGAAGGTGATCGGCATGCACTTCTTCAACCCGGTACCGATGATGAAGCTGGTCGAGATCATTCGCGCACTGCAGACCGACAACGAGGTCTACGCGGCGGTCGAAGAGGCAGCGCGCAACGTAGGCAAATCGCCGGTGGAGGTCAACGATTCACCCGGATTCGTCTCCAACCGCATCCTGCTGCCGATGCTGAACGAAGCGATCTACGCGCTCTACGAGGGGATCGCCACCGCTGAAGCGATCGACGATGTAATGAAACTGGGCATGGCGCACCCCATGGGTCCGCTGGCATTGACGGACATGATCGGTCTCGACACCTGCCTGTCGATCATGGAAGTACTGCATGAAGGGCTGGGAGAGGACAAGTACCGTCCCTGCCCGCTGCTGCGCAAGATGGTCGACGCCGGCTATCTGGGCCGGAAAAGCGGTCGCGGTTTCTACCAGTACTGAACACTCCTATCGCGGACAACAGTGCGATTCAACATTAAATAATGAAGATAAAATTATGGATTTTGAGAATATTCTACTCGAAGAGCTTGAACCCGGGATCTTCCTTCTGACGATCAACCGCCCCAAGGTATTCAACGCGCTGAACCGCGCCACGGTGGCCGAGATAAAGCGCGCGCGCGACCTGCTCGACGCCAACCCCCTGGCGCGGGTGCTGCTGCTGACCGGCGCCGGCAGCAAGGCTTTCGTGGCCGGTGCCGACATCAAGGAGATGCACAATATGAGCGGCATCGAGGGACGCGACTTCTCGATGGACGGCCTAGCCGTATTCCGCAGCCTGGAGACGCTGAAGATCCCTGTGATCGCAGTGGTCAACGGCTACTGCCTCGGTGGCGGTTGTGAGCTGGCGATGAGCTGCGACTGGATCATCGCCTCCGACAACGCCGCATTCGGCCAACCCGAGGTGAACCTTGGTGTCACGCCCGGTTTCGGTGGTTCGCAGCGCCTGCCGCGCCTGATCGGCCGTGGCCGGACGATGGAGCTGATGATGACCGGACGCCAGATCTCCGCCGAGGAGGCGCGCGACTGGGGGCTGGTCAACCATGTCTACCCGTCCGGGGAGCTGATGGAGAAGGCGTTGCAGACCGCCCGCGACATCACCTCCAAAGGACCGGTGGCGCTGGAACTGACCAAGGATACGGTACTGCGCGGCCAGGATATGGATCTGGACAACGCCTGCGCGCTCGAGAGCAAGGCGTTCGGTCTCACCTTCTCCACCCTCGATCAGAAAGAGGGCATGGCTGCCTTCATGGAGAAACGTAAAGCCGAGTTCGTAGGCAAGTAGGATTCCGCCGAAGGCCGTGAATCGGAGCGCTTAACCCGCCGCAGCGCAGCAATTACACATTACGTAATTGCTGCGCTGCAACCCCACGAACGCCGCCCGGAATTGTCGTCTGAATGACAATTCGGGGGCAAAAAACACCCAAGAAAATTAGCAAGTTATAAAACATCTCCAGAAATTGGAGAATCTGCTTCAAACCTGCTACTTTGCTGTTGACCGACCCCAAAAAAACAACTATCGTCCCCTACCCTGTATTTACGTTTACGTAAACGTAATTCAGATTCGTTCCAAGGTTGCTGCCGACACCAACGATAACGACCGGCAGCGTAGCAAGCGACCAAAGCAGCCCGGAGGAAGAGCGTCATGGCATTGCGAGACATCCTGGTTCATGCCGACCAGTCGCCCCATTTCGAAAAACGTTTCAGGATCGCGCTGAAACTGGCCAAGAACCAGAAATCAGAGCTGACCGGTCTCTTCTCCCAGGCCAACGCCTTCATGGAGTCGCGTACCAGCGGTCTCGAGAAAAGGCGCAAGCAGCACGAAGCGGCGAGCGTGGCGTTGTGCGAGAGAGTCACGCCGGAGGCCGAAGCGGCCGGCGTCAAACTCAACTGGATCACCGCCCCTTTCGACCGCGAAGAGGAGAAGGTGACCGATCAGGTAATCTTCTACGCCCAGCACTTCGACATGATCATCGTCGGCCAGCACGACGAATCGGTGCACGACGGCAGCATTCCGGCCGATCTCGCCGAATGCCTGGTGCTGGAGTCGGGGCGCCCGATCCTGATCATCCCATACGCCGGCAAATTCGAGCACGTCGGCAAACGCGCCATCGTCGCCTGGAACACCGGGCGCGAGTCGGTGCGCGCACTCAATGACGCCATCCCGCTGATACGCGATGCCAAGCGCGTCAAGGTGGTCGCCATCAATCCCCGCAGAAAGGGCAAGCGGCACGGCGTGGTGCCGTCGGCCGATATCGTGCAGCACCTGGTGCGGCACGGTCTCAAGGCCGAAGCGGACCATTTCGCCACCGATGGTGTGGACGAAGGCAACCTACTGCTCAACATCGCCTCCGACGAGCGTGCCGACCTGCTGGTGATGGGCGCCTACGGCCACCACCGGTTTCGTGAACTGGTGTTGGGCGGTGTCACCAGGGAGATTCTGGACCATATGACCCTGCCGGTGCTGATGTCGCACTGAGCGCTGGCCCACCCGCCGTACCGGCGGAAGATCAAGCCGCGGGTAACAAGCGGCCTCACCCGATAACCAGAGAGAGGAGCTGAGGGATGTCACAAACCTCGGAAAGCCGTGCCAGCAGCCGGAATGGTGAGCTGAACACCTTCCCCAAGCTGCTGCTGAACCACGCCCGCGTACGCGGTGACAAGATCGCGATGCGCGAAAAAGATCTCGGCATCTGGCAGTCCTGGACCTGGCAACAGGTGGCGGACGAAGTGCGCGCACTGGCCTGCGGTCTCGCCTCGCTGGGTTTTCAACGCGGCGACAAACTGGCGATCATCGGTGACAACCGGCCCAAGCTTTACATGGGCATGGCGGCAGCGCAGTGCCTCGGCGGCGTGCCGGTACCGCTCTACCAGGACTCGATCGCCAAGGAGATGTCTTTCGTGCTGGAAAACGCCGACGTCCGTTACGCGATCGCCGAGGATCAGGAGCAGGTCGACAAGCTGCTCGAGATCCGCGAGGAGAGCGACGCGATCAAGCAGGTCCTGTTCGACGATCCTCGCGGCATGCGCCACTACGACTATCCCTTTCTGCGCAGCATCGAGGCGGCGCAGGCACTGGGACGCGAGTTCGACGGCGCCAACCCGACCTTCTTTGAAGAGCAGTGCCAGCTCGAGCAGGGCGACGACATTGCGATCATGCTCTACACCTCGGGCACCACGGGTCAGCCCAAGGGGGTGGTGCTGACCAACGACAACGTCATCATCACCGCGCGCAACGGCATCATCCGCGAGGGGCTGAGCGCGGACGAAGAGGTGCTCGCCTATCTGCCGATGGCCTGGGTCGGCGACAACCTCTTCTCCTACGCACAGTCGATGGTGGCCGGTTTCACCATCAACTGTCCCGAGAGCGGCGCCACGGTGATGACCGACATGCGCGAGATCGGCCCCACCTACTACTTCGCACCGCCGCGCATCTACGAAAACCTGCTGACGCAGGTGATGATCCGCATGGAGGATGCAAGCAGGATCAAGCAGCGCATGTTCCACTACTTCATGGACCTCGCGAAACGGGTCGGCACCCGCATCCTCGACGGCAAGGAGGTGAAGGGATCGGACAAGCTGCTCTACAAAATCGGAAATTTCCTGGTCTACGGCCCGCTGCGCGACGTGCTCGGCTTCAACCGCATCCGCCTCGCCTACACCGCCGGAGAAGCGATCGGCCCCGAGATCTTCGACTTCTACCGCTCGCTCGGCATCAACATCAAGCAGCTCTACGGCCAGACCGAGGGTATGGTCTTCATCTGCGTGCAGCCCGACGGCGAGGTCTACCCTGACACCGTCGGCACGCCGGCGATCGACGTCGAGGTGAAGATCGACGACAGCGGCGAAGTGATCTATCGCAGCCCCGGCGTCTTCCACTCCTACTACAAGAACCCGGAGTCGACCGCCAAGACCAAGACCGAGGACGGCTGGGTCTACACCGGCGACGCCGGCTACTTCGCCGAGAACGGTCACCTGAAGATCATCGACCGCGCCAAGGATGTCGGCAAGATGGCCGATGGCAGTCTGTTCGCGCCGAAATTCGTGGAAAACAAGCTGAAATTCTATCCCAATATCCTTGAGGCGGTGCTGTTCGGTGCCGGGCGCGATCATTGCGTTGCCTTCATCAACATTGATCTCAATGCGGTCGGCAACTGGGCGGAACGCAACAATGTCGGCTATGCCTCATATCAGGAACTGGCGGGACATCCGCAGGTTCTTGATACCGTTCAGGGCCACGTGGAGGAGGTGAACGCCTCGCTCGCCGATGATCCGATGCTGAACGGCTGTCAGGTGCACCGGTTTCTGATCTTGCACAAGGAACTGGACCCGGATGATGGCGAAATGACCCGCACCCGCAAAGTGCGTCGCAAGGTGATCGAGGATAAATTTGCGGATCTGATCGCGGCACTTTATAGCGGCGTACCCGAAATCTCGACCCGCACCGAGGTCACTTATGAAGATGGGCGCAAAGGCGCAATTTCCGCCACGCTGGAAATCCGCGACGCCAGGGTGTTTGAGCGCAAGGCGGAGGCGGCATGAGTTTGGACGAAGGTTATACCACCCCCGACGGGCGCAAAATTGGTGCCGTGGTAATGGAGATGAAAAATATCACCCTCAGGTTTGGCGGCGTGGTGGCGATTGAAAATATCAGTTTCGATATCCGCCAGGGCGAAATCCGCGCCATCATCGGGCCGAATGGTGCTGGCAAGTCTTCCATGCTGAATGTCATCAACGGGTTTTATCATCCGCAGGAGGGAGAAATCTGGTATAAGGGCGCCCAACGCCAAGCGATGAAACCGCATGCGATTGCCCGTCAGGGGATTGCCCGCACATTCCAGAACATCGCGCTGTTCAACGGCATGTCGACGCTGGATAACATCATGACCGGGCGGCTTACCCATATGAAATCAAGCCTGCTGATGCAGGCGATATGGAAAGGCCCGGCCGAGCGCGAGGAATCCGAGCAGCGCGAAAAGGTGGAAAAGATCATTGATTTTCTGGAAATCCAGTCGATCCGCAAAACCCCGGTTGGCCGTTTGCCTTATGGGTTGCAAAAACGGGTGGAGCTGGCGCGGGCATTGGCGGCGGAACCAACACTGTTGCTGCTGGACGAACCGATGGCGGGCATGAATGTCGAGGAAAAGGAAGACATGAGCCGCTTCATCCTGGACGTGAACGACGAATTCGGCACCACCATTGCACTGATCGAACATGACATGGGCGTGGTGATGGATATTTCCGACCGTGTGGTGGTGATGGATTACGGCAAGAAAATCGGTGACGGCACGCCCGACGAGGTGCGCAACAACCAGGAAGTCATCGACGCCTATCTCGGCGTGGCGC
>JAGRGU010000071.1:0-6299 GCA_020445335.1 Gammaproteobacteria bacterium
CGAGCGATGCTGACTGGTTCGGCACCGATCAGTTCACCGTATACGTGACCGACGACCAAGGCGGCACCACCGATCAGATCGTCAGCATCACCGTCAACAACGTCGAGGACGCACCAACAGGTTTACCGGTAATTTCCGGAGTCCTGACCGTGGGTGAAACCCTGATCGCAGACGCATCGGGAATCGAAGATGTCGACGGTATGGGGGAACTCAGCTACCAGTGGCTGAGGGATGGCACACCGATCGTTGGCGCTGTCGGCGCCACTTATCTGTTAGTGGATGCGGACGCCGGCAGTTTGATAAGCGTGGAGGCAAGCTATACCGACGGCGGCGGCACCTATACGTTGTTGACGAGCAACAGCACCTCGGCGATCGAAAACAGCTACACACCTGAAGAGGAGAGCGGTTTCCCCACTGCTCCCACGCAGCCGGAGTCCCAACAACCGGTTGATTTGGCAGACTACGAGGAGGAACCCGAAACCGACAGTGACGAAAAAGCACTTGCCGAAGAAGAGGAGCCGGAAGAGGCGAGTGAAGGTGAGCAAATCGGCCTCGCTGCGCGCAACATCGATCCGGGTCCAATCGATCCGGCGACGATCGGTGCCGTCATGGTCGATCCTCTGCTTGCCGGCAGCCCCAGGGATTCCGAAATCAAGGCAACCGAAGTGCGCCACCCAAAATGGATCGACCTGAAGCAGCTGGATATCGCGCCGTTCGAAGTTCCGGAATACGAACCACTAAAAGTTCCGACACTGTTGGAGAACCCGGACTTTATTCGGAGCCTCGATCAGGTTGCCAGAGAGATGAACGAATCGGCCGAGCGGGAGCAGCAACGCACCGAACTCGGTCAACAGGCGGCCATGGGTGTCACCCTGAGTCTCTCAGCGGGTTTTGTCAGCTGGGTGTTGCGTGCCGGATCACTGATGGCCAGCTTCATGTCCGTCGTGCCGATGTGGAAGCAGATCGACCCGCTGCCGATTCTCGGCGCCGCCAGCATCAAAGCCAAGAAGAAGTTCGACGCGAAAACCAAGGACGGAACCAAAGACGTAGAGGATCTCTTCAACGACAAAAAAGAGTAACCCCGGGTCGCGTGGATAGCCGCCGGAGCGTTCTCCCGCTTGTCAGGGTACCGGAGTGCCGTGGAAGAGAGCCCGGCACCCTGACAAGCTGGCGCTTCAATCAGTCGGCAACGGGTATCGGCCGCAAAAAACGCCCATCCGGGGCACCAGGCATCTGCATACCTTGGAGCTGTCTTTCCAGCACATAACCTCGGCATTCTCGTTTCTGGGCAACTCGCCCTCCCGCTGCTTTCCGATATTGTCTGAAACGGCAGTCTCTGTCTCACTCACAAGCGATTCTCCGAACTGGTGGTTGGTGGTTACGCCCCATTGATATCGTCTGGGGTCTTTTGGAAATGCTTTTCTATTGGGCTCTAAGGATAGCAGGGTGGCGGCCCCGCGTCATAACGCGCCGCCGAAAACCAAGAAAAAAAGCGGTGGGTTTGCAGTGCAGGATCATCCAGAGCGCTAAAAATGCACGAAGCCTTGCCGACCTATAGGTAGTGTAAAAAAACGGCTCGCGAAAATGGTGGTTCGCGTCCCGCTCCGTCTGCGCAGAGACCCTAATACGATGGCAGATCCCGCATCCGACAATTGGAAACAGAAGTATCTCCGCAGCCTCGACAAGCTGGAGCAGCGTGAAGAGAACTGGAACGAAGAGTCGGCGCTGCTGCGCAGAGCGATAGGTCGCCTGGTGCATGCGAGTTACGGCATCGCACCGCAACTCGACCGGCGACTGGAACAGGTGCGCGCGGCCATCAAGAGCCAGGAGTCCGCAGCAACACTGGAACGGCTTGCCCGTGATGCCAGCGAGATGGCCATTGAAGCCCAGGAGTCGCTGCAGCAGCCACGTGAGGCAATCGGCCGTGAACTTGCCAGAGTCGCAACCACTCCGTTGCTCGATCGATCGCAGGCCAAACGGGCCACCAAGCAGCTCGCTGCGCTCGGCAAGTGCGAGACGCCGTCGGCTTTTCTCTCGTTGCTGCCTGAACTGCTGCAACTCATCGGAAACTCTCCCGCTACCGCTGAGGCGACAACGGACGCCTCCCCGACACTCGAGAGCCGACCGCAGCCGGAGAGCGGGCGCGGCCTGCTTGGGCGTCTCTTCTCCGTTTCGGCCGAGCGTACACAACAGAGGACGGCAGATGGCGATGTCGATTTAGAGTGGGTCTTCTCCGCGCTGCTGCGAACGCTGGAAGAGCGACAAGTACTCGCCGAGCAGCTCGCCTCGATCAAAACGCAGGTCACCAGCTGTCAAGACAAGGAGGCAGCGAAGCAGCTGCTGGAGCGGATTGTCGAACTGCTGGCTGAAGAACATCCCTCGGCTTCGCTTGGGGTTGAGAAAAATGTGTCATCGCCCTACCCGGCCAACGACGCCCTACGCGAACTGTTGCAACGCCTGCAGATCCCGAGTCCCCACATGGGAGCGCTCGACGAGATCAAACAGCTGCTGAGCACAGCCGACAGCAAGCCGCAGATCGAGCTGGTCAGCGCCAAAATCGTCGCGTTGCTTGAGGCGATCCAAGCCGACGTGTTGCAGGAGAAACGCGAGCTGGAACACTTTCTGGAAGGAGTGACCAGCCGCATTCAGGGGATGACGGAAAGTCTTCTGGATCTCGAATCGTTGAACCAGTCGTCGGATCAATCGCTGCGACATCTGCACCAGGGGTTCCAATCGCGCATCCGGCAGATACGCGGTGACATCGACAGCGAAACCGATCAGCAGCGGCTGAAGCTTGCGCTGGAACGGAGTCTCGACGCAATGGAAGAGTACATGGGGGCTTACGTGGACGAGGAGGAGCGCAACTCCCGCGACGCCCTGCAGCAGATCGAAGATCTCTCCAGCCGTCTGCATGACATGAAGAACGAGGCATTTCTGCTGCAGCAACAGATGGCGGACGAGCGCCGCCAGGCGCAACTCGATCCACTGACGGGCATCCTTAACCGTCTCGCCTTCGACGAGCGCATCAACAGCGAAATCCAGCGCAGCAAACGTTACCAGGAACCATTCTCGCTGCTGGTCGTCGATATCGACTTTTTCAAGAAGATCAACGACAGCTTCGGCCATCTAGCCGGCGACAAGGTGTTAAAGGCGTTGGCAAAACGACTGCGAAAGAGCACCCGCGACGTTGATCTGGTGGCTCGCTACGGTGGCGAGGAGTTTGTCATTCTGTTGCCCAACACCGGACTCGAGGCGGCCCGCCTCGTGGCAGAGAAGATACGGGAAATCGTCGAACGGGCGGGCTTTCATCACAACGGGCAGCCGGTCGCGGTCACCATATCGGGCGGCATCGCCGAGTTTGCCCCACAGGACAATGCCGAATCACTTTTCAAGCGTGCCGACGATGCGCTCTACGCAGCAAAAAAAGCGGGCCGTAACCGCATCACCGCGGAAGAGAGCGAACTGCAAACGGCTTGAGTTCCGACGACCTCAGGCCCCGCTTGCACGGTCCCTCATCCACTCGTCGAGTTGGCCTACCACCTGCTGCGAAACGAACAACCCCTTCTTGGAGCGACGCCAGAGCACATCTTCGGCAGTCTGCGCGAACTCCTGCTCCATCAGATAGACCACTTCGCGCTCATAGAGCGGACCGTCGAAGTGGCGCCCGAGGTCGGCGAGCGCGCCGCACCCTGCCAGCAATCTGTCGATGCGTGTACCGTAGTTGCGCGCATAGTCGCTGCAGAGTGCCGGCGGCAGCCAGGGGTAGCGGCTGCGGCAGCGTGACAGATAGACATCGAAATCCGCATTGGCGATATCGCCACCCGGCAGATGGGCCCGCGCCGTCCAGTCCGGCTGCTCGAACTGCATCGGTTTGGCCAGCAGTCGCAGCGCGTGCTGCGCGAGATCGCGGTAGGTGGTGATCTTGCCGCCGAACACCGAGAGTATCGGCGCGCCGTTCAGATCCAGATCCAGCTTGTAATCCCGCGTCACCTTCGAGGCATTGCTGGCGTCATCGTCGTAGAGCGGTCGCGCGCCGGCATAACTCCAGATCACATCCTCGGGCGTCACTGGCCTTTGCAAGTATTCGTCGACCGCGCGACAGATGTAGTCGACCTCCTGCTCGCTGATCGCGCCCGCATCGTTGATCTCCCGAATCTCCAGGTCGGTGGTTCCGAGTAGCGTGAACTCCCCTTCGTAGGGGATCGCAAACAGCACCCGTCCGTCGCCATTCTGAAAGATGTACGGGTAGTCGTGATCGAACAGCTTCGGCACCACGATATGGCTGCCCTTGACCAGCCGGACGTGCTTGCCGGAGTGTCGGTTGCCGTCGAGCTGCAGCACCTTCTCCACCCAGGGACCGGCGGCATTGACCAGCGCTCGCGCGCGCAACGAATAGCGTTCCCGGGTGATTGTGTTCTGCAACTCGGCGATCCAATGATCGGCATGCCGTTGCAGGCCGACGCAGCGGGTGCGGGTGCGGATATCGGCGCCACGTTCGCGCGCGTCCACCGCGTTGAGCGCCACCAGCCGCGCATCCTGGACCCAGCAGTCCGAATACTCGAAAGCCGTATCGAACCCCGGTTTCAGCGCAACGCCGGCCGGATGCCGGCGCAGATCGATGCGGCGGGACTTCGGCAGCAGTTTGCGCCCGCCGATATGGTCGTAAAGAAACAGCCCGATGCGGATCAGCCACTGCGGTCGCAGCGCACGGTGGTGCGGCAGCACGAAGCGCAGCGGCCATATGATGTGCGGCGCGGCTTGCAGCAGAATCTCACGCTCGCGCAGCGCATGCCGCACCAGTCCGAAATCGTAGTTCTCCAGGTAACGCAGACCGCCATGGATCAGCTTGGTGCTGGCGGACGAGGTATGCTGCGCCAGATCCTGCTGCTCGCATAGCAGCACGCTCAGCCCGCGCCCTGCCGCATCGCGCGCGATACCGACCCCGTTGACACCACCGCCAACAACCAGCAGATCTGTCTCTAACATGGGCGGAGGATCAGACCCAGCGGAAGACCGCGAGCAGGTAGAGAATGGAGATCGCCAGCGCGCCCCAAAGCGGCGTGCCCATCGATCCGAGCCAGGCGAGGTGAATGAAGGCGCTGCCCAGAATAGAGATGAACAGGCGATCACCGCGCGTGGTGTCCAGTCCCAAAATCCCACGGCGCGGACCACCGCCCGGACTGAAGTGCTCCCACACGCCCATGGTCGCGATTGCCGCGACAATGAAGAGGAAGAATGCCGCTGTCGGCCAGGTCCATGCCATCCAAGAGAGAAACATCGATCAATCCTCCTAAACGCGGCCCAGCGCGAAGCCTTTGGCGATATGGTGACGAACGAAATAGATCACGAACGATCCCGGAATGATGGTCAGCGTGCCGGCCGCGGCCAACAGTCCGAGTTCGTACCCCGAAGTACTCGCGGTGCGGGTCATCGTCGCGGCTATCGGTTTTGCCTCCACCGAGGTCAGGGTCTTGGCCAGCAGCAGCTCGACCCACGAAAACATGAAGCAGAAGAACATCACCACACCGATACCTGCGGCGATGGTGGGGATGAAGATGCGCACGAAGAAACGCGGGAAGGAGTAGCCGTCGACGTAGGCGGTTTCATCGAGCTCTTTTGGAACACCGGACATGAAACCCTCGAGGATCCATACCGCCAGCGGTATGTTGAACAGGCAGTGCGCCAGCGCCACTGCCAGCGGCGTATCGAACAGACCGACTGCGGAGTAGAGCTGAAAGAACGGCAATGCGAACACCGCCGGCGGTGCCATGCGGTTGGTCAGTAGCCAGAAGAAGAGATGCTTGTCGCCAAGAAACCGGTAACGCGAAAAAGCGTAGGCGGCGGGCAGCGCAACGGCGACCGACAGCAGCGTATTGAAGACCACGTAGTAGAGCGAGTTGAAGTACCCGTTGTACCAGGTGGGATCGGTGAAGATGGTGACATAGTTGTTGAGCGTGAACTCCTGTGGCCACAGCGTAAAGGCGCCGAGGATCTCGTTGGTGGTCTTGAACGACATGCTGACCAACCAGTAGATCGGCAGCATCAGGAACAGTATATAGAGGGTTGGCGCAAGCCATTTGGACGATTTCATTACTGCTCCTCGTTGCGCATCATAAGTGTGTAGAAGATCCAGCTCAGCAACAGAATGATCAGGAAGTAGATCAGCGACATTGCCGCAGCCGGGCCCAGGTCGAACTGGCCAAGCGCTATCTTGACAAGATCGATGGAGAGGAAGGTGGTGGCGTTGCCTGGCCCGCCGCCGGTCAACACGAAAGGCTCGGTGTAGATCATGAAGCTGT
>JAGRGU010000071.1:6329-10533 GCA_020445335.1 Gammaproteobacteria bacterium
CCCGCTTCATCTTCGGCAGCTGGATATAGCGGAACACCGACCAACTGCTGGCGCCGTCGATGCGCGCGGCCTGATAGTAGGCGTCGGGTATCGAGCTGAGCCCGGCGTAGGCCAGCAGCACCACCAGCGAGGTCCAGTGCCAGACATCCATCAGGATGGTGGTAAACCAGGCGGCGGTCGGCGACTGGGTGAAGTTGTAATCTATGCCTATGCCGTTGATCATCTTGCCGAGGAGGCCGATATCGGGCAGTGCGAAGATGTTCCACATGGCACCGACGACGTTCCATGGAATCAGCAATGGCAGCGCCATCAGCACCAGGCAGACGGAGACCCAGGGGCCCCGTTTCGGCATCGTCAGCGCGATCGCCACACCCAGCGGTATCTCGATCAGCAGGATGATTCCGGTGAAAGACATCTGCCGCAACAGCGACGCGTGAAACCGCTCCGAGTGCAGAATCTGTTCGAACCACTTCACCCCTTCGAAAAAGAAGACGTTGTTGCCGAATGTCTCCTGCACCGAATAATTGACCACCGTCATCAGCGGGATCAAAGCGTTGAAAGCGACCAGCGCGACCACTGGCGCCACCAGAAACCATGCCTTCTGATTGGTTGTCTTGTCGATCATCGTCGGCGCGCTCCTCAGGTAATGATCCAGCCGTCAGCGTAGACGTTGGTTTTGCTACGATCGAAGGCGAGATAGCCGTTCGTCTCCGGCACCGGAACGCTCTCCGGCGAAACCAGCTTGATGCTCTGCTCCCGGTGTTTCACCTCGACGATGCGATAGCGGCCGACGTCGTCCACCTTGACGATATCCACCGGCAGGCCGTCGTCGGCGAAATGCATGAACTCAGGGCGAATTCCGAGTTCCAGCCGCCCCGCGCCCGGTGGTGTCTGCAAGGGTTGCGCGAGTTCGAAACGGTGCCCATGAAAGCTGGCGGCGCCTTGGTCGATAGTGCACGGCAGAAGGTTCATTCCCGGTGAACCGATGAAGTGACCGACAAAAGTATGTTTGGGCTTTTCGAACAGCTCGACGGGAGTGCCGATCTGTACCACTTGACCATCGTGCATCACCACCACGTTATCGGCGAAGGTAAGTGCTTCGGTCTGGTCGTGGGTAACGTAGATCATCGTCGCCCGCACCTCCTGGTGCAGCTCCTTCAGTTTCGATCTGAGCAGCCACTTCAGATGCGGATCGATCACCGTCAACGGCTCGTCGAACATGATCACGTTGACGTCCGAGCGCACCAGGCCGCGTCCGAGCGAAATCTTCTGTTTGCCATCGGCGGTGAGACCGGAGGCGCGGTTGCCGAGCACCCCCTCCAGGTCCAGCATCGCCGCGATCTCCCTGACGCGCTGCTTCACCTGTGCCTCCGGCACACCACGATTGCGCAGTGGAAAGGCGAGATTGTCGTACACGCTCATGGTGTCGTAGACCACCGGGAACTGAAACACCTGCGCGATATCGCGCTTGTCCGAGGGGACATCGGTGACATCCCGATCGTCGAACAGCACCCGCCCCTCGGAGGGTTGCAGCAGACCGGAGATGACGTTCAGCAGAGTGGTCTTGCCGCATCCAGACGGCCCCAGCAACGCATAGGCGCCGCCATCAGACCACTCCACATCCAGTTGCTTGAGCGCGTAATCCTCCGCCTTCGAGGGATTGCTTATGTAGCTGTGCCTGACCTGATCCAGAGTTATCTTGGCCATGGGTCTAGCGCCCTCCCGTTGATACTGTCGGGCCGCAACGGCGGCGCCTGTTATTGATATCGCTGCCGAGAACGAGGGCGATCATGGGATCAACCGCTCATCGGCATCGAAATAGAAGCAGTGATCCGTCTGCAGAAAGAGCTCCACCTCGTCGCCCCGTCTCAGCGGATGTATGCCGTGCGACAACGAGACCCAGGTATCGCTGCCAATATGCATGTGAATCACGCTTTCCGAACCGCTGATCTCGGTCACCACCACCTTGCCCCTGACACTGATCGCCTCGGTATTTGCGTGCTCAAGCGTGATGTGGTGCGGACGGAAGCCGATGGTGTAGGGACCGTCGGCAAGACCCGCCAGACGTGCCGTCACCGGCCAGCTGGTCGCGCCGTTGTAGTGGAAGCGATCGCCCCTTTTGGTGATCGATGCGGTGTTTATCGGCGGATCGGAGAAGACCCGGGCACTGAGCAGGTCGCGTGGCTCGCGGTAGACCTGGGCCGTCGGACCATATTGGGTGACGCGTCCCTCGTGCAGCGTTGCGGTGTAACCGCCGAGCAGCAGCGCCTCGGCTGGCTCGGTGGTGGCGTAGACCACGGTCGCACCGCTCTGGGCGAAGAGCTTCGGCAGCTCCTCGCGCAGCTCCTCGCGTAGCTTGTAGTCGAGGTTGGCGAGCGGCTCGTCGAGCAGGATCAGGTCCGACTCCTTGATCAGCGCGCGTGCCAGAGCGGTACGCTGCTGCTGGCCGCCGGAGAGTTCGCTGGGCATGCGTGCGAGCATCGGCGTGATCTGCAGCAGATCCGCCACCCGCCGGACGCGCTCTTTTATCTCCTGCGAAGCTATCCCCAACACTTTCAGCGGCGAGGCGATGTTGTCGTAGACGCTGAAATTGGGATAGTTGATGAACTGCTGGTAGACCATCGCCACGTTGCGCTTCTGCACCGCGACGCCGGTGACGTTGCGCTCCTTGAACCAGATCTCGCCGCGCGAGGGCGGCTCCAGTCCCGCCATCAGGCGCAGCAGCGTGGTCTTGCCCGAGAGCGTGGTCCCCAACAGGATATTGAAGCGTCCCTCTTCCAGTTTCAGGCTGGTATCGTGGATGTGCGTATCGACGCCCACGATCTTGCAAACATCTTTGAGTTCAATAGCCATGCGATCTGTCCAGCCTGCTGCGCAAGTCGTTGTCGGAATGGTCCAAGCTGCCTTCGACGCCGCTCGGCTCCAGGGGTAACTGAGTCATCTCTTCTTCCTGCGGTGGTCCACCAGAGTCTCGCAGCGGTTGTCGCCCGCGGCGATCACCAGCGTGACCCCCTGCTCCCTGCACAGCGAGGTAAACGCCGGTGGTGGCATGCGGTCGGTGACGAAGTAATCGATATGGGAGATATCCACGATGCGGATCGGTGCGTTGCGTTCGAACTTGGTCGCGTCGGCGACCAGAATCACCGAACGGGCGTTGGCGATAATTGTCTGCGCCACCCGTACCTCACGCGGATCATAGTCGAGGATGGTACCATCCTCCTCGATTGCCGAGGCGCCGACGACCGCGTAGTCGACCTTGAACTGAGCGATGAAATCCACCGTGGCATCGCCCACCACGCCGCCGTCTTCGCGCCGCACTATACCGCCTGCGGTCATCACCTGAATGGTTTCGCACTCACGCAGCGTGTTGATGACGTTGATGTTGTTGCTGATCACCAGCAGACCGACGTGGCTTACCAGATGACGCGCCACCTGTTCGGTGGTGGTGCCGATGTTGATGAAGAGTGAAGTATCGTCGGGTATCAGCTGCGCGGCGCAGTGTGCGATCGCCTCTTTCTCGACCGCGGAGATGCGACGCCTGGCTTCGTAACCGAGATTGGCGACACCGTCGTGGACGATGGCACCGCCGTGGACCCGATGCAACAGACCCAGTTCGCGCAGTTGATTCAGATCGCGCCTGATGGTCTGTGGGGTCACGTTGAAAGTCTCCGCCAGCGGCTCCACCTGCACCTCTCCGCGTATGCGCGCATGGTTGAGAATCTCTTTTTGACGCGGACTTAAACTGGACGCTTTGACAGGAGCGGTCATGGCGACAATCCGAGGCCAGCCACCGGTCCGGATTAATCCCCGGACCGGCGGCGGAACCAATACTCGAAAATGGATGGGTAACGGAGTATCCATGCTCGGCCGAGCGAACTCCGATGGGAGGGTGCGCGACGCACCCTCCCTACCCGGCCTGTCAATCAGCTCTGCTGCCAGCGCTTGACCAGCTCATCGTAGTCGACGGTCTCGCCCTGCGGTTTCTCGTTCACCTTGGCTTTTGGCGAACCCGGCTGGTTGAGCCAGAAGGAGGGGTCCTTCTTCTCATTCAGACGAGGGCCACAGCCGCCGTAGACGTTGGCTTTTTCATCCGCGGTCTGCATACGCGACATGGTGAGATCCATCTCTTCCGCGAGACGGTCCATAGCCTGCTGCGGGGTGAAGGCGCCCGAGTTCACGTCGCCGATCTGCTGCCACCAGATCT
>JAGRGU010000072.1:0-389 GCA_020445335.1 Gammaproteobacteria bacterium
TCCCAGATGCGGAACAGCGAAAGCGGATCCTGCAGCAGATGAGAGCTGCCGTAGAACAGTGTATACCCCAGGCGCCCACCCAAAATGACACCGAGCACCACATAGAAAAGAAGATCATCGACCTGATGCGGTGTCCAGCCGGAACCGGGACGCGCGGCACGTCTGCGCGCCAGCCACCAGCCACCGGCGAAACCGACCAGATAGGTGACGCCGTACCAGTGCACAGTGAGAGGACCGACGGAGAAGGCTTCCGGGTCTATATTTGGATAGGTCAGCATGGCGCGCTATCTTAAAACAAACAACCGGAGCAATACATGCACATTCGGACACTGCCATTGCTGTTGGCGATAGTCGGCACGGACCTGTTTGCTGGAGATGTACACGTGGTC
>JAGRGU010000072.1:453-43094 GCA_020445335.1 Gammaproteobacteria bacterium
TGGGATCACTATGCCGACCGCTGGGATGTGGTGACAGCCGATGGCGTGTTGCTCGGCACCCGTACCCTCTTCCACCCGCACGTGAACGAGCAACCGTTCACCCGCTCTCTCGGGGGCATCACGATACCAGCAGGTATCACTCGAGTTCTTATTCGCGCGCATGACAGCGTGCATGGTTACGCTACCGCCGTATTCCCACTGGAACTGCCGCACTGATGCCGGGTTTTACGGCAGGTGAGTATGGGAAATAGGTTCTCATTGCCGCTATAAGCACTTATAATTGGTCGAGCGCCGCAGCCGTCGCCAATCCATGACGATCGCTGCTATGGGCTCCTCACCCACAAAACTGTGAGGTAAAACGCGCTTTCGAGAGCGGCTCAAAAAAGGATTTAAGAAACCTGTGCTGGTGCCGTTAGAAACAGCATGAATTTCTTACACTACGGAAAAGCAGGTTGATTCGTATGACGACGATGAATCCCCAAAACCTCGGGACACTCGGCCAGCGGATGCGTTACAAAAGGCTGGATAAAGGCTGGACACAAGAACAGTTGGCAGCGCGCGCAAGCACCAACCAGGCCGTGATACAGAAAATCGAGAACGGCAAGAGCCTTCGCCCGAGGAAAATAAACGAAATCGCGGCGGTACTCGGTGTCAACCCGGCTTGGCTGATGTTCGGCGAAGAGCCTGAGTCATCGCTGCCCGCGGACGCCAAGAGCCTGGCCGAAGCCTGGAACAGACTGCCCGAGCCGCACCGTTCGCGAATCCAGCAGGAGATCCTGAATCTGGTCGCCTGACAACCCACTCCGCCGCCACCACGGCGGAGCCGGTTGCCCCACCCCAATCGGCGTAACGCCACGACAAGCTTCAGAATGTGGGGATCACGCGCAGGTAGAAGGTTTTCAGATACGCGCTCTCCTGAATTGCTGGATGAATCGGATGATCAGGTGCCTGATAACCCTGCTCCAGCAGTTGCAGGCTCCGGTCCAGATGGCGACCTGCCCTCTGCGTCACATCCAGCAGACTCTGCGCCGACATATGGTGGGAGCATGACGATGTGATCAGAATGCCCTCCTTCGACAGTAGCTGCATCGCGGCCTGATTGAGCCGGCGATAAGCTAGCGTTCCCTCCCTCAAATCCTTGCGCCGCTTGATGAATGCTGGCGGATCGACCATTACCACATCGAACCGCTCCTGCGCCGCGCGCAACTCGCGCAGCGCGTCGAAGGCATCGCCCTGCAACGCCGCGACCTGCTGCGTCACACCATTGAGCTGTGCGTTCCGCTGAAGCTGATCCAGTGCCGAGGCGGAGCTGTCGACACAGAAGACATCCGTCGCGCCTGCTACGGCCGCCTGCACACCCCAGGCGCCGACGTAGCTGCAAACATCCAGCACCCGTCTGCCAGGCACGTAAGCGAGCATCTTCCGCCGATTGCGGGCCTGATCGAAAAACCATCCGGTTTTCTGGCTTTCGATCGCAGCCACCTCGAACCTGCTGTCCGACTCCTCGATCAGCAGCCGTTCCGGCGCCCTCCCCTGTGCCACCTCGACATGGCGCGGCAGCCCCTCCAGCGCACGCGCTCCGCTGTCGTTGCGCAGAATCACGCAGCGGGGGGCAATCACCTTGTCCAGCGCGGCGAGCAGATCCTCCCGCATACGCTCCATGCCGGCGGTATTGATCTGCACCACCAGCACGTCGCCGAAGCGGTCCACGATCAGCCCCGGGAGTCCGTCGCTCTCGCCGTAGAGCAGACGATAGAAGGGTTTGTCGTAGCAGCGCTCGCGCAGCCCCAACGCCATCTTCAGTCGATGCACCAGCAGTGAGCGCGATAGCGGGTGTTGCCGGTCACGACTGACCAAGCGCGCAACAATCAGCGAGTTGGGATTCAGGTAGCCCGAGCCCAGCCAGCGTCCCTGTGCATTGAGCAGTTCCACCGGGTCACCCGGTGTCAGCCCCTTCAGCGGCTGCCTGGTGATATCGATCTCGTTGCTGTAGACCCAGCAATGGCCTGCCTTGAGACGTGCATCGCACCCTTTTTTCAGTGTCAGTTGTACGCTTTCCATGGACGCACAGTTTACTCTCAAGCGTTACCGATTGAACTACCTCAGCATGACGATCGGTATCGCCCCGCGCAGTGCCAGGGCGGTTGATTTGAAAACCGTGGCCGAGACCGTAAACTGCTACCATAGATCGCCCAGCGTTAACGCCGCCATGCCTTCGCTTCGCCACCTTTGCCATCTGACTGTTGCAGCACTGGGCCTGCTACTGCTGCCACTCTTCGCCATCTCTCCAGCAGCTGACGAAAGCGCCGTGAGGGTGCGCGTCGCCGCGCTGGAGTCGCTCCAGTTCCAGCCTCACTACAGCGCGCCTGCCACCGCACTGAGCCTGTTCGACAGCCGCATCAGCCCGCGCATCCAGGGACGAATCGCGCGCATGGCGGTGCGTGTCGGCGACCGGGTGCGGTTGAATGAGACCCTGGCCGAACTGGAGTGCGACAGCTACATCAGCGAGAGAAAACGCGCAGCGGCCGGCGAAAAAAGGGCGCGCTCAGCGCTGACACTGGCGCAACGTCAGCTCAGACGCACGCGCTCGCTGATGCGTGAACGCAATGTCTCCGAGGAGCTACTCAATCAGCGCGAAGCCGACCTGAGCAGCGCCGAGGCCGATCTCGAATCCGCTGGCGCAGCGCTTGAGATCGCTAGCGTCGACGTCGGACACTGCCGTATCGCCGCGCCCTTCAACGGTGTGGTGGGCGAGCGCTTTGCCACCACCGGCGAATGGATAACTCCCGGCAGCCCGCTGCTCAGGCTGGTGGATACCGAGCGACTCGAGGTGTCGGCGCAGATTCCACTGGCACAGGTAGGCACGCTGGAGGCAGCGGAGGTCATCGAGCTGCTGGTCGATGGGGAGAGCTACCCGCTCAGGCTGCGCCAGCTGCTGCCGCTGATCGACAGCCGCGGCCGACACCGCGAGGCCCGCCTGCAGTTTCAGGACGACGTTGCGCTGGCTGGTGGCAGCGGTCGTTTGCGTTGGCAGGCGACCCGCATGCACCTGCCGTCTGACCTGTTGGTTCGCCGGGGACAGCGGCTCGGCGTCATGCTGGAGAAAAATGGCAAAGCCCGCTTCGTAGCGATTGCCGGTGCCCTCGAAGGTCAGCCCGCAGCTTTCTCTCTGCCGGCCGGCAGTCGGCTCGTCACCGAGGGCAGACTGGGGTTGAACGACGGTGACAGCATCGAGATCCAGCCCTGACCCTCCCGACACCGGCATGCTCGAGCGACTCTTCCGCAACCACGTACTGGCCAACCTCAGCTTCGCGCTGGTGCTGGTGATGGGTGCCACCTCCTATCTGCTGCTGCCACGCCAGCAGGACCCGAGCATCAACTTCAACTGGATCGACATCACCACCGCGCTACCGGGCGCGGCGGCGGAGGATATCGAGCGGCGGGTCACCGATATCATCGAGAAGAAGATCCGCGGCATCTCGGATATCAAGTTCGTCTCCAGCGTCAGCCGCGAAGGGCTCTCCAACATCCTTGTGCGCTTTAACGACATCCCCGATCGCCTGTTCGACAAGCGCATCGCCGACCTGCGACGCGAGGTGCAGAACGCCGAAGCGGAGCTGCCGTCGGATGCCAGCTCGCCGATAGTGACCGAAATCACCTCTGCCAACGCCTTTCCCAGCGCAGTCATCGCCGTGGTCGGCTCTGCCGACGACGACAACCTGCGACGCCAGGGAGAGGCGATCAAGAAGGATCTGGAGCGACTTCGCGGAGTCGACCGTGTGCTCGCTACTGCGCTCAACGACCCCGAGCTGCAGGTCAACTTTCTGCCGCACGAACTGGAAGCCAGCGGCATCTCGCCGACCCAGCTCAGCGATACCGTGGCCAGCAGTTTCCGCGACCTGGCGGCGGGCAAACGCGAGATCGGCGCAGAGAGCTGGCTGGTGCGCCTCGTCGGTCGCGACGCCGACCCCGGCTATCTCAGCCAGCTTCCGGTGCTTGGTGCCAGCGGCGAACTGCCGCTGGGTGCTCTCGCCGAAGTGGTGCGCGCACGCGAGAAGGCCAGCGCCATGGTCCGCTTCGAGGGGCGCCCAGCAATCATGTTCGCGATCACCAAGAAAGAGCGTGCCAACACGCTGGAGCTGGTCGATCGCCTGCAGGGCTACATCGACCAGCGCAACCGACTGACCGCAGCCACAGGCGTCGCTCTGGCGCTGATCGACGATCAGACCGAAATAACCCGCAGCGCGCTGCAGACGATGCAGACCAACGCACTGCTGGGACTATCTCTGGTACTGCTGGTCACCTGGCTCTTCCTCGGCAGCCGCATCGCGATACTGACCACTATCGGCATCCCCTTCATCCTCGCCGGTACCTTCTGGTGCCTGAATGCGCTGGGACAGACGCTAAACGTCACCGTGCTGTTGGGTATAGTGATCAGTCTCGGCATGTTGGTCGACGACGCGGTTGTGGTGGTGGAGTCGATCTACTATCGATTGCAACGCGGGCTCTCTGCGATTCAGGCCACGTTGCACTCTCTGCGTGAGGTATTCGCACCGGTCACCACCGCCGTCCTCACCACGATCGCCGCTTTTTTGCCGCTGATGCTACTGCCGGGAATCCTCGGCAAATACATGCTGGTGATTCCGCTGGTGGTGACCCTGGCGCTGACGATCAGCCTGATCGAAGCCTACTGGATGCTGCCAGCACACATGCTGGCGGCGGGAATATCCTTCAGGCGCCCATCGCGCGCCCACCGAATGCGGGTGAGTGCGCTGCGTCGCATCCGCATCCTCTACACACGGCTGCTGATTCACGCCCTGCGCCGGCCGCGGCTGATTCTGCTGCTGGTCGCTCTGCTGTTCGCCGCAGCGCTCGCGGCCACGCTCGGCGGCAAGGTGAAGATCGACTTCTTCGCCGCCGATCCGATCCGCCTCTTCTACGTCAACCTGGAGATGCCCTCCTCCACACCGCTGGAGAGGACTTTACAGACCACGCTGCTGCTGGAGCGCAAGATCCGCGAGCGCACCAGAGCGGGCGAAGTGCGCAGCATCATCAGTTATGCCGGGCAGATGTTCACTGAAACCACGCCGTTCTACGGCGACCAGTACGGCCAGGTACTGGTGACGCTGAATCCGAAAACGCCCGAGCTGCGCAGCGTCGATGAGATGATCTCCGCGCTGAGGGCAGCGGTGACCGCGACCGCAGGCGCGGAAAAGATCTCATTCCTGCGGCTCGCCGGCGGTCCTCCGACCGCGAGGCCGATCAGTATCAAGGTGCGAGGTGACGAGATCGCGGAGCTGCGCGGCGCGGTCGCAGAGATCAAGCGCATCCTGATGACAGACCCGGCGGTGCGCGATATCAGTGACGACGACAGCCGCGGACAGATGGAGCTGCGGGCACGGGTCAACCAGGATGCAGCGCGCCGCGCCGGCATCGCCCCGGCGGAGATCGGCCGCACCCTGCGCCTGCTGGTCGACGGCGAAATCGTTGCAGAGATGCAGGAGGCAGGCAAGGAGCTGGAGGTCAGGGTGCGCGCCAAACCTACACCCGCGGAGAGCATCGAGCAGTCGCTGGGATTCACGCTGCCAACCAATAACGGTGGCCGGGTTCCGCTGCGCGAGCTGCTGGAGACCGAATCGCTCCCCAGTCTCGGCAATGTGCGTCACTACAACTTCAAGCGTACCATCACCGTGGAGGCTGATCTCGACAAGAACCTGACCGACACTGTCAGTGCCAACGCCCGGGTGATCGAGGCGTGGGAGCGGGTGCGCCACCTCTACCCTGGCAGCGACCTGGATTTCTCCGGCGAACTCGACGATATACAGGAGAGCATCGACGCCATCCTGCAGCTGTTCCTGTTCGGTCTGGGACTGATGTACATGATCCTCGGCACCCAGTTCCGCAGCTATTTCCAGCCGCTGATGATCCTCGCGACCGTGCCGATGGCTTTCACCGGCGTCGTCATCGGCTTGATCATCACCGACAATCCACTGAGCCTTTTCACCATGTACGGCGTGGTGGCGCTGGCCGGTATCGCGGTCAACGCAGCGATCGTGCTGATCAGCGCCGCCAACGACCGTTTGCAGCGCGGCATGAGCGTACTCCATGCCACGCTCTACGCAGCCCGGCGCCGGGTCATCCCGATCATGATCACATCGCTGACCACGGTCGCCGGGCTCTTCTCGCTCGCCACCGGACTTGGCGGACACTCGCTGATGTGGGGTCCGGTAGCCACCGCCATCGTCTGGGGGCTGATTGTGTCGACGCTGTTGACGCTGTTTGTAATCCCGCTGCTCTACCGGCTCTCGATGCGTGGGCAGCGACGCACCGATTGAGACCTCGCGTTCGAGGCCGGTAAGAAGACGATATAGTTTAGTAATTTTCTCGGTTATTGTAGGATCGAATCCACTTCCTGCTCCCACCGCGATACAGACCATGCCCAACCAGCTCACCGATGCCACCAGCCCCTATCTTCTGCAGCATGCCGACAACCCTGTCGACTGGCATCAGTGGGGGAAGGAGGCGCTCACGCTGGCAGAGTCCACTGATCGCCCCATCCTGCTCTCCATCGGCTACTCGGCCTGCCACTGGTGCCACGTCATGGCGCACGAATCGTTCGAGGATGCCGCCACCGCCGAGGTGATGAACCGGCTGTTCGTCAACATCAAGGTCGACCGTGAAGAGCGCCCCGACCTGGACAGCATCTACCAGACCGCGCACCAGCTGCTGGCACAGCGACCTGGAGGCTGGCCGCTGACGGTATTCCTCACTCCGCACGACCAGCTGCCGTTTTTTGCAGGCACCTACTTTCCTCCCGTCTCCCGCCATGGTTTACCCGCCTTCGTCGACCTGCTCGAGGGGGTGGCGAACGCATACCGTACCCAGCGCAGCGAAATCTCCGAGCAGAACCAGGCGATGTTGCAGGCGTTGGCAGGGCTCAACCCGGACGGCGGACGGCACCAGCAGCTCGACACAATGCCACTTGAAGGCGCCCTTGATCAGCTGAGCACCTCCTTCGACGAACGTCATGGTGGCTTCGGGCAGGCACCGAAATTCCCACACCCATCCCATCTCGCTCTTCTGTTGCGCAGCTGGGCGCAGAGTAGAGTTGACGGAAGAGAGGCGCCCCGCATCAGGTATCTGGCCGAATATACGCTGACGCGTATGGTGGAAGGGGGCATCTACGACCAGCTGGGCGGCGGCTTCTGCCGCTACTCCGTCGATCCGGAATGGATGATTCCCCATTTCGAAAAGATGCTCTACGACAATGGCCCCTTGCTGGCGCTCTGCTGTGATCTCTGGCAGATCTCCGGAAACCGGCTCTTCCGGGATAAATCACTGCAGACTGCGGAGTGGATCAGGCGTGAAATGCAGTCGCCGCAGGGTGGTTACTACTCCACGCTGGATGCCGACAGCGAGGGCGAAGAGGGGCTCTTCTACGTCTGGGAGAAGGCCCAGGTCGAATTACTACTGGAGCCCGACGAGTACCGCCATCTGGCGACCCGTTTCGGTCTCGACCGCCCCGCCAACTTCGAGGGGCGTTGGCATCTGCACACCTTCGCCTCGATCGCCGAGTTGAACGAACGCTACGGCAGCAGCGGGGAGTCGGCCCGGGCGCTGCTCGAGAGCGCACGACACAAACTGTTCAGCGCACGCGAAGAGAGGGTACGTCCCGGACGCGACGAGAAGATCCTCACCTCCTGGAACGCGCTGATGATCAAGGGGATGGCCCGGGCCGGTCGGCTGCTCGGTAAGCCAGCCTGTCTCAGCTCCGCCGAAGCCGCGCTCGGCTTCGTACGGCAAAATCTCTGGGTTGATGGGCGCCTGTTGGCGACACACAAGGATGGTCGCTCGCATCTGTCCGCATATCTCGATGACTACGCCTACCTGATCGATGCGCTACTCGAACTGCTGCAGTGTCGCTGGCGGGTCGATGATCTCGCCTTCGCGATCGAACTGGCGGAGTCTCTGCTGGAGCATTTCCAGGACCGGAACCAGGGCGGCTTCTTCTTTACCGCAGATGATCACGAAACTCTGATCCATCGTCCCAAGCCTTTCAGCGACGACTCGACGCCCGCTGGCAACGGCGTCGCCGCCCTGGTATTGCTACGTCTCGGCTACCTGCTCGGCAACGGCACTTACACCGAAGCGGCGGAACGAACGTTGCACTGTGCCTGGGCGCAGATACGCCAGCAACCCTACGCGCACGCTACGCTTCTGGAGGCGCTGGAGAGGCTGCTGCTACCATCGGAAACGATAGTCTTACGGGGAGAGGGCGAAGCGCTTGAGCGTTGGCACAGACGCGCAACCGAGCACTATGCCCCGAGACGCGATGTATTTGCGATTCCTGCCAACTGCGAAGGGTTACCGCAGCTGCTGGCGGCCCGACGGGCAACGGAGGTAACGGTCGCCTATCTCTGTCAGGGCAGCCACTGCGAGACGCCTATCACCAGTTTCGACAACTTCGAAACCCGACTCCGACAGAGCGAGTGTGTGACCTAGAGCCTACACCATGCGGATGCCCGGCGCTGGTGCTCAAATGAGCCCATCCGGGGCTGTGCATCGCTCAATTTGGAACAAAAGCACCCATGTCACTCTTTCCAGCGCGCCTGTGCCTCGCTGTCGCTCTCGCGGGCGTCGACCCAGCGCTCCCCCTCCCCGGTACGCTCCTTCTTCCAGAATGGAGCACGGGTCTTCAGGTAATCGATGATGAACTCGCAGGCGTCGAATGCCTCCCCCCGGTGGGCGCTGGCGACAACCACGATGACGATGGGATCCAGCGGTTTGAGCGCCCCCACCCGGTGGATCACACGCACCCCCATCAGATCCCAACGTTGCTCCGCCTCAGCGATGATGGCGTCGAGTGCCTTTTCGGTCATACCGGGGTAGTGCTCCAGAAAAAGCGAAGACACCTGATCACCGTCGTTGAAGTCGCGCATCAATCCGACGAAGCTGACCAGCGCTCCGATTGCCGGATTGTCGGCACGCAACCCGTCCTGGACCCTGGCGATATCGAGTGGTTCGGACTGAACGACGGCTCTGCTCATCTGCAATACCCCTCAGCTTCGCATCCTACGTAAGAGTTGTGGGATACCTCCCTGTAGCGCCGATCCGGCCCGGCATCCATGCCGGGCGTTCGCCCGGCCGTTGCGATCCCGTTGGATACCTCCCTGTAGCGCCGATCCGGCCCGGCATCCATGCCGGGCGTGAGCCCGCAAAACAGTGCCACTGGCACTGTTTTGCGGGCTCACCCACCCGTTACCGGCGGGAAGAAGGCGACTTCGTCACCGTCGGTGATGGCTACCCCGGGGTCGGCCATCTCATGATTCACCGAAACCAGGATAAGCTCCCCCTCGGCGAAGAATTCGGCCCATTTACCGCCGCGCGCCGCCAGTTGCTTCATCAGGGTTCGTATATCGGCGACTTGCTCCAGCGACTCCGATTCGCAATTCAACTCCTCCCGCAAGCGGGCGAAATAGCGCACCTGGATCATCTCAGCAACTCGTTGAAGGGAATGAAACTGACGCTGTCACCCCGCCGCAGAGGCGTGCCTTCGGGCAGTATCGCCAGACCGTTCGCCCAGGCAAGCGAACTGAGCACGCCGGACGAGCGGCTTCTATAGGTAGATACCCACGCCTCCCCCTGTGCGTCCAGATCCAGCCGGGCGCGGGCAAACTCCCGCCGCTTGTCGGGTTGCATCCAGTCGAAGTCGATTTTTGCGCTGACTGCCCTGGGCACCAGCGACCCGCTGACTCCCTGACTCCTCAGAATGAAGGGGCGCGCCAACAGGCAGTAGGTGACGAAGAGAGAGACCGGATTGCCGGGCGTGCCGATGAAGGGCACATTACCGATATGGCCGAAGGCCAGCGGCTTGCCGGGACGGATCGCGATCTTCCACAGATCCAGACTTCCAAGTCTCTCCACCGCCGGCTTGATATGATCCTCCTCTCCGACCGAAACGCCGCCCGAGGCCATCACCATGTCCGCCTGAGCTGCCGCCGCTTCCAGCGCCGTGCAGGTGGCTTCGAAGGTATCCTCGACGATCCCCAGCCTGATCACCTCGCAGCCGATGCTCTCCAGCAACCCCTCCAGCGTGAACTCGTTGGAGTTGTAGATCTGTCCTGGCCCCAGCGGCACGCCCGGCATCACCAATTCGTCGCCTGAAGAGAATATCGCCACCTTCAGGCGCCGGTAGACGCTGACCTCGGCGACGCCGACCGACGCGAGCAGACCCATGTGCTGGGGACCCAGACGGGTTCCGGCGGTGAGCACCTCATGCCCGGCGCGGATATCCTCTCCCGCCCTGCGGATGTTGGCGCCGGGTGCCGCAGGCTGATCGATTACGACATGATCACCATCCCGTCGGCACACCTCCTGGATGACGATACAATCGGCATTTTCCGGCACCGGCGCTCCGGTAAATATCCGCGCTGCGGTGCCCGGTACGAGAGGCGCCCCGGCGGCGCCAGCCGGGATGCGTTGTGAAATCGGCAGTCGTACACCCGGCGCCACGAGATCGGAGCTGTTGACGGCATAACCATCCATCGCACTGTTGTCCCATGGAGGCATTGTGATACGACTCACGACGCCGGACGCCAATACCCGACCCAGCGCACGCGCGATCGGGACCTCTTCCCGCCCTTCCACCGTCCGCGCGTGAGTGAGCAGCAGCTCCAGCGCATCCTCGAGCGACTTCAGCCCGCCCGCGCCGCCGTGAGAACCGCAATCGCATGAACTCATCAGTCTGTTCTCCGGTAGTCAGGCTCGAAACATCTGCGCGAAGTTGCATGGACGGGTGCGATGGTCGAGCTGCGGCAGCAGAATCTTCTCCCAGCCGGTGCGACAGGCACCGGTCGAGCCGGGGAGACAGAAGATGAGCGTCTGATTGGTGAGACCGGCGATCGCCCTTGACTGGATCGCAGACGCGCCGATCTCCTCCATCGATACCGCCCGAAACAGCTCGCCGAATCCCTCGATCGGTTTGTCCAGCAACGGTATGACCGCCTCCGGGGTACTGTCCCGACCGGCGATTCCGGTGCCTCCGGTGCTCAGGATCACATGCACTCCCGGGTCGGCGATCCAGCGTGAAAACTCGGCACGCATCTGGTAGACATCGTCTTTTACGATGCGTTTGTCGACCACTAAATGGCCGGCCGCCTCGGCACCCTCCTTGAGGATTCTGCCCGATTTGTCGGTCTCCTCGGTACGCGTGTCCGAGACGGTCAATACGGCGATATTCAGCGGCACAAACCCGGCCTCGTCGAAATGTTCGGTCATATCTCCTCCAGCTGGCTAACGCCAGCTCGGTCAGTCAAAAGTGTTGCGAGAGGTGCCGGCTTCAGGCTAACGAGAAGCCGAACGACTCCTGAAACCGGGCGGCAAACTGTTCCGGCGTAAATTGATGATTCTGCGTTCCCGCCTGCTCGATCTTGATGGCACCCATCAATGCGGCGACACGACCGGTGACCTCCCAATCCATACCGCTGAGCAGCCCGTAGAGCAGGCCGGCCCGATAGGCGTCGCCGCAACCGGTGGGATCGACCAGCGCGGAGGTGCGGGCTGCGGGAATCCGATGCTCACTGTCGCCTGTGTAGATGACCGAGCCGTTGCCGCCCCGGGTAACGACAACCGCCTCCACACGCTCGGCCAGCCGGCTCGGAGAGAGCGCGGTGCGCTCCTCCATCAGTCTGGCTTCGTAATCGTTGAACGCCAGCCAGCTCGCCTGCTCGACAAAGCGCAGCAACTCCTCGCCGTTGAACATCGGCATCCCCTGCCCTGGATCGAACATGAACGGAACGCCGGCTTCCGCGAACTGCCGGGCATGTTCGATCATCCCCTCGCGACCATCAGGGGAGACCAGGCCCAGCGTACACTCCGGCGCAGCGGCAACGCTGTTGCGGTGCGAGAAGTTCATTGCGCCCGGGTGGAATGCGGTGATCTGGTTGTCATCCTTGTCGGTGGTGATGTAGGCCTGCGCGGTGTACTCGCCGGGAATCTCGAGCAGGTGGTCACGGCTGACGCCACAACTATCCATCCACTCGGCGTAGGGCGCGAAATCCGTACCCACGGTGCCCATCGGCTTGCCCTCGCCGCCGAGCAGGTTGAGGTTGTAGGCGATGTTGCCGGCACAACCGCCAAACTCGCGGCGCAGGTCGGGCACCAGAAAGGAGACGTTCAGGATATGGACCTGCTCGGGCAGGATGTGATTCTTGAAATGATCGTGGAACACCATGATGGTGTCATAGGCAAAAGAGCCGCAGATCAGCGCTGGCATAGCCACTCCGTGAGCGATTACAGAGAGCCGTCGATTCTACACCAAAGCTGGCGCTACCGGCGTGGCATCACGCATCTTGCTGCCGTCGCAGCAGCTTACGCACCTCCTCTGCCGGCTCCGGACGCCCGAGAAAGAAACCCTGCGCCCTGACCCGTTGCAGCTGGCGCAGATAGTCAACGTGCGCCTCGCGCTCCACCCCTTCGACGACCACCTCCAGATCGAGCTCGCGCGCCATTGCCAGCACCGCGGTAACGATGGAGCTGTGATCCTTCTTCGATTCGATTCCCGATATGAAAGAGCGGTCTATCTTGAGCGTATTGAGAGGCAGCGAATGGAGATAGCTCAGCGACGAGTAGCCGATGCCGAAGTCGTCAACCGCCATGCGCACACCGTTTGCCGCCAACTGCTGGAATTTGCTGACCGCCTGATCCATGTCCTTCATCAGGATGTTCTCGGTGATTTCGATCTCCAGCTGCTCCCCCGCTACGCCATGTTTCTTCAGAACCTCGAGCACCCTCCGTTCAAACTCTGGTTGCATCAGCTGTGCCGCTGAGATATTGACCGCCATCTGTACGCCGTTGAACCCGAGCTGCTGCCAGGACTTGAGCTCGCGACAAGCGCTGTCGAGCACCCAGTTGCCGATCTCGATGATCAATCCAGTCTCCTCGGAGAGCGGAATAAACTGATCCGGAAGCAGCAGACCGCGCTCCGGATGACTCCAGCGTATCAGCGCCTCCATACCGCAGATACGATTGCTGGAAATGTCGTATTGCGGTTGATAGAAGAGCTCAAACTCCTTCTTCTCCAGCGCCTTGCGAATACCGTTCTCCAGCGACAACTGACGATGGAACGCCGACTTCATATTGTCTGCGAAGAACTCGTAGCCGTTCTTGCCGTGCGTTTTGATATGGTACATCGCCATGTCGGCGTTCTTGATCAGCACATCGATACTCTGACCGTCTTCCGGAAAGATCGCGATGCCGATGCTGAAGCTGACGAATACCTCATAGCCATCCAGCACCACCGGCCCCTTGAGCCGCTCGATGATCTTGTGTGCCACCATGCCGGCGTCTTCGCGCCCGGCGATATCCGGCACCAACAGGTTGAACTCGTCGCCACCAACCCGCGCCAGCGTGTCGCCGTCGCGCAGACAGGACTGCAGGCGCAGCGCGACGGTCTGCAGCAGCTGGTCACCGGCCAGATGGCCGAGCGAGTCGTTGATCATCTTGAACCTGTCCATGTCCAGGAACATCACCGCCAGCTTGTTCTTGTTGCGCTTTGCCTGCGAGATGGCCAGGTTGAGTCGGTCGCGAAACAACGACCGATTGGGCAGATTGGTAAGCAGGTCGTGATAGAGTTGGTAGTTGATCAGCTCTTCGGCCCGCTTGCGCTCGCTGATATCACGCGCCACGCCGTAGGTGCCTACATAACGCTCTTTGTCATCACCCTCAGGGGCGGTATAGACGCCCATCGCGTTCATCTCGATTGTGATCGTGCGCGATTCGAAATAGCGATACGGAAGCGAAGAGCTTTTACACAGCAGGCGGAATTCGATGTTGCGACTGGCGCGGTTGCCGGTGCGTCGCTCATCGAAAACGAAGCGGGCCTTCTGGATATCCTCCTTGTGCACAAACTCTGAGTAGTGGCGACCGATCAAGTCTTCGGTTTCATAACCCAGCAGCGGCTTTATGCGGTCGTTGACGAAGGCGAACTTCCCTTCGCTATCGAGCATATAGATGATGTCGGGGGAGTTGTTGACAATGAATCGGTATCGGTGCTCGGAGGCCTCCAGGCAGCGATGCATCTCCTGGATGTTGCGCTCCAGAGCACGCTTCTTCAGCGCGCGACTGACCACCCGGGCCAGGTCCTCCGGTGCATAAGGTTTGCGCAGGAACTCCTGCGCGCCGCAACGCAGCGCTTCCGTCGCGCTCTCGAAGGTGGTTTCGCCGCTGACAACGATGACATCGACGTCCGAATACTCCGCTTGGACCCGATGCATCACCTCGTAGCCGTCCACACCCGGCATGTTGAGATCGAGCAGCAGCAGATCGACCTGCTCGCGTGCGAGCACCGCAAGCGCATCCGCGCCACCGGTCGCGAGCGAGCAGCGATGTCCGTAGGCTTCGAGCAGATCCTTGACGCTGGCGCGCATGCGCGCTTCGTCGTCGACGATCAAAATCCGGCTCTCACACCCTCCGTTTGGTTGGGCTTCCTCTCCCTGATAATCGCTTATTGGAAAGCTGTACTTGGCATCCAACCAAGATGCAGAGGCCTTCATAGACCCACCTTTATTTTGTATACAATCCCGGCATCAAGCATTCAGCAACCGCTGATGCCAAACGAAACTACTGATTTTCCACACTTCGCGGGAGATGAATGATGAATTCTGCCCCGCTTTTTACTCCGTTGCTACAACTAATGGAACCGTCGATGTCAGAGAGCAGATTTTTGACGATCGTCAGCCCCAGCCCCGAATGCGCTCCTCCCTTGGTGCTTTTCACCGGACGAAAGACGCTGTCCAACAGTTCCTCCGCAATTCCCGGTCCGCTATCCGCCAATCTCAGCTCAATGTACTGAATTCCGTCTATATTGACCCTGTCGCGACTGGTGACGGAGAGCACGCCGCCCTCCGGCATCGCCTCGACTGCGTTCTTTATCAGATTGGTCAGAATCTGCTTCAGACTGTTCCTGTTGCTCAGAATCGGTGGCGCGCTGTCGTCCAGATTCACCTCTGCGCGAATACCCCGGGTGACGAAGTGCGAGACTCTGAACACGCCAAGCAGGTCGCGAATCAACTCGTTGACGTCGACAACGCCGTGAGCAACCTCCTGCATCGGCGTGATATCGCGCATGCGCAGGATGATTCCCGCCACGCGTTCGATCTCCTCGCTGAGTATTGACAGCTGATCCTGCACTCCGCTCTCGTTGCCCAGACGGATCGACAGCACCTGCAGGTAGTTCTTGATGATCGCCAGCGGATTGTTGGCTTCGTGCACCAGCTTGCGTAGCTGGCTCTGCTTCAGCTCCCGCTCCTGCTGCAGCGCCTCTTCGCGACCACGCGCGAGCAACTGCCTCTGCTCCACCGCGGTCGCCAGCGTCTCGGCGAAACAGCGCAGGAACTCCGCGTCACGTGTCAACCGGTGCAGATCGACACGCGAAACAGCCGCGGCAACCACACCGATATCGTTCACGCCGCGGTGCAGCGGCAGGCAGATCATGCCCTCCTTGCCGAGCATCTCCACCAGCTGCCGATCGACGACCGAGAGCCGCTCCGCGACCCCTGGGTCGAGCGAGGAGACGACCCGCCGCCCCATCACCGATTCTGCCAGCAGACTCCGCCCCGGCTTCAGCTTCAGCACGAACTCGGAGATCTGTTCCTGCTCCGCGCAATTGGCGACCACGGCGCTGATCGAGCCGCCATCGGCATCGCAGAGAAAGCAGATGCCGCTGCCGATACCGAACAGCATGCTGAGATCATGCAGGCTGGTGCGCAGCACCGCCTGCAGCTCTCCGCTTGCTGCGAGATGGCGCTGGATTCCGTCGAGCAGCGCAAATTCACGCACCTTTCGCGCCAAGCCCAGGCGCACATCTTCGCTGTCGGTGGAAAAATCCTGCTCCACGCCAAGCTGCCAGTCGATGCTCACACCAAAGGTTGAGGCGACAGCGGCAACGCTCTCCTGCACCCCGGCAAGCAGACCCTTGACCTCGGCCTCGGAGAGTTCGAACAGCTGCTCCGCCTGTTCGACGAGGGTCTCATCCGGCGCCATCCGCGTCACCAGCCGGCGACTGAAGTTAACCAGTTTGACCAGCCGTGGCGCATCCAGAATGCTCGCAGTCGACTCGCGCTGATATCGCAACGCATCGACCAGCAACGGCGTCGCGCCCCACTGACGGGCGATTTGCCCGGCGAGTTGGCTGGCGGTCACACCGTAGAGCGCGATCTCGCTGTCGTCGAGCTCGCCCTCAGGGAGGTCGCGACCGATCAGTTGCGCATACTGGGTGGGTGCCCGTTGGAGGAGCAGCAGTGCCCCCGTTTTATGCAGCAGACCAGCAAGATAGGCCTCTTCGGTGCGTTCGTATCCTACCAATTGCGCCAGTCCCCTGGCACAGTGAGCGGTTGCCAGCGAGTCGCGCCATACCCTGCCCAACTGCCGCCCATGCGACTCGTCGAATGGCGAGAAGAAGTGATCCACCGCGGTAGTGATCGCGATCGTTCTGACCGTGTTGACGCCGAGCTTGACCAATTGTCGACTGAAACTCTCGCCCGCGGCACCGCTGTGGGTCAACTCCGATTGCTCAGCCGCTGCGAGAACCTTGGCGCACAGGCCTACATCCCGCTGGACTATTTCCGATAACTCATCGAAACTGACGTCTGCCTTGTGGCAGGCCTCGATGAGTTGCAGCAGGACGTGCGGAACGGAGGGCAACTGTCCCAGTTCGTAATTATCGATATTATTGTCAGGGAAACCGCCCATAGCCAAATCACCGCGACCGATCCGCGACTAAAAAAAATTTAAGATTTTAGTTATTTTACAAGTTCTTAACGCAATGCTTCATTCTGCAAACAGCGCCAAAATTCTGACGCCCAAACTGCCTGACTGGGGAGCCCTTCTGGCAGTGGTGGCTAGCACACCTACAGACTCCAGTGTTCCTGGCATTGGTACCCATCTTAGCATCGCCATGGCTCTGGATGGAAAACGTGTGTGCCTCCTCCGATCAGGGCGCCCCGACAGATCGACAGACGATATCTGCGCTGTGGCCAGCCTTGACCAACTGATCGCCAGCCACGAACGGATGGATATGCCGCAACCGTCACCGGCCGGCATCCTCATCCTCCACTGCGACAACCGGCTGCAGCACTTCGAGAGTCTGGCACCCGGACATCAACTCGCTATCGTCGGAATCCTGCAGCAACTTGAGGTGGATTTCGACTGCCTGCTGCTTGAAGAGCCAATTTGCGACGGCATGCTGCCGCTGATACGTTCTGCGCCGCTGCTGGTGCTCAGCCTGACGACCGACGGCACATCGCTGACCGATTCGTTTCGTGCGCTGCAATCGCTATACAACAAGCCGCTGAATCAACAATCGTATGTATTGGTCGATAGCGCCTCGTCCCTGCCGCAGGCGCACGGCGCCTTCAAACGGCTGCAACGGGCCGCCTCCCGTTACCTCGGCACGGAACCACACTATCTGGGGCATATGCCGCCACAGGACGCTCAACGCCCACTACAGCAGACGTTCGACAGCATGGCGCAACAGCCGGTATCGGCTTTCGACCAATCGCTGCAGGCAATAGCGGAGCGTTTTCGCCGCGCATTGGCGAAAACCGGACGATGCAACGTGCTCAGCACCCATTTCCACCAGCGCCACCAATCCAATGCGGCGATTGGAGTGGTACCGGTGCAACTGGCCCCTCAGCAAACGACCGACACACCGACCACTGCGCGCGCCGACCGTACGGACCCTGGTCAGAACGACGGCTATCGCGCGGCGACGAGATTCGCGATGCGCTTGGGTGCCGCACGCCAGAACGGGGAAGAGAATCCGGCCGAGGGACGCTAGAGTCTACTGCGCCAGCACCAACAGCCATACCGAGGCTGCCAGCAGAATGCTCAGAAAGACCGCGGCAGAACCGATATCCTTGGCACGACCCGAGAGTTCGTGACGCTCCCCACCGAACCGGTCCACGACCGCTTCGATCGCAGAATTGAGCAGTTCCACCACCGGCACCAGCAGCAGAGAAGCGACCAATAGCGCCCGCTCCACACCATCCTCGCCCAGCCACAGGCCGAGCGGCAGCAGCAGTAGCAGTGCCGCCAGTTCCTGGCGGAATGCCGCCTCGTTCCGAAAGCAGGCTCTGAAACCCGCCAGCGAATAGTTGAAAGCCTTGAAGATCCTGACCAGCCCTCTGTTGCCTTGATCAGCCATTACCCTTCCAGGCCAGGTCCAGCTCCCTGGCGGCACGCACATCATCGAGGCGCTTGACGCTCATCGTGTGCGGCGCGCCCCTTACCAGATCTGGATCCTCCTCCGCCTCTCGCTGGATACTGACCATCGCCGCGACGAAGCCGTCCAGAGTCTCCATGTCCTCGGTTTCTGTGGGCTCGATGAGCAGGCATTCGGGTACCAGCAGCGGGAAGTAGGTGGTCGGCGCATGCACCCCGTAATCGAGCAGTCGCTTGGCGAAATCCATGGTGTTGACCTGCAGAGACTTCGCCTGCCGACGCAGCGTCAGAATGAACTCGTGGGTTGCCCGCCGTTCCGGGTAGGCCGCCTCGAAACCCGCCGCCTGCAGCCGTTTCAGCAGATAGTTGGCGTTCAGGGCTGAGAACTCCGCTACCCTGGGCATGCCTTCGCGACCCAGCATCAGGGCATAGACATAGGCGCGCAGCAGCACTCCGGCGTTACCGGCGAACGCATGCAGCCGGCCGATGCTCTGTGGGCAATCCTCCTCCGTCAGCCAACGATAACCATCGCCATCACGCGCCACCATCGGCACCGGCAGATAGGGTAGTAAACGATCACTGACACCGACCGGTCCGGCACCCGGCCCGCCGCCACCGTGTGGCGTCGAGAAGGTCTTGTGCAGGTTCATATGGATCACGTCGAAGCCCATGTCACCGGGGCGCACCTTGCCCAGGATTGCGTTGAGATTGGCACCGTCGTAATAGAGCAGGCCGCCTGCGTCGTGCACCATCCGGGCAATGGTCTCTATTCCACGGTCGAATACGCCGACGGTGGAGGGGTTGGTGAGCATGATACCCGCGGTCTGTGGCCCCAGTACCGAGCGCAACGCCTCGATGTCTACATCGCCGTCGCTGCCGGTCGTGATCTCCCTGATCCTGTAACCACACATCACCGCCGACGCCGGATTGGTACCGTGCGCGGCATCAGGCACCAGAATCTCGGTGCGCCCCTGATCACCGCGCGCTTCATGATAGGCCTTGATCATCGCCACACCGGCGAATTCGCCCTGGGCGCCAGCGGTCGGCGTCAGTGAAACGCCCCGCATTCCGGTCACGGCTTTCAAGATCTGCTGCAGATCGTAGAGGCAGGCCAGGTAACCCTGACTCCGGCTCGCGGGCGCCTCAGGGTGGCGCGCCAGAAACTCAGGCAGCATCGCCAGCGTGTTGCTGGCACGGGGGTTGTACTTCATCGTGCAAGAGCCGAGGGGATAGAACTCAGTATCGATCGAGAAGTTTTTGCGCGACAGCCGGGTGTAGTGACGTACCGCCTGCAGTTCGGAGACCTCGGGCAGTCGCGCCTGCGTGTCGCGAAGAAACCTTTCCGGTATTCCGCCACAGTCATCGCGCGAGGATGGGGCCTGGGCAGTTGCGCGCCTGCCGGCGCGTGATGCTTCGTAGATCAAGGTCATGACTTCACCATCCGTTCCGTTTGCGGTTGCCTTGTCACCTCCCCGCGGCGGGAGAGGACCCGTGCCAACGCGGCTGCGTAGGCGTCCATCTCCTCGTGGGTCCGTTTTTCGGTGGCGCAGACCAGAATCGCATTTTGCAGCTCCGGGTAGTCGCGCGACAGATCGTATCCGGCGAGCAGATTGTCATCGGCCAGTTCCAGCAGTACCTGTTTTGCGGTAACCGGCAGGGTGATCACCTGTTCGTGGAAACGGGGCCGATCGAAAAGCGGCCTGACGTCGCCCACGGCACGAAGCCGCTCCTCAAGTTCACGGCTGTTGGTATGACAGCGTGCCGCGATTCGCGCCAAGCCCTCGGCCCCCAGCAGCGCCATATGGATGGTAGCCGCGGTCACCATCAAACCCTGATTGGTACAGATGTTCGAGGTCGCCTTGGAGCGACGGATATGCTGCTCACGCGCCTGCAGGGTCAATGTGTAGCCCACCTTGCCATCGAGGTCGCGGGTACGACCGATGATGCGGCCGGGCATCTGCCTTACCAGAGTCTTGCGGCAACAGAGAAAGCCGAAATAGGGCCCGCCGGACGAGAGCGGTATACCGAGTGGCTGCCCTTCTCCACAGCAGATATCCACACCGTTCGCGCCCCAACTGCCCGGTGGATTGAGTATCGACAGCGCCAGCGGGTTGACCACGCCGATCGACAGCGCACCATTGGCCTCGGCCCAGTCGGTCAGAATGTCGACCTCCTCGAGTACGCCGAAAAAGTTGGGCTGGGCGATCACCAGAGCGGTGATATCCTCGCCACGGTATCGCTCCAGTGATTCCGGGTCGGTGTGTCCACCGGCCGCGTCGTACGGCAACTCCTCGAGCAGAATATCCTGGTTGCGCACGATATTCTGCGCCACCCTACGGTAGGCCGGATGCAGCGAACGGGGAACCAGCACCCGTCTCGACTTCGATTTGCGATTGGCACGTACCGCCATCAGCACAGCCTCTGCCAGCGCGGAGGCACCGTCGTAGAGCGAGGCGTTGGAGACATCCATCGCCGTCAGCCCGGTCATCATCGACTGGAACTCGTAGAGCAGCTGCAGCGTCCCCTGGCTCGCCTCTGCCTGGTAGGGGGTGTAGGCGCTGTAGAACTCGCCACGTGTGGCGATCTGCCACACCGCCGCCGGGATATGGTGATCGTATGCACCCGCGCCGATGAAACAGCTCGGCTGGCCGTCCTGGTGGGCGCGAGCGGAGATCAGCTGCGATACCTCCAGTTCGGACATCTGCGCGCGTACCAACTCAAGCGTTCCGCAGCGCAGCTGCGCCGGAATCTCATCAAACAGCGCTTCGATGTCGTCGGCGCCGATCGTCGCCAGCATCTCCTGCACTTCAGCTTCGGTGTGGGGAATAAAGGGCATCTCCCGGCTGACCTCCAGTTAGCGGGCCTCGCAATGAGGCCCTGTAATTTTTCGCTGCTCCCGCAGCGGTACGAACAACGCCAGGTTCAAGGCTCATACCGGAGCGACGCCGACCCGAACAACGGCGACGACGCCCACTCTTGGGCACTGACTGAGCCTCTCAGTGCTCCTCAGCTTCGATCTGCGCGCCGTAAGCCTCGGCATCGAGCAGCTCGTCTGCCTCTCCCAGATCGCTGAGCTTGAGTTTGAACAGCCAGCCATCGCCGTATGCATCCTCGTTGACCGTCTCGGGCGCCTCTTCCAGCGCCGCGTTGACTGCCACCACTTCACCCGACATCGGGCTGTAGATGTCCGACGCGGCCTTGACCGACTCGACCACAGCGCACTCGCCGCCAGCGTTCAAGAGACTGCCCACCTCCGGCAATTCGACGAAAACCAGGTCTCCGAGCTGCTCCTGGGCATGGTCGGTTATACCGACCACCACGGTGCCGTCGCCCTCATCCCGCACCCACTCATGGCTCTTGGCGTACTTCAGTTCTGACGGAATATTGCTCATGATTCGCTCTCCTTGAAAAAAGCGCTTGATACACGGGTGTCATCGATTCGTCGGCCGCCGGGTAGCGTGGCCGGGTTAGCGCTTCGGGCCGAGGTTGAGATCGACCCGGGCTGCGCGCGGCGGAGGCCGCATGGAGGAAGGTTTGGCATGTGCCGCATGGAACTCTCCTGAAAACAAAAGCGACGGTCCTGAACCCATGAGTTCAAGCCGCCCCTCTGTCCAAAACCTGAGAGTTTGGAGACCTGAACCCTGCGTCTCCTGCCCCATCGGTGGATCTAGTCGATCGCTCTCCAGAGTCAATCCGCACCTGCGACGGCAGGCAGCAATCGCCAGCCGTCTCCAGCACTCCCCCTGCGGTCCTCTTGCCTGAGCGATTCCGGGCAGGTTGCGCCTTCGGCGCCGGCAGCTTCGCCGGCCTCTCCCCCAGAGGGTTGTGATTGAGCCAAAAACTATACCGCGCGAACTGGCCAAAGCCAACCGTTCGCCTCCCTCGAAAACCTCAGCGCGGCGCCAGCCGGCGTTTCGCCAGCGAGGGGCGTTCGCCGCTCAGACCCATTGCCCGCTGCACGACAATGCGCTTCAGGGGACCAGAACGATCCGCCAGCGTCAGTCCCAGGTTGCGCAGCTGCGCCATGGGCCGGTAGTCGTTGCTGAACAGGCGTTTAAAAAGATCCATTGCCGCCAACATCTCCAGGTTCCCCCCCTTGCGCGCACGCTCGTAACGACGCAGCACCGCGAACGCCCCTGGATCACGGCCTGTCGCCAGCGCATCGACCACCACATCGCGCAGCATGGCGGCATCAAGAAAGCCCAGATTCACCCCCTGCCCAGCAAGCGGATGGATGCCATGCGCGGCATCCCCGATCAACGCCAGCCCCTCTCTGACGTAGCGCTCGGCATGGCGCAAGCGCAACGGAAAGGCGCCCCTGGGCCCGACCCACTCGACGCGTCCGAGCACATACTCGCTCGCCTGTGCCAGCTCGCTGCAGAACTCCGTCTCCTCCAACGCCAGCAGCCGCTCAGCCTCCGCAGGTGAGGTGGACCAGACGATCGAGCTGCGCCCATCGTTCAGTGGCAACAACGCCAACGGACCGGCCGGCATGAAACGTTGCCGCGCGACCCCGCCGGAATCGACCTCGGTACGTATCGTGGCCACGATCGCGTGCTGATCGTAATCCCAACCACGCGATGCTATCTCCGCCATTTCGCGCAACGGCGAGTTGACCCCTTCAGCAGCCACGATCAACCGCGCGCGCAGCGAACGGCCGCTCGCCAGCAGCAGAGTACGCCTCTCCAAATCCAGCCGGGAGACGGTATCGGGAACCAGCAGACGGGCCGACTCGAGCGCCTCCAACTGATGCCACAATGCGAGCCGGGTAACCCGGTTTTCGACGATATGGCCAAGGTCCGGTTCTGCTACCTCGGCGGCATCGAAACGGATGCTGCCGGAACCGCCCTGATCCCAGACGAACATGCCATGGTAGGGGCTGACGCGCAGACGGACCATCTCCTCCCAGGCGCCGAGATTGTCCAGAATACGCTGCGAGGCGCGGGTCAACGCGGAGACGCGCAGGTCGATCTCATCGTCGGGCCATTCGCTCGCGGGCGACTGACGCTCGACCACGACCACGGAAATCCCCTCGCGTGCCAGGCTGCAGGCGAGCAGACATCCCACCATGCCGCCACCGACCACGGCAACGTCGCAGACGAGCGGAGCTGTTTCAGCGTTCAAACCCGCTGCCTCTCGCCAGTCCCGGCAGGCGCCCGTTGAGTCCCATGAACTGGCGGGTCAGGAGATTTTTCAATGGGGGCGCAAGATCGAGCGCCAGCATGCCCAGATCCCGTAACGCCCGCACCGGCAGCAGCGGATTGGTGAAAAGCCGCACCAGACCATCGGTCATCAGGGCGACCGCCTGCTGGTCACGCCTGCGCCACTCGGCATAGCGCTCGAGCACCGCAAGGTCGCCGATATTCAGTCGCTGCTGCCTGGCCTGCTGCAACACCTCGGCCAGCACCGCCACATCCCGCATGCCCAGATTGAATCCCTGGCCGGTAATCGGGTGGACCGAGTGAGCCGCATTGCCGATCAGCGCCACCCGCGGGCGCACATGCTCCCTGGCGCGTACCAATGCCAGCGGGTAGCTGGCGCGCCGCCCAGCGCGTTGAAACCCTCCCAGCCGATTGCCGAAACGCACCTGCAGCTGACGCAGAAACTCCTGTTCGTCCCAGGCCATCACCGTCTCGAGCTGCGACGCTTCAACCGTCCAGACCAAGCCATAACGCCCCTCGGTCAGCGGCAGCATCGCCAACGGTCCAGTGTCGGTGAAGCGCTCGTAGGCAACTCCGCAGGGCTCGGTTCCCGGCGTCACGTTGCTGATCACCGCGTGCTGCCCGTAGTCCCACCTGGAGACCTCGATCCCGAGCTGTTCGCGCACCGTGGAGTGGGTACCATCCGCCGCCACCAACAGTTTACCTGTGAGCCTGTGCGACGCGCCCTGCTGTTCGATCCAGACCTGCACTCCCGCCTCGTCAACGGTGAAGGCACTCAGCACTGCCGGGCAGTAGAGGGTGGTAGCGCGGCACCGCTCGAGCCCCTGCAGCAACAGCCGTCCCAGCACCCGCCCGGTCACGACATAACCCAGCGCCTCCACCTCCAGATCCCGATGGTCGAGCCGGGCGAAACCGAAATGGCCCCGATCCGAGACATGGATCCGCCTGATCGGTTCAGCCTCCTCTGCCAGCTCGGACCAGACCCCGATGCCCTGAAGAATCGCTCGCGTACCATAGGCGAGCGCAATTGCGCGGTCGTCGTAGCTGGGCGGTGCCTGCGCGTCCGGCGACCAGCTCTCCACCACCCCGACATCCAGCCCGGCGCCGGAGAGCGCCCGCGCCAGACTTGCGCCGACCATCCCACCGCCGACAATGATGACGTCATGCGTGTACTTCATCGTCAACTCCGCTGCAAGCGGCCGGCGCCATCCCTGCTACCACTCAAGCCAACGCCTGCTGCATCAACGCCTCGATCTCATCCGCCTGTTTGGGCGCGTCCTTGCTCAGTACCTCATTGCCCTCGCGGGTCACCACCACATCATCCTCGATGCGGATGCCGATGTTCCACCACTTTCTTGCCACCCCCTTGCTACCCGCCGGGATGTAGATACCCGGCTCGATGGTCAACACCATCCCCGGTTCCAGCAGCCGCCAGCTTCCGTCGACCATGTAGTCACCGACGTCGTGTACGTCCATTCCCAGCCAGTGGCCGGTGCGGTGCATGTAGAAACGCTTGTAGGCCTCCTGCTTGATCAGCGTCGGCACCCGCCCACTCAGAATGCCCAGATCCACCAACCCCCGGGTGATGACCCTGACCGCGGCGAGGTGCGGATCGTTCCAGTGACTGCCGGGTTTCACCTTCTCGATCGCCGCCAACTGAGCTTTCAGCACCAGATCGTAGAGCGCCCGCTGCGCAGCGCTGAAGCGACCGTTGACCGGAAACGTGCGCGTAATATCGGAGGCGTAGTAGCCGAGTTCACAGCCGGCATCAATCAGCAGCAGTTCGCCATCGCGCAGCTCTTCACCGTTTTCTACATAGTGCAGCACGCAGCCGTTGGCGCCGCCTCCGACGATCGCCTGATAGGCCTGATGACGCGCGCCCGCCGCTGCGCACTCGTGCACCAGTTCAGCCTCGACCTGCCACTCCATCATCCCTGGCCGGCAGCTCTGCATCGCCCGCCGGTGGGCGCGCGCGGAAATTTTCGCCGCGTCCCTCATCAGCTTGATTTCGGAACGACTCTTGTAGAGACGCATGTCATGCAGGTAGTGATCGAGGGCGATGAACTCCAACGGGCCTTGGATGCCCGCCCGCCCTTTGGCACGAATTCCGCTGATCCAGCCGGACATACGCTTGTCCATCTCGGCATCACAACCCATCGCATAGTAGACCCGTTCGCACTGTTCGAGCATGCGCGGCAGAATCTCGTCCAGGTCGCCGATGGGGAAAGAGTCGTCCGCACCGAAGCGCTCCCGCGCACCGTCCTGCCCGGCGCGCGGACCGTCCCACATCTCCTTTTCCGGATCGCGCTCCTGGCAGAAGAGAATGTACTCAGCCTGTTTGCGTCCCGGAATCAGCACCGCCACCGCCTCCGGCTCGGCAAATCCGGTCAAGTAGTAGAAATCGCTGTCGGGTCGGTAATGGTAATTCGCATCGCGATTGCGCCGCGCAACCGGCGCTGTTGGGAGGATCGCGATGCTGCCCGCACCCATCATGCGCATCAACTGCGCGCGGCGACGTTTGAACTCTTTTTCGGTCACGCTTGGTCCACCCCTTCCGCCTCCAGGTCATCGTAGATATTCATCACCGCAACGCGTAAAAACTCGGTCAACTGCATCAGTGCCTCCTCATCCTCGTCGCCGGCATCTGCCAATTCGGCTGTGTCCAGACGGGAAATCTCGCTCAAGTCCTGCAGTACCTCCCGCACCCCGTCGCCCAATGTTTCCATCTGCCGCGCATCGGAAAGCCCGAATCCGTAGAGAAAACCTGCGCACCAGTCACGCAACGCCAGCGCCCTGTCGGTCAGTGGCATCTCATCGCCTGGCAGCAGCGGCTCGAAGCCCATCTGTGGATCGGTTACGCCAGCCAACGCGCGGTCATAGAGCTCGTCCAGCGAGCGCCTGCATTCCCCCAGCAACAGGTCGTTTACGTCCCCTTCGGAGAGGATTTCAGCCAGAAACAGCGAGCGCGCTCCCTTCCGGTTACCGCACAGAAGAGCACACAGGAGCCCGTCAATTTCCGCCGCTCCGAGCTCGACCCGAGCAGCCGCCAGGCGACTCTCCAGCTCTGCGTATGTCAATGAATTGTGCATTATTTCAAACGCTGTTTCCGCCCCGGTGAAAAGGCCATATCGGGCCCGCAACAGCGCCACAGGATAACACGCACGAGCGCCGTTGACCGGATTCTCCGTGCACACTATATTGGAGCGCATGAGCACCATAGATATGAAAAGCAGTGCAGAGCAGGGACTGGATGCGCTGGAGGCACGCGTCGACGAACTGATCCGTACTGTCGAGCGTTTGAGCCAGGAGAATCGTTCGCTTTACGCGCGGCAGAAGAGCCTTATGGCTGAGCGGGCCGACCTGATCGACAAGACGGACATGGCCCGAACGCGCGTCGAGTCGATGATCAACCGTCTCAAATCGATGGAAGTTAATCTGTGAACGCGAATAACGTTCCGATCGTGGTCCACATCCTGGACAAGGAGTACCGTATCTCCTGCGAGAAAGGCGAGGAGGAGGGTTTGCTCGCCTCAGCCCGGCTGCTGGATGGCAAGATGCGCGGCATCCGCTCGAGCGGAAAAGTGATAGGAACTGACCGCATGGCAGTGCTCGCGGCGCTCAACCTCGCGCATGAGTTGCTGCAGGGCAGAAACGACTCGCTCGAGACAGCCGCCGGCCTGCAGAAGCGTCTACGGGTAATGCATGACAAGATCGATGTTGCTTTGAATCAGAGCAATCAACTGGAAGTTTGAAGCGTTTAGGTTTAGCCTAGGTTATAGAGGCGCTCCCTGCGGTGTTCGTAAGTTGACCGGGTATTTTCTTGAGCCTAATACATGCCCTGGGGATCGAAAGTCGCAGCCGGTGTGCAGGTCCGCCTCGAGCGGAAAGCCTTAGGTCGCACAGCGGTTCCCACTTGAACCTATTGGTTCAAGAACGAAAGTCAGCGACGGCACAGGTGGGGAGCGCCTTCCTATCCATTCTGAAGCCAAATCCATCGGCAACGTCTCCCTTACCGCAACAGCGTCTCCGCGCCACCGAAGCCCGTCGTGCATCGTGAGTAATCCCGACCACGCCAACCTTAGAAAAACGTTGAGGGCCAGACGCCGGGCGCTGCCAGCCGCGAGACAGAGAGCGAACAGCATCACCGCCGCCAGAGCACTGATCCACTGGGGGCTGTTTCTCCGTTTTGATTCACTTGCACTCTACGTTGCAAACGACGGCGAACTGGACCCGGAGCCGCTTGCCTGCGCCGCCCTCCGTTGCAGCAAAAGTCTCTTCCTTCCCGTACTGACTGCAGGCAGAGAAAAACAGCTCAGCTTTGCGCCGTATGAACGGGATTCGATCATGGTCTCGAACCGATTCGGAATCGCGGAGCCCTTGGTGGAAAAACGTGCGCTGCGAAAGGCAACTGATCTAGATGTAATTCTGCTCCCGCTTGTGGGATTCGATCTTCACGGAAACCGGCTGGGAATGGGAGGCGGCTACTACGATCGTACGCTTGCGTTTCTGCGCCAGCGCAAGTTGTGGCATCGCCCGCTATTGATCGGTCTTGCCCACCACTGCCAACATGTCGCGACAATCAGTCCGCGACTCTGGGACATACCGTTGGATTTCGTCGCCAGCGAACGAGGCGTGCAGCGTATGGATTGCGAAGGCCGAGCGGCCCGGATATAAGACCGCCGGCATTCTATAGAATGCCGGGCTGCGTAACAGCGCAGCGCATTGCACGGACCAAACTAGCTTTTTTATATTGCTTTATTATACTCAGACGAGTATGTATTTTTGCTTGCACATTGGGGGAGAATGATGGCCGTTAAAAAAACCGCAGCTAAAAAAGCCACTGGTGTAAAAAAGAGCGTGACAAAGAAGGCGACGACCAAGACAGGCGTCGCTGCAAAATCAGCTTCCACCAAGAGATCCCCAGCCAGAAAGAAAGCAACTGCGAAGAAGGTGGTCACAAAGAAAAAGGCTGCACCGAAAAAGAAAGCCGTCTCCCCGAAAACTGCCACCCGCAAGAAAGTCACATCGAAGAAAGCAGCAGTCAAAAAAGCCTCAGTGAGCAAAAAGAAATCGACCGCGAAAAAGAAGGTCGCGGTGAAAAAGGCAGCAGTTAAAAAGAAAGCCACTGCGACAAAGGCGACCGCAAAGAAGAAGGTTGCAACGAAAAAGGCAGTCGCAAAGAAGAAGGTTGCAACGAAAAAGGCAGCCGCGAAGAAAAGCGTGACAAAAAAGAGCGCAACGACCAAGAAGAAAGCAACAGCCAAGAAAAAAGTCGTAGCCAAGAAATCTGTTGCAAAAAAGAGTGTCCAGAAAAAACGGTCGGCGACCAGCAAGAAAACCACCGCGAAAAAGGCAGGCGCAAAACAACGGGTACTGCGACCCCGCAAGGTGACCCCGAGAAAGAAAGTCATCTAGCAGAGGCACGCAACAGCAAACAGAGAGACCCCAAACGGGGTCTCTCTTTGTTTTAGCCCGTTTTAACGATTTGGTTATACCCGACCAATAGAGCGGCAACAGCGTCTCAAGGCGCATCGCATCTGCCGCCACAGGCAAAAAGCCGGTAAGCGGGGTTGTCACTCTCCTCCTCACAGCGATATCCCAATGTTTTCAGAAAGCGACTGAATTCTCGTCGCTCACCGGGCTCTATCTGAATGCCCAGCAGGACCCGACCGTAAGCCGCACCGTGGTTGCGATAGTGAAATAGCGAGATATTCCAACGCTTGCCCAGGCCCGAAAGAAAGGCCAACAGGGCGCCCGGACGCTCGGGAAACTGAAGCCGAAACAGCGCCTCGTTGGAGATCGTCGGTGCATGGCCGCCGACCATATAGCGTATGTGCAGTTTGGCGGTTTCATTGTCTGTCAGGTCGATCACCGGATAACCGCTGTTCTGCAGATTCAGCAGCAGTTCGTCGCGCTCCCGCTCGCCGTCGCTCAATTCGACACCGGCGAAGACATGAGCTCGCACCGCATCCGCATAGCGGTAGTTGAACTCGGTGATATTGCGACGACCGAGACTTTTACAGAAACGCAGAAAACTGCCGGGCTCTTCGGGGATCTCGACTGCGATCAAAGCTTCCCGACGCTCACCCAACTCCGCCCGCTCTGCGACATGGCGCAGGCGGTCGAAATTGATATTGGCGCCACTTTCGATCGCGATCAATCCTTTGTCAGTCAGGCCTTCGCGTGACACATACTTTTTCAATCCCGCGACTGACAACGCGCCGGCAGGTTCGGCTACGGTTCTCGTATCATCGAATACATCCTTGATCGCCGCGCAGATCTCGTCGGTGCTGACGAGTATCACTTCATCGACCACCTCGCGCGCAACCCTGAAGCTCTCGCGGCCAATCTGTCTGACCGCGACACCATCGGCAAAAATCCCCACCTGCTTCAGCGTCACCCGCCGCCCCTTCTGCAGCGCGCTGAACAGCGTCGGCGCATCTTCCGGCTCCACACCTATCACCCTGACCTCGGGTGCGACAAATTTGACGTAGGCGCCAACACCGGCGATGAGTCCGCCGCCTCCCACCGGAACGAAGACAGCATGAGGCGTGCCGGGGTACTGGCGAAGTATCTCCATACCGATGGTTCCCTGGCCCGCGATAACTTCGGCGTCATCGAAAGGGTGGATGAAAGTCAGTCCCTTCGCGTCGGCCATCGCCATGGCGTGCGCGCAGGCTTCATCATATGAATCGCCATGAAGAACCGTACGCGCGCCAAAACCGCGTACCGCATCCACTTTGATCACCGGGGTCGTCTTTGGCATCACAATGGTCGCGCGCATGCCAAGGCGAGCGGCGGACATCGCCACTCCCTGGGCATGATTGCCGGCGGAGGCAGCGATCACCCCGCGTTCACGCTCTTCAGTCGACAACCCGGCCAGCTTGTTATAAGCACCACGCAACTTGAAGGAGAAGACCGGCTGCAGATCTTCACGCTTGAGATAGACGCTGTTACCCAAACGCTTTGAGAGGCCGAGTGCGGCATCGAGGGGCGTCTCCCTGGCAATGTCGTATACCCGTGATCTAAGGATGCGCTCGATATAGGATTGCGGCATAAGCTGACCCGGTTCTTGAATTAGGAATGCGGCTCACTCCGAACGACTGCAGACGAATATGACAACCACCGAAGCCAACGGTATCATAAATCACTGATATTCGAATGCGGGAGAGAAAAAATGTCTCAGGACCAACTGAAACGAAAAGCGGCTGAAGCCGCGATCCGTTATGTCGACGGCGGCATCATCGGAGTAGGCACAGGCTCGACAGTCAACCACTTCATCGATCTTCTGGCCGATATAAAGGGCAGGATAGAGGGGACCGTTTCCAGCTCAGAGGCATCGACCAAGCGGCTCAAGTCCTACGGCATTGCGGTGTTCGATCTGAACGCGACCGGCGAATTGGATCTCTATGTCGACGGCGCGGACGAGTCAAACAGCCAGCTCCATCTGATCAAGGGCGGCGGCGGCGCGCTCACCCGCGAAAAAATTATCGCCGGTGCCAGCCGCAAGTTCGTCTGCATCGCCGACGGCAGCAAGCTGGTCGACATACTCGGGGAGTTTCCACTGCCTGTGGAGGTTATCCCGATGGCCCGCAGCCATGTGGCAAGACAATTGGTCAAGATGGGAGGTACGCCAGTGTGGCGCGAGAATTTCGTCACCGACAACGGTAACGTCATCCTCGACGTGCACAACCTGCGTATCATGGAGCCGGCTAAAATGGAGCAGGCGATCAACAACCTAGCCGGAGTCGTCACAACCGGACTGTTCGCGCTACGGCCCGCCGATGTGCTGCTGCTTGGAACGGAAAGCGGCATCAAGACCATCGAACCCTGACGGCACTTAAAGGAAGGATCGAAAGGACCGGAGACAATCGAATCCGGCCCTTTTGACCGCTCCGCTATATACCCAAATAGGCTTTCTGCACGTCCGGGTTACTCAACAGATTCTCGGCGCTGTCGCTCATGGTGATCGCGCCATTCTCGATCACATAGCCTCTATGGGCGATTTGCAGCGCCTGATTGGCGTTCTGCTCAACCAGAAAAATGGTGGTGTCCTGCTCTTCGTTGATCTTCTTGATGATCTCGAATATCTGCCGGATGATCAGCGGCGCCAGCCCCATCGACGGTTCATCCAGCAACAGCAGCTGCGGCCGCGCCATCAACGCGCGCGACATCGCCAGCATCTGCTGCTCACCACCGCTGAGCGTTCCGCCGTGCTGCGTACGCCGCTCCTTGAGTATCGGAAACAACGAGAAAACGTACTCCAGATCACGTGCGATCTCGCGTTTGTCACTGCGTAGAAACGCGCCCATATCGAGATTTTCCTGCACCGTCAGCTGCGGGAAGATATGACGACCTTCCGGTACCTGGCAGACGCCCAGAGCGACGATGTGATCCGGCGACATCTGCGTTATCGGCTCGCCTCGGAAAAGGATCTCGCCCGAGCGGGGCGGCGCCACGCCGCAGATCGACATCAACGTCGTGCTCTTGCCGGCGCCGTTGGCTCCGATCAGGGTTATGATCTCCCCGTTCTTGATCTCCAGGCTGACCCCCTTCAACGCCTGAATATTGCCGTAGAAGGTCCGGATGTTGCGCAATTCAAGCATCGATATCCTCGCCCAGATATGCCTTGATAACGGCCGGATCGGAGCTCACCTGCTGCGGCGAACCTTCGGCGATCTTCTTGCCGTAATCGACCACATAGATCTTGTCGGACAGACTCATGACGAGCTTCATGTCGTGTTCGATCAGCAGAATCGAATGCCCCTCGTCACGGATTCGCTTGATCAGATCGTCGAGCTCCTGGGTCTCCTGCGGATTCATACCCGCAGCCGGCTCGTCGAGCAGAAGCAGAAAAGGCTCGGTAGCCAACGCCCGGGCAATCTCCAGGCGACGCTGCGCGCCGTAGGGGAGATTCTCCGCCAGTTCGTTGACCACCTCGGCAAGGCCGACCTTTTCAAGGATTTGATAGCTGATCTCTACGGTCTGCCGCTCCTCGCGGCGAGTCGCCCTGGTCTTGAAGACCGCACCGGCAATATAGGAACGGGTGCGACAGTGGCGCCCGATCATCACATTTTCGAGCACGGTCATCTTCTGGAACAGACGAATGTTCTGAAAGGTGCGCGCCATCCCCTTCTCGGTCACCTGGTTCGGCTTGAGTCCGTTCAGACGTATCGCCTTTCCACCATCGGGCGGATTGAGAAAGATGCTGCCTTCGGTCGGGTTGTAGATCCCTGTGACGCAGTTGAAAAAAGTGGTCTTGCCCGCGCCGTTGGGGCCGATCAGCGCCACGATCTGTCCCTGATCAACCTCCAGGTCGAGCTCGCACATCGCTCGGATACCGCCGAAGTCCATCGACAGCCCCTCCACCTGCAGTACGGGTCTGCTCATCGCGCCTCTCCATCCACCTTCGATTCGAAGCGGTAACTGCGGCGGATATTGGCGACTACGCCCTGCGGACGGAAGATCATCATCGTGACCAGCACCGCGCCAAAGGCGAGCATGCGGTAGTCGGAGAGCGCGCGCAGATGTTCGGGCAGCAGGATCAGTATCAACGCGCCGACGATGACGCCGAAGATCGAGCCCATGCCGCCGAGTACAACGATACAGAGAATGATCGCCGACTCCAGAAAAGTGAAACTTGCCGGATTGATGAAGGTGGTCTTGGCGGCGAATATGACGCCGACGATCCCGGCCCAGGTCGCGCCCAGTGCAAATGCGGTAAGCTTGGTCTTGCGCTTGTCTATACCCATCGCCTGGCAGGCAATCTCATCCTCCCGTAGTGCCACCCAGGCACGACCGATACGCGAATCCTGCAAACGGTTGACGACAAAAATGGTGAACGCCACTGCGGCAATCATCAGGTAATAGAGATAGAGAATCGCCTGATCGAGCGACAACTCCATTCCAAACAGCCCGGGCCGTGGAATGTTGGATATACCGCTCGGCCCCTGCGAGAACTCGTTCCAGTTCTCCAGAATCAGACGGATTATCTCGCCGAAGCCAAGCGTGACGATCGCCAGATAGTCGCCGCGTAGCCGCAGCACCGGAAATCCGAGCAGCACGCCGAAAAGAGCCGCCAACAGCGCACCGATCGGCAGCGCCATCCAGAAGCCGATATCGAAGTGGTAGTTCAGCAGCGCGTAGGAGTAAGCGCCGACCGCGTAGAAGGCGACGTAACCCAGATCAAGCAGACCGGCCAGCCCTACCACGATGTTGAGTCCCAGCCCGAGCACCACATACATCAGCGCGGTAATCATTATATTGGTCTGGTAGGTGGAGAAGAGGAACGGGAAAACCAGACTGACCGCAAGCACAGCTGCCGAAAACGGGTAGAGATAGCGGGGTTCGCTCAGCAATGTCTGGATCCAGGGGTCGCCCAGGGTGATCTCACCACGGGCGACACGTTCGCGGCGGCGTTCCTGATGAAGGTAAAACAGGCGCACCAGAATTGAGATGACGAAACTGCCGATCGCCACATAGACCATGTTCTCCCAGCGCCACAGCACCGTGCGCTCGATCGGATTGACCTTGATCACCAGAAGCGGAAAGGTCAGAAAGGCGAACCAGAGCGAGATCAGCAGCGACTTTTTCAGCTCTTCGATCTTGAACATCGCTTACACCTTTTGGGTCTCTTCACGACCCAACAGCCCCGCAGGTTTGAAAATAAGAATCAGCACCAACAGCGAAAAAGCAAATACATCCTCGTAGTCGCTGGAGACGTAGCCGGTGGCGAAACTCTCTGTCAGGCCCAGCACGAAGCCACCCAGCACCGCACCCGGGATTGATCCGATGCCACCCAGCACTGCAGCGGTGAACGCCTTGATGCCGGCGATGAAACCGATGAAGAAGTTGATCTGGCCGATATGGGACGCGATCAGCATGCCACCGATCGCCGCCAGTGCGGAGCCGATGATGAAGGTCATCGATATCACGTTGTTGACGTTGATGCCGACCAGCATCGCCATCGTTCGATCCTGCGACGTGGCGCGCATCGCCTTGCCTACCCGGGAGAATTTGATAAGCAGCGTCAAAGCGATCATCGATACCGCGGTGGTCAGCAGAATGACGATATCCGACGAACCGACGACGTGCGCGTAGGGCTCCATGAAATCGAAATCGGGGATCAGTTCGGGAAACGGTTGGAAGTCGGAGGTCTGCGCCAGCAGCACATAGTTTTGCAAAAATATCGACATCCCGATGGCGCTGATCAACGCCGAGAGACGCGGCGCCTGCCGCAATGGGCGGTAGGCGATTCTCTCGATGGTGAAGCCATAGGAGGCCGACCAGACCGCCGCCGCCAGCCCGGCCAGCAGCACGATCGAAAGCAGCGGGAACCCGTAGATCGAAAGTACCGTCGCGACGATAAACGAAGTGAAGGCGCCGATCATGTAGATTTCGCCATGCGCGAAGTTGATCAGCCCGATGATGCCGTAGACCATCGTATAGCCCAGCGCGATGAGCGCGTAGATGGAACCGCGCGTCAAACCGCTGAAGAAGAGTTCGATAAAGTATTCCATAAAGGAGAGGAACCAGTTACGGGAGCCAGGTGCAAGGAATCCCTGCCTGCCCCGCCGTCCGGTACCGATTTATCAAGTTGAAAAAAAGAAAATCCCCAACACCCGGTACAAACCCAGGCGTTGGGGGGCATTCTACGCACCAGTAAACGAAGGCCCAGTACCCCGTTCCCGGTACCCAGTACCTTTTTATTTAACCTCTACATACTGGCCGTCTTTGACCTGATACATCGCAAAGCCGACACCGACCGCGTCGCCGATCTCGTCGAAACGGATAGTGCCAACCGGGGTGGCGACATCGCTGCTCTGCAGCGCGGCACGCACCTTGGCCATGTCAGTGGAGTCGGCCTGGTCGACCGCGTTCAGCAGCGCCAGCGCCGCGGAGTATGCGTTTTCGAAGAATGCACCCGGATCGGAGCCGAAGGTTTTCTTGTGGGCTTCGACCGCCTCTTTGGAGAGAGGATTGGAGGAGGTGTCCTTTGGCCCGGTGGCATAGACACCTTCGGCATACTTTCCAGCCACTTTGATAAAGGTATCATCCTTCACGCCGTCGTCGGAGATGAAGATCGTATCCATGCGCTTTTTACGCATCTGCGTGATTATCTTCGAGGCCTCTGGGTGGTAACCGCCGAAAATGACCGCCTCCGCACCCGAGCGCTTGATCTTCTGCACTACCGCCGAGTAGTCCACTGCACCCGGCGTGACGCCCTCGAACAAGGTCACTTCGCCCTTGCCCGACTTTTCGATGAAGGTCTTGGCGAACTCGGCCAGCCCCTTGCCGTAGTCGCCCTTGTCGTGGATCACCGCGATCTTGGTCAGACCCAGGGTGCCGAGCGCGAAATCGACCTCGGTGCGCGCCTGCGCGTCGTCCGAAGCGATGGTGCGGTAGAAGTTGGGATAGTCGCCGCTCTGGGTCAGAGCCGGGTTGGTTGCCGAGGGCGACATCACCACCACACCGGCATTGTTATAGATCGGCAACGCGGCCTTGGTGGCACCGGAACAGATGTGACCCAGCACTACATGAACACCGTCCGAGACCAGTTTGGTCGCGGTGTTGGTGGCAACCTCGGGCTTGCAGACATCATCCTCGATCAGCAGTTCGACCTGCTTGCCGTCGATGCCACCCTTGGCATTGACCTGATCGACCACCAGCTTGGCGGCATTGACACTCGGCAGGCCGTAGGAAGCGAGGTCGCCGCTGTGGGCACCGGCGACACCAAGCTTGATGGTGTCAGCGGCGAACGCCGGAACGGTCAGACCGAAACCAAGGGCGGCCACCAGTAAACTCTTTGCCATGCTCTTCTTCATCTATTTCATCCTCAAGGTTTTCTCGTTATCCGCGGGGAGAGATCGACATGCTCCCCTGGTTGCGGCCCAGGCGTATAGACCCGGCAACACAGGAATCCAGCGCCACCCGAAGCAGCGCAGATGACAACGCACAGGATAGGGAATTCACAGCGTTTTTGCCACAACTAAACCACAAAAAACGGGGCCCGAAGGCCCCGTTTCATCACTGCATCAACTTGCGAACAGCGACTTAGAAGTCGTGACGCAGACCGATGGCGAGCTGATTCGAATCGATGGTGGAATCATTGTCGCTGTCGGTGTACTCAACATAGACCTTGGTGGCCTTGCTGAAGTTGTGATCCAGGCCAACGCCCCAGACGTCCAGCTCGTCGCCGCCATCGGGATCCATCTGACCGTAAACCAGCTTGACGGTGTTGTTGCCGAAGTATACTTCGCCGCCAACTGCCCAGGAGTCAGCCGCGCCAGCGCCAGCGATGTCATCCTTGTCTTCGTACTGAGCGATCAGCTTGAACATGCCGAAGTTGTAGGAAGCACCAACACCCCAACGGTCGTTGGTGAAGGTATCCTTGGCTTCGAGGATAGAAGCGCCGACGCTGATCGGGCCGTTGTTGTAGTCGAGCGAGATGTTGTAACCATCAACGCCGTCGTCGGTGCCCAGGCCGGTAGCGCGGTCAGCGATAACGGCAACCTTGGCCTGCAGGCCGTTGAAGTTCGGCGAAACATAGGCTACAGCCTTACCGGTGCGGACCAGACCGATGTAGTAGTCGTTGGCGCCATTGGTGCTCTTGGCGTTCTCGAAGATATCAGTCTTGTTTACCGAACCGTAGTACGGGGTCCACTGACGACCGAGGGCAACGGTACCGAAACCGCCGCTCAGGCCGACGTAGGCCAGACGGTTGCCCAGGCCACCAACGGTGGATGCGCCCGGACCATCATCGGAGGTGAAGGACCATTCGGCCTGGAAGATGGCTTTCAGGCCACCGCCCAGATCTTCGCCGCCCTTGACGCCGATACGGGTGGTGCCGGTCTCGACATCCCATGCGCGGTCGGTGTCATCGTCGCCGGTGACGACAGCGGTGGAGAGACGACCGTACAGGGTGGTCTCGGCGGAGGCGGCCATAGGAGCAACCAGAGCGGCTGCGACTGCCAGAGTGATCAGTTTTTTCATGTTTGAACTCCAAAGAAGAAAGAACAATGGTAATAATTCAGTTGCTGTGCGGATTGAATAATAGACACACAAAATCAGATTTGCAACAACTAATTTGAAAAAAAACAACAAAAAATGATTTTGTGTCTAAAAAGAGACATTTTTCTCGAAAAATGGCAGGGGTGCGACTACCAGAAACGCCAATTCAGCAACTTAGGAAGATATTCTAAACGGATATCTATATATAGACACCCCCTCCTGCGCCAGTGTCGGATAAGAAGAGAGCGACTCAAACAACATTTTTACCAATAATTTCTGTAGCAGGAAACAGACAAACGGCGAATGCGCTACGGATTGCCGTTCCTTACGACTTACGGATCAGTGACAGCGCAACTCCCGGGTATTCGGAGACCACCCTCACACAACTGGATTCAGCGCAGTCATTGAAACAAAAAAGCCGATACTGAACGGGGCCAGTATCGGCTAATGATTGGCTGGGATGCGAGGGGTCGAACCTCGAACCTACGGAGTCAGAGTCCGTCGCTCTGCCAGTTGAGCTACATCCCAATAGATACCAGGTACGAAGTACTAGCGTTTGGAGTACTGCGGACGCTTGCGGGCCTTGTGAAGACCGACCTTCTTACGCTCGACCGCGCGGGCGTCGCGGGTGAGGTAACCAGCCTTGCGCATGGCGCCGTGCAGGCTCTCGTCATAGCTCGCCAGCGCTCGCGCAATACCCAAGCGAATCGCACCCGCCTGGCCGGTCGTGCCGCCGCCGCGGACAGTGACGCTCACGTCCACCTTCTCCAGTGCCTCGGCCACTTCCAGCGGCTGGCGCACTACCATGCGCGCAGTCTCGCGGCCGAAGTAGTCATCCAGACTGCGGTTGTTGACAGTGATGCTGCCACTGCCGCTGGTCAGGTAGACGCGGGCTGTGGAGCTCTTGCGGCGTCCGGTTGCGTAATTTTGGGTCTGTGCCATGTCTCTATATTCCGGTACTTAAAAAATGCTTGATTCAGATCTCGAGTGGCTGCGGCTGCTGCGCTGCATGCTTGTGCTCGGGGCCTGCGTAAATCTTCAGCTTTTTGAGCATCGCACGGCCCAGAGGGTTTTTCGGCAACATACCCTTGACGGCGCTTTCCAGTGCGCGCTCGGGGTGTTCCGCCAGCAACTTCTCCAGATTGACGGACTTCATGTTACCGATGTATCCGGTGTGATGGTGGTACATCTTGTCCTGCAGCTTGTTGCCGGTCACCCGCACCTTCTCAGCGTTGACGACCACGATGTAGTCACCGGTGTCCACGTGCGGCGTGAACTCGGGCTTATGCTTGCCGCGCAACCGACGCGCTATCTCGCTGGCCAATCGGCCCAACGTCTTTTCGTTGGCATCCACCAGATACCATTCACGGCGAACCTCTGCGGGTTTTGCACTTACAGTCGTCATCAAACTCGCTCCAGCGGAGAACTCAAATAAAACGCTTGAAAAAAGAGCGCGAATGTTACCGGAGACAAAAACAGTTGGCAAGTACTACAGCCGGGTTATTTCGGGTAGGATGCCCGCTCCAGGGCAACACCCGCTACCGAAAAGCAGAGCCAGGCACCATCCCCTGCGACCATTCGTGGACCGAGAAGCACTACTTATCGAGGCCGACCGCTGCGTCAAATGCGGTCTTTGCCTGCCGCACTGCCCCACCTACCTGTCAACCAGGGACGAGGGCGACTCCCCCCGGGGCCGCATTGCGCTGATCCAGGGATACGTGCAGCAGCGTGTCGACACACCCCGCCTGCATCGTCATCTCGACCGCTGCCTCGGCTGCCTCGCCTGCGAGCGCGCCTGCCCATCGGGGGTCGAATACGGCCGCTTGATCGACGCGGTGCGTGCATTGCAGCCGCACGCGCGCAGACCGAATTCCCGGCTGCGCCTCGAGCTGATCAGTCGTCTGCCTTATATGAAGGCCATGCCCGCGCTGCTCGACTTCTACCAACGCAGTGGATTGCGCAGTCTGGCGAAAAAAGTTGGCGGTCACAAGTTTCGTCGACTGGACGCCCTGCTGCCCCGGACCACGACGCGCTCGCCACTGCAAACCACCCCCACTTCCGGCGTCACCGGTCGGGTGGCGCTGTTTACCGGCTGTGTCGGCAACATCGCCGACCGGCCGGCACTGCTGGCATTGCAGCGGCTGCTGGACCGTCTCGGCTTCGAGGTCGTCGTACCGCGCGAACAGGTCTGTTGCGGTGCGCTGCATCAGCACAATGGTCAACCTGCCAAGGCACGCCAGCTGGCGGCGCGCAATCGCGCACTGTTCGACGCCGATCCGGTCGAGGCGATTCTCTTTGTCGCCAGCGGCTGCGGCGCGCAACTGCTCGACTACCCACGACTCGATGCTGCGCTCGAAGCACCGGTCATCGAAGCCTGTCGCTTTTTGCTCCGGCAGCCTGGAGTTGCAGCGCTGCCCTTTGCGCCGCTCGAGGCCAACGTGCTGCTGCACACCCCTTGCTCGGCCAGGCAACTGCCCGGCGGGGGCGAAGCGGTGGCTGAACTGCTCGGACTGATTCCCGGTATCGCCGTTCAACGCGCCGCAAGCAGCCACTGCTGCGGCGCGGCCGGCAGCTATCTGCTGACCCAGCCGGAGCTGGCCGATCAGCTGCGCGAACCTTTGGTGGCGGCGGCCGGGCGGGCTCAATTCGACGCGCTGCTGACCAGCAACACCGGCTGCGCACTGCATTTGGCGGCCGGTCTGCACGGAGAGGGATCTACGCTGCGGGTGATGCATCCGCTGGAACTGCTGCACGCACAACTCAAGGAGTAGACGGGCGCGCTTGGCAGCCGTACCTCGTTTCCCTATGCTTAGATCCATGGAGAAGAGAGCATACACAACGGCCGACCGTCTGCTGCTCGGCATCGATCAGGCGCTGCGCACGCTGTTCGGGCAGCCGCAGGCAACCGAGCGCGTCAATCCGGCCAAAGGGGTGCCGGAGGCCGATCTGAGCGCCGAGCAACGAACCGAGGTTGCAAGACTGATCCGCATAGACCACAGCGGCGAGGTTTGCGCGCAGGCGCTCTATCAGGGGCAGGCGCTGACCGCCCGCCTGCCGCAGGTCCGCGCCAGCATGCAGCGCTCCGCGAAGGAGGAGAGCGACCACCTCGACTGGTGCCATTCACGGCTGGTGGAGCTGCAGGATCGGCGCAGTCTGCTCAATCCGCTCTGGTATGCTGGCTCTTTCGCTATCGGCGCCAGCGCGGGGCTGGCAGGAGACAAGTGGAGCCTTGGATTCATCGCCGAAACCGAAAAGCAGGTCTGCGCCCACATCGATGACCATCTGCGACGGATTCCGGCACAGGACCGGAAAAGCCGCGCCATTCTCGAGCAGATGAAGGAGGACGAACAGCACCACGCGGATCTTGCAACAGCGGGAGGCGGCGCCCCTTTACCAGCCCCCTTCAAGGTGGCGATGCAGCTCACCGCAAGGTTAATGACCGGCACCACCTATTGGTTGTAGACCCGCGTCTCGACGCACTCCCACAGCTGCGATCCGAATAGATGGCGGATCATCAGCGGCACCGGCACCACCCCTGCCGCGAGTATCGTCTGGTGCATCTCCTGCAGTGCACCCTCGCCGCTCTGTTGGGCAACGCAATGCCTCAGGGTATTCAGCATCCGCCAGTTGACCAAAGACGCCAGCGCATCGCCCGGGTTGCGCGTCAGCTGCAACAGATCCCGTTGCAGATGCCGTGAGTCGTAACCGGGCAGTGCCGCAAGTTGCAGGCGCACCCCGGAGAGTGCCAGCCCGCCGATGTGCAGCTCGATCTCCAGCAATGCAAACAGTGCGCACCGCGCCTGCTCCAACAGCATGAACAGCCGCTGCTCGGGCGTAATCAGGATCCCCTGTTCGAACAACAGCTGCTCGACATAGAGCGCCCACCCCGTGCGCTGCGCCTCACTTCGGTGCGACCGCCTTACCCAACGCTCACCCTCGCCCCCCGCCGCCGCCATCGCCTGCAGATGTCGTCCAGGCCAGGCATAGCGGATGCAGTCGCCAATCAACCGTTCAATCGGCGCTGCGTGCTGCCCACTGGCAAGAAACAGCAGACCTGCGGCGACCAGATCACTGCTTCGGGTCGGCGAGTAGTGGGGATAGGACAAGCTCTGGTCAGCGCCGATGCGAAGTTCCAGTGTCGCTTCGGATGGAAGCTCGAACCGACCACTCTCCCGCACCAGCCGGTAGAGCCACGCCAGCTGCTCGCGGCACTGCTCGAGCCGCTCCTCTGCCGTGGTTTCGCGCCCTCCGATCCGGCTCAGCCAGTGCGCAGGATCCTGGCTGCCATCATGCTCCAGCGAGAGCGATGCCAACTCGGCCAGGCTCTGCTGGTAGCAGGCGTGGACCAGAGCCGTATGTCGCTCGATATCGTCGCTCAGATGGTGGCGAAAGCGCAACCGCTCCTGGTAGCGCTGCCTGCCGCAAGCCACGCTCCCCTGTGCCCGCGGTGTGATCTTCTTCGACAGGAAAACCAGGAATCCGTCGACCGACTCCGCGGCCCTTTCGCACAGGGTCGCCAGCCTTACCCGCCCGTCTCCCTCGTTCTCATCTGAAAATGCCGCCTGCAGCTGCTTGAGGTAGTCAAGTTCAGCCTTGGCTTGATCGACTGCCGCCTCGAGCCAGAAGACCGGCACCAGCGACGGATAGCGTGCCAACTGATCGCAGGCCAGACTGAGATAGTCAGGCACTTTGGCGAGCGCGCGGAAAAGGGCATCGCGATCGCCCGATACCGCCGTCGACTCGACTCTGCGCAGCGCCGTGAACGGCAGAAAACCGACGGGGTTGCGATGCCGCCAGTCGTTGACCAGAATCGACTGGTACTCATCGCGGCAGACGCCGAACAACAGTTCCAGGTCGAGCTGGCGACGCCGGTCTAGCGCAGCGTAGTCGATCTCCTCCAAAGCGACGACGGCGCTTTCGAGCCAGTTTCCCAATGCGCCCACGGCATCATCGGCAAGCGACGGCAGCTCGCCCTCGTAACCGCGCACGCCCGCTTGCGTCGCCTGTTCGGGATGGTAGCGGAACCAGACCTCGTAGAATTCGGCGACCAGATTATCGAACGCGCGCGCGGCGGACTCCATCAGGCCTCCCTGATTTCGAAATCGTGACTGACCGCAGCCGTCTTGGCGAGCATCAGCGAGGCGGAGCAGTATTTCTCGGCGCTCAGCTGCACCGCTCGCGCTACGGCCTTCTCGCTCAGATCATGGCCCGCGAGGATGAAGTGCACGTGGATGCGGGTAAAAACCTTGG
>JAGRGU010000073.1:0-21140 GCA_020445335.1 Gammaproteobacteria bacterium
TCCTCGTAATCCTTGCGCTGCTTGTCGTTCATGATGTCGTAGACCAATCCATGCACGACTTTATGCTCCAGCGCCGGCACATTGATGCGGCGGATGTCGCCATCGACACGAATCATCGGCGGCAGACCGGCGGAAAGGTGCAGATCCGATGCCTCATGCTTGACGCTGAATGCGAGAAGCTCTGCTATATCCATTTATCTCCATCCCCATGCTGAACAGTAACGACGGGCAAGAGCCACTCGGCCGACGGCAACATAGCCTTTATAGACGGCCGGGGACGCTTGCGCGAACTCTCATCATAACGGCTCACCCGCTCCTTTGCTTTAGTTTCCTGATTGGTTGAAACTATCACCCGTACGTCAGGACAATGGATCCATTTCTCTTTTCCGATGAACGCCATAGCGAATAGATTAGCCGAAGTACAGCGGCGTATTGAGCACGCAGAGCAGGCGCACGGCCGCGCGCCCGGGTCGGTACGGCTCCTCGCCGTCAGCAAGACCAGGCCGCCCGAGGATCTGCTCGAAGCGATGTGGGCGGGACAGAGGCGTTTCGGCGAGAGCTATCTGCAGGAGGCGTTGGAGAAAATCGACGCACTGCGCGATCATCCACTGGAGTGGCACTTCATCGGCCGCATCCAGAGCAACAAGACACGCGCCATTGCAGAAAATTTCGCCTGGGTTCACAGTGTCGCCGACGCCAAACACGCGCGACGCCTCAACCAACAGCGGCCACCGGAACTACCACCGCTCAACGTCTGTCTGCAGGTGATGCTCGACCTGGAAGAGAGCAAGGCCGGCCTTTCGCCGGACCAGGCACGCGAGCTGGCCGCCGAATTCACCGCGTTTTCCCGACTGCGACTGCGCGGCCTGATGACGCTGCCCGCACCCGCTGCAGCCTTCGAACAGCAGCGGCTGCCGTTTAGGCGCCTGCGCCAACTGCTACAGGAGCTTCGTCCGTTGGCGCCTGGGCTCGATTGCCTGTCGATGGGTATGAGCGACGACCTGGAGGCCGCGGTCGCCGAAGGGGCCACCATTGTTCGCATCGGCACAGCGATATTCGGTCCGCGCCAGCGGCAGGCGTGAGCAACGGCACCAGTGTGGTGAAAAGGGATGAATCCGCTGCGTGGATCGGGATAGAGTTGTGCAACTTTCACTTTCGACTCGGTAATAGAGGAAAATGAATCAGCAGAATACCGGAACGCTGCCCGACAAGAGCAGCAGCACCATAGCTTTCATCGGTGGCGGTAACATGGCCACAAGCTTGATCGGAGGTCTGGTCGCCGACGGCTACAGGCCCGCGCACATCCTGGTCAGCGATCCCGACAGCGAGAAACTCGCCTCGCTGGCGGCGCGCTTCGGCGTGCGCGCGGCCGATGACAACGTCAAGGCGGTCGAAAAGGCCGAGGTGGTGGTGCTGGCGGTCAAACCGCAGATTATGCAGCAGATCGCCGAAAGCCTGGCGGCAGCGGTGCAGCAGTGGCGTCCGCTGGTGATCTCCATCGCCGCCGGTGTGCGCGAAGCCCACCTGCAGCGCTGGCTCGGCGGCAACGTGGCGCTGATACGCAGCATGCCCAATACCCCCGCCATGCTGCAGGCCGGCGCCACCGTGCTGCACGCCGGCAAAGGGGTTTCGGCGGAGCAGAAGAACCTGGCGGAGACGGTGCTGCGCGCGGTCGGCCTCACCTGCTGGGTGAAAGACGAAGCGCTGATGGATCCGGTCACCGCGCTCTCCGGCAGCGGCCCTGCCTATCTGTTTCTGGTGATGGAGGCGATGGAGCAGGCCGGTATCGAAATGGGTCTGCCGGCCGACACTTCGCGGCTGCTGACGCTGCAGACCGCGCTGGGCGCCGCGCGCATGGCGATGGAGAGCAGCGAAGGGCCGGCGACCCTGCGCCGACGGGTCACCTCTCCCGGCGGCACCACCGAGCGCGCGCTGCAAACGCTCGAACAGGGGGGGCTCAAGACGCTCTTTGCCAAGGCCCTGGGCGATGCCAAGCGACGCTCGGAGGAGCTGTCGGAAATACTGGGGAAAGAGTGATGGGCGGCAGCTATCTTTCGAATCCGGCGATTTTCCTGATCCAGGTACTGTTCGGCGCCTACATTCTGATTGTCATGATGCGCTTTCTGCTGCAGCTGACCAGAGCCGACTTCTACAACCCGGTTTCACAGTTCGTGGTCAAGGCCACCTCGCCGCTGCTAAACCCGCTGCGCCGCATAATTCCCGGCGTCGGCGGTCTCGATGTCGCGGCACTGGTGTTGATGTGGCTGCTGCAAAGCCTGGAACTGGCATTGATCATCATCGTGGGCGGCATGGGTGCAAGCCTGGTCTCGGCACTGGCCTGGGCGGTGCCCGAACTGGTCAATCTGGCGCTCAACGTCTTCCTCTTCGCGATCCTGATACAGGTGATCATCAGCTGGATCAATCCGGGAAGCTACAATCCGGTGCTGAGCCTGATCAACAGCCTGACCGAACCCCTGCTGCGACCGGCGCGGCGACTGATCCCGCCATTCTCCGGACTCGATCTCTCGCCGATGGTGGTGATGATCGGCATAACCTTGCTCAAGATGCTGCTGCTGCCCCCGCTGAGGATGCTCACCGGCTCGCCATTCCATTGAACCAGCGAAACCGGTGGTTTTACTGGGAGGGTGACCAGCTCCACCTCTCGCTGCGCGTCCAGCCACGCGCCAGCCAGGATCAGTGGGTCGGCCCGCAGCAGGAGTACTGTCGGGTGCGGATCACCGCGCCGCCTGTCGACGGCAAGGCCAATGCCCATCTGATAAGGTTTCTCGCCAAGAGCTTCGGCGTCCCGCGTGCCTCGGTCCGCCTGATATCGGGGGATAGCGGCAGAATCAAGCGCCTGGTCATCGACAATCCGACCCGATTTCCATCCGCGGAGATGGACGACCGTTGCCCAGCTCCGAGAACTTAAGCGCCTGCAGCGACTCACAAGCCGCAGCGCGACGCTCCGGCACCCCCCGTTGTCGCAGCCCGGAGTTCGAATGCGGATATACTGAAACACAGAGGGCCACCACCAGGACCCGTAGCGGGCCAAGGAGAAGAGAGCAGATGAAAAGAGATGCGATAACGGCTTTGGCGCTGCTGGCGGCGCTGTCGCTGTGCACCGTGGTCAGCGCGGAGAACAGCACGCGTGAGGGGATATACACCGTGCACCACAACGCCATCCCGACGGCCATTCTGACACCGGAGATCGCCGGCAGCTACAACATCGTGCGCAGCAAGTATCGCGGCCTGCTCAACATCAGTGTCATCCAGGAGAAAGCAGGGACCACCGGCACCGCTGTCACCGCCGAGGTCCGGGCGCAATCGATCAATCTGATCGGCAAAATTCAGGATATCGCAATGCGGGAGATTCGCGAAGAGCAGGCGATCTACTACATCGGAGAGTACCCGATAGTGGATAACGAAACGCTTACCTTCAACCTTGAGGTGACCCCGAGCGGATCAGAAAAGCCGATAAAGAGTTCGCTCAAGCAGCAGTTTTTCATCGACTGAGGCAGTGCCTTCGTCAAGCTCGGATTTAGACAATTTCCGCGATCTCTGAAACAATCCCCCTCCGTTGCAGGGGGGAAGCCGGCCGCGCGAAGTCGCGGCCGCTGGAACCGACCGGCGACAAACAGAACAGTGCAGGCGGGGTCTGCCGAAACTCGGTGCAGGTATATCCAATAATGAGTAACAGGCAGTACTCTGAAGAAGAGGAGTCGGCAAGACTGCAGGCGCTCGGCCTGGCGGTCATCAGAAGCGAGGCCGCCGCAGTGCTGGATCTGTGCCAGCGGGTTGGCGCAACCTTCGCCCGTGCCTGCCGCTTCATGCTCGGCTGCGAGGGACGCATCGTGGTCACGGGAATGGGGAAATCGGGGCACGTCTGCAGCAAGATCGCGGCCACGCTGGCGAGCACCGGCAGCCCTGCATTCTTCGTCCATCCGGGCGAGGCGAGCCACGGCGACCTCGGCATGATCACGCCGAAAGATGTGGTACTCGCCCTCTCAAACTCCGGCGAGACCCAGGAACTGCTGACGATCATCCCCATCATAAAACGTCTCGGCGTGCCGCTGATCGCGCTCACCGGAAACCCCTCGTCAACCCTCGCCAGCGAGGCTGACGTACATATCGACGTCAGTGTCGAGCAGGAGGCCTGCCCGCTCAACCTTGCCCCAACCTCCAGCACGACCGCAGCGCTGGTGATGGGCGACGCGCTGGCGATAGCGCTGCTCGAAGCGCGGGGGTTCACCGAGCAGGATTTCGCCCGCTCACACCCCGGTGGCAGTCTCGGTCGCCGTCTGTTGCTGCATATCAGCGATATCATGCACGCCGGCGACGCAATTCCCAGGGTCGGCAGCAACGCCACGCTCAAGGATGCGCTGGTGGAGATGACCGCCAAAGGGCTGGGCATGACCGCCATCATCGACGACCAGGGGGGGCTCGCGGGAATCTACACGGACGGTGATCTGCGGCGCACACTCGATCGCGACATCAATCTGAGCGCCAGCCGGATCAAGGATTACATGACGGCCGGGGGCAAAACCGCGCAGGTGGATATGCTGGCGGCAGAGGCACTGCAGATCATGCAACAGAACAAGATCAACGCGCTGCTGATCGTGGATGGTGAGAACCGGCTCGTCGGCGCCCTCAACATGCATGATCTACTGCGCGCGGGAGTGGTATAGAAGGGAGACGGTGGATGAACGAAATTATCGAGAGAGCTGCCCGGATCAGGCTGGTGATATTCGATGTCGATGGGGTACTGACGGACGGCAGTCTGTTCCTCGGCGACGACGGGCAGGAGTACAAGGCCTTCAACTCCAAGGACGGGCTGGGAATGAAAATGCTGCAGCGTTGCGGCATCGAAGTCGGCATCATCACAGCACGTTCCTCGAGGGTCGTGGCGCTGCGCATGGAGAGCCTCGGGATCGTTCATCTCTATCAGGGCCAGCAGAAAAAACTACCGGCCTATCACGACCTGCAGCAACGCCTGGGGCTGCGCAACGAGCAGATCGCCTACGTCGGCGACGACGTCGTCGATCTTCCGATCATGCGCGAAGTCGGACTCGCCATCGCGGTACATGACGCGCACCGCCTGGCCGTGGAACAGGCACACTGGCGCACCACCGCCTGCGGCGGCCGCGGCGCCGCTCGCGAGATTTGCGAGCTGCTGCTCGAAGCGCAGGGTAAACTGACCAGGGCGCTGGAACCCTATCTTTGATCAGGCTCAGTAAAAACAGCGTCATCGGCGTGGTACTGCTGTTGTGGGTCGCCGCCAGCGGCTGGCTCTCCCGCGTCGAGGAACGACCATCGCAGTATCGAGCCGACACACACGCTCCGGATTACTACCTGCAGAGTTTTACTGCCTCCACCATGGGGATCGACGGCCGGATGGAGAAACAGCTGAGCGCTGCGAGAATGGAGCACTTTCCGGATGATGACAGTACCGAACTGGAGAGCCCGGTACTCTCGATCCACGACGCCGAGCGCCCGCCCTGGAGGATCCGCTCGGAGCGGGGCTGGGTCTCGGGCGACAAGCAGCTGCTGCTGCTTCAGGGCCAGGTCCACATCGACCGTGAAGAGGCCCAGGGCGTACGTCCGCTGCACATCGTCACCCGCGATCTGCGGGTACAGCCAGACAACAACTATGCGGAGACCGATGCCGAGGCGCACGCAACCAGCCGCGAGGATTGGCTCACATCGGTCGGCATGCAACTCTGGTTTGCCCGTCCGATCAGGGTCAAACTGCTCTCACAAGCAAGAGGACGTTATGAAATCGAATAGCACCACAAGCAATCCCAGGATCCTGGACCGCCTGCTCCCGCTGCTCCTGCTAACGCTCGCCTGCCCGCTGGCCGCGCTGGAATCGGATCGCGAGCAGCCGGTTTATGTCGAGGCGGACGGCGCCGACATCAATGATCGCACCGGCGTCAGCGTCTACACCGGCAACGTCGTCGTCACCCAGGGCAGCATCAAACTGAATGCCGACAAGGTGACCGTCACCCAGAAGGAGGGAGAGACCGACCATCTCCAGGCGGAGGGCGCGCCGGTCCGATTTGAGCAGGATGCCGGTGGCGGCAAAGGGTTGATCAAGGGCAAGGCCAGGAAGGCGGACTACTACATGAACAGCGAGATTCTGCACATGAACGGCGACGCTGTCATGGTCCAGGGCAAGGACACTTTCAGCAGCGACCGCATCGTCTATGATCGGGTCAAGGGGCAGGTCAAGGCGGGCGCCACGGCCAAGGGCAAACAGCGGGTGCGCATCTCCATACAGCCAAAGCAGAGCGAAAAGAAATGAGTCTGCTCACTGCCCGCGACCTGGCCAAGCGCTATCGCCACCGCAAGGTCGTGGACGGCGTCTCGCTGGAGGTCTCCAGCGGCGAAGTGGTTGGACTGCTAGGCCCAAATGGCGCGGGTAAGACCACCTGCTTCTACATGATCGCCGGACTGATTCCCATAGAGGCCGGGGCAGTCAGCATCAACGGCAACGATATCAGCACCTTGCCGATGCACGCCCGCGCCCGCCTGGGCCTGGGTTATCTGGCCCAGGAGCCATCGATCTTCCGCAAGATGAGCGTCGCCGACAACATTCTTGCGGTTCTGGAGACCAGAAAAACCCTTTCACGGCTGGAGCAGCGGGCATTGTGCGACAACCTGCTGCAGGATTTCCACATCCACCATCTGGCGAATGACATGGCACTGGGGCTCTCCGGGGGTGAGCGCAGACGTCTGGAGATCGCCCGGGCGCTCGCCATGGAGCCCCGCTTCATTTTGCTGGACGAGCCGTTTGCGGGCATCGACCCGATCTCGGTGAAAGATATCCAGAATATCGTACGCGAACTCTGCGCGCGCGACATCGGCGTGCTGATCACCGACCACAATGTGCGCGAAACCCTCGGCATCTGCGACAAGGCCTATATCCTTCACGAGGGTCGGGTCATCATCCAGGGAGATGCCGAAACCATCCTTGCGGACAAGCAGGTTCGATCCGTCTATCTGGGCAACGAGTTCACTATGTAGGTACCCGGCCCTGCAAACCGCGGCCTCCAGTTACCCTAGATTTCAGCCAGTTTTATTCGCCGCAGGAAAGCTTCAAGATTACCCCCTCGACGGCCGACATCCTTTAGCGGGCGAGCATTGATCCAGCGCAATGTGAAGGCGCTTAGGCAGTTGTATCCAAGCAGGAAATATCAGCTAAAATGAAGACGTATGAACCATACAAATAACGTACCAGGATCGAACTAATCTCCGATGAAGCAGACGATTCAGCTTCGGCTTGGTCAGCATCTCACCATGACGCCGCAGCTGCAGCAGGCGATCCGCCTGTTGCAGCTATCCACCTTGGACCTCAAATCCGAAATTCAGGAGGCGCTGGACTCCAATCCCCTGCTCGAGATGGAAGAAGAGGGGAGCCACGGCGATCAGGATCGCCGTTCGCAGCGCAACGAGAACGACGTCTCATCGGGCCAGCAGGACAACGACGCCAACAACGAGAAGGAGATCAACGCGGAAGCCGGCAGCCTGCCGGACGAACTTCCTGTCGATAGCGGCTGGGACGACATCTACGACAGTGCCATGCCACCCTCCTCAGGCGGCGCCAGCCGCGAAAGCGGCGACTCCGGCGACTATCTCAACCAGCGTCGCAGCGCAAGAACCCTGCATGACTACCTCCTCTGGCAGCTTAACCTGACCCCGTTTTCCGATTTGGATCATGCCATCGCGCTGACGTTGATCGACAGCATCAACGAGGACGGCTACCTGACCGTCGGACTCGAAGAGGTGGTACTCAGCTTTGACGAGGATGAGGTCGACATTGAAGAGGTCGAGGCTGTCCTGCACCGACTGCAGCAGTTCGACCCCCCCGGCGTAGCCGCGCGTGGCCCGCAGGAGTCGCTGCTGATCCAGCTGCGGCAACTCACCGACGGCGAGCCCTACCGCGAGCTCGCGATCCGCCTGATGAGCCAGCATTTCGACCTGTTGGCGCAGCAAAACCAGAATCAGATCCGGCGCAAACTCAAAATCTCGGAAGAGCAGCTGGCCGGTATCATGTCACTGATAAAATCACTGACACCCCGACCGGGAACCCTGGTCGCGGACAGCGAGCCCCAGTACGTATTGCCGGATGTCTTCGTCACCAAACGTGACGGCGTCTGGCACGTAGACCTGAACACCGAGGCGACGCCCAAGCTACGGGTCAACCCTGAATACGCCAAACTGATCCGCCGCGCCGACAACAGCGACGATAACAACTATCTGAAAAACCACATGCAGGAGGCCCGCTGGTTCATCAAGAGCCTGCTGAGCCGCAACGAGACCCTGCTCAAGGTCGCCACCAAGATCGTCGAGTTCCAGCGGGGATTTTTTGAGAACGGCGCCGAAGCGATGCGCCCTCTGGTGCTGAGGGACATCGCCGACGCGTTGGAGATGCACGAATCGACCATCTCCCGCGTCACTACACAGAAATACATGCATACGCCTCAAGGAACCCTGGAGTTCAAGTATTTCTTCTCCAGCCACGTAAGCACATCTGGAGGGGGGGAGTGCTCCGCCACCGCCATTCGCGCCCTGATCAAAAAACTGATTGCCGCAGAGACACCAAAAAAACCACTCAGCGACAACAAGATAGCGGCTATTCTCGCTGACCAGGGAATCAATGTGGCGCGCCGGACTGTAGCAAAGTATCGTGAAGCGATGGCGATTCCGCCATCGAACGAGCGAAAACGCCTCTTGTAGGGGCAGATTCATTACAAGGAGCAGACTATGCATCTCAGCCTTACAGGTCACCATGTCGACATCACCGAAGCTATGCGTAATTATGTGACTTCGAAATTTGAGCGCCTCGAGCGCCATTTTGACAACGTGACCAACGTCCACGTCATCATGAGTGTGGAAAAACTGCGGCAGAAAGCAGAGGCGAAACTGCACGTCAATGGCGCGGATATATTCGCCGACTGCGTGATGGAAGATATGTACTCCGCCATCGACGGCCTGGTCGACAAGCTCGACCGGCAAGTGAAGAAGTACAAGGAGAAACAGACCGACCACCGCAACGGTCCCGTTCCCAAGACCATGGAATCCACCGAAGCCTGATTTCGCAGATCAGAGACACTACAGACAGGCTGGAAGAGCAACATGTTTCCCGAGAATTTTCTCACCAAAGACCGGGTCGACCCCGCCAACGGCGCCAGCAGCAAGAAGCGCATACTCGAAGAGATTGGCGCGCTGCTTGCCAGTTCCACGCCTGGATTGACCGAAACCAAGGTGTTCGACAAACTGCTCGAACGCGAACGCCTGGGAAGCACCGGGCTGGGTCAGGGCATCGCCCTGCCCCACGCCCGCATGGAGGGTGTCGAGCATGCCCGCGCCGCACTGATACGTCTGCCCGAGGGGATCGATTTCGACGCCATGGACAACCAGCCGGTCGACCTGGTGGTTGGACTGATGGTGCCGCAGGAGGCTACTGATGAGCACCTGCAGCTTCTGGCGCAACTGGCGCGTCTTTTCGGCAATCCCGAGTTCTGCAGCAGATTGCGAAGCGCAAAGGATGCGCAAGCGATTCTTGACCTGATGCTGAGCGCGGGAGCCTTGACCGAAAGCGCTTGAAACCGAGGGTTGAATATTCCGAAAACAGACGAATCGAGGGTGCGATAACACTGACAGGCTGGTTCGGCTGACACCGATCCGCGTCACGCGGCTCAGGCTCATCCGGACCAGGCGCCGGCCTGACAGCGCACGCGCCAGTGGCCGGTGGGGCTACTGGGCGATCGACATCAACAGGATATTTCATGAAACTGGTTATCGTCACCGGCCTCTCCGGATCGGGCAAGAGCATCGCCCTGAATACCCTCGAGGATCTCGGCTACTACTGCGTCGACAACCTGCCACTGTTCCTGCTCTCAAAGTTTGTCGAGGAGATGGCAACCGAGAAGGATCCGTTGTTCGAGATGATCGCCGTCGGCATCGACGCACGCAACAGGGCCACCTACCTGGAAAGCGTCGAATCCCTGCTGTCACGACTCAGCGAGCAAGGGGTGGAGCACGAGCTGATCTTCCTGGAGGCGCAGGACGACACCCTGATCAAGCGCTATAGCGAAACCCGCCGGCGCCATCCACTCTCCGACGACGACCATCCGCTGGCCGAAGCGATCAAACTGGAGCGACAGATACTGGGGCCGTTTCTGAACGCTACCGATCTGCGCATCGATACCACGCGCACCAATGTCCACCAGTTGCGCGATCTGCTGCGCGCCCACTTCAGCAGCAGCGACACGCAGACCCTCTCGCTGCTGTTTCTCTCCTTCGGCTTCAAGCATGGAGTGCCCAAGGATGCGGATTTTGTCTATGACGCCCGTTTTCTGCCCAACCCACACTGGCAGCCGACACTGCGCCCATTGACCGGGCGCGATACCAAGGTCGCCGACTTTCTGGAGCAGAATCCGAGCGTGCTCGAATTCAAACAGGACATCATCCTGTTTCTGGAGAAGTGGATTCCGGGGTTTCAGGCGGACGGGCGCAGCTACCTGACCGTCGCCATAGGCTGCACGGGCGGGCAACACCGTTCGGTCTATCTGACCGAGAGGCTCGCGGCACATTTCAAGCGATCCGGGCTGCCGGTAATCAAGCGGCACCGGGAATTGGCGTGATCAGCCACGACGTCACCATCGTCAACAAACTGGGCCTGCACGCCCGTGCCGCAGCCAAGTTCGTGACCCTGGCTTCACAGTTCGGTTGTGAAGTGCAACTGACGCTGAAGGGACAGAGCATCAACGGCAAGAGCATCATGGGGGTGATGATGCTGGCCGCCAGCCAGGGAACTGAGATAACCCTGAGCACCGACGGCGAGGATGAGGCGGACGCGATGCAGGCCCTCGAGCAGCTGATCCTGGAAAGATTCGGAGAGTCGGAGTGACGCTCACCTGCTCTGGTATCGGCGTCACCCAGGGCATCGCCATCGGCGCCGCCCATCTGCTGCAGCGGGGTTTGATCGAAGTTGCCCCGCGAACCGTCCGCAAGCGCGACATTCCACACGAGGTGAACCGCTTTCGCCGCGCCGTCGACGACGCCCGACGTTCGCTGAGCGGAGTGAAAAAACGCATCCCCAAGTCGACCCGCTCGGAAATAGTCGATTTCATCGATACCCATCTGCTGATGCTCGACGATGCGGCGCTGTCGGAAGTCCCCATCTCCTATATCCGCACCAAGAAACATGCGGCCGAATGGGCGCTGCAGATTCAGCGGGAGGCGCTGGCTCAGGTCTTCTCGGAGATGACCGACCCCTACCTGCGTTCCCGTATCGACGACGTCGATCATGTGGTGGGACAGATTCAGAAGTTTCTGCTCCAGGACGGCGAATCCGAAGTCGACGATCTCAGCGGGCATATCATCATCGCCCAGGATCTGGCTCCCGCCGATACCATACTGCTGCGACATCAGGGAGTGGCGGGCTTCGTCACCGAAGGGGGCGGTCCGTTGTCGCATACCGCCATTCTCGCCCGCAGCCTCGGCATTCCGGCGCTGGTCGGAGTCCACCAGGCAACCAGGATATTGCGTAACGGTGAACCGCTGATCATAGACAGCAAGCATGGCGCATTGATCGCCGACGCAGACAAACCGATACTTCAGCACTATCGCAAGCTGATCAAGCAATCGCGCAAACAGGCGAACGCGCTGATGGCGCTGGTGGATGTGCCTGCGGTAACGCGCGACGGAGAGCGTGCCCGGCTGATGGCCAACATCGAACTGCCGGAGGATATCGAGGCGACACGCTCGCTGGCTGCGGATGGCGTTGGACTCTTTCGCACTGAATACCTTTTCATGAATCGCCAGCAGATTCCGGACGAAGAGGAGCAGTTCGATGCCTACCGCCAGGCGGTCGAGGGGCTTGCCGGAATACCGATCACCATTCGCACGCTGGATCTGGGAGCAGACAAGCAGATCGACGGCTGCATGCCGGGCGGCCAGAGCTGCAACCCTGCGCTGGGGCTGCGCGCCATCCGACTCTGCCTGAAAGAGCCAAAACTGTTCCGGCCACACCTGCGCGCGATTCTGCGTGCTTCGGCGCTGGGACCGGTGCAGATCATGATTCCGATGCTCTCCAACCTGCAGGAGGTGCGCCAGCTCAAGGCGCTGCTGCAGGAAGCCAGGGAGTCGCTGGTGCGCGACGGGCTCAGATTCTCCGGCCAGGTTCCACTCGGCGGCATGATCGAAGTTCCCGCCGCCGCGCTCTCGGCGGACGCGTTCGCGCGCGAACTCGATTTTCTCTCGATCGGCACCAATGACCTGGTGCAGTACACACTCGCAATCGATCGCGTCGACGACGAAGTCAACTACCTTTACGACCCGATGCACCCGTCGGTCCTGCGGCTGATTCAGATGGTGATCGACGCTGGCAGGCGTCGGCAGATACCGGTGGCGATGTGCGGCGAGATGGCCGGCGACCCCCGCTATATTCCACTGCTGCTTGGCATGGGTCTGCGCGAGTTCAGCATGCAACCGGGCTCCCTGCTGGAGGCGAAACGGGTGCTGCGCTCGCTCAATTTCGCCCGCCTGGACCGCAAGGTGAGCAAGATCATCAAAAATATCGACCAGCCTGCGGCGATGCGGATGCTGCTCAAACTCTGCAGCGAGGATGGTTGAAATAGACCGCTCCCGATAGCAGCGCACCGGCAACACCTTTAGCGAAGCGATACTGCCGCCCGCCGCTTGCATTGACGCCATCTGATCCTGTACCTTCGGTGGCCGATGGAAGCGCTCCTCCGCACCAACCAGCTCTGCCGCCGATTCGGCGCCGTCGACGCGGTACAGGGTGTTGATCTGGAGCTCTTTCCCGGCGAGATCGTGGCACTTCTTGGACCCAATGGCGCAGGAAAATCCACCACGCTACGGATGCTCTGCGGATGCCTGACGCCCAGCAGCGGTACGGTCACGATCAACGGTCTGGACCTGCAGCGCTCCCCTTTCGCCGCCAAACGCGCGATCGGCTACCTGCCTGAAACCCCACCGCTCTACCGCGACCTGCGGGTAGACGAGTACCTCAACTTCTGCGCCCGCCTGCGCGGCGTCGGCACAGACCAGCTGCGCGAAAAGCGCGAACGGGTAAAGTCACTGTGCGGCTTGGGTGACTGCGGCAGGCGCCTCATCGGCAATCTCTCGAAGGGATACCAACAGCGCGTGGGGATCGCTCAGGCGCTGATTCACGACCCGCAGTTAATCATCCTCGACGAACCCAGCAGCGGGCTCGACCCCAACCAGATCGTCGAGATCCGCGCGCTGATCAGGTCGCTCGGCGCCAACCACAGCATCATTCTATCGAGCCATATTCTGGCCGAGGCGGAGTCGGTCTGCGACCGGGTGCTGATCATGCATCGGGGCAGCGTGGTCTTCAGCGAGCCTCTCGGCAGGCTCTCCGAACCGGATCAGCAGACCCTGACGGTCGTGCTTGGAACTCCGCCACAGCGCGAGACGCTAGCTGCGCTCCCCGGCGTGGCAGCGGCAGACGCGCTCGGCTCGGGCCGTTTCGAATTGAGACTGGAGGCCGGCTGCAGCAGCGGGCAACTGGCCAGAGAGTTGGCACTGCGCGACTGGGAACTGCGCGAACTGAGCTCTGGGAAAAGCAGCCTGGAGCAGGTATTCACGCGCCTGACAACGGTCGACCGGAGTGCAGCCGGCGCATGAGAGCGATCCTCGCCAAGGAGTTGCGACAGCTCTTTCACTCGCCGCTTGCCTGGGGCGTTCTCGCGGCGCTGCAGCTGATTCTCGCCTGGCTGTTCATGCTCCAGCTGGAGCAGTTCCTGCAAATCCAGCAGCGCTTGACAACGCTGCAGAGCACCCTTGGCGTCACCGCGTTGGTGATCGCACCGCTGATCGACTCGGCCGCCACCGTGGCCCTACTGATGACGCCGTTGCTGACGATGAACAGCTTCAGCCGCGAGTACCAGCAGGGCACCATCGACCTGCTGCTCGCCGCGCCGATCTCCAGCGCGGCGATCGTCGGCGGCAAGTTTCTCGCGCTGCTGCTGGTACTCGTCTGCGCCTGGCTGCTGGTGGCGGCGATGCCGCTCTCGCTGCTTGTTGGGACCTGGCCCGATATCGGCACGCTCATCGCCTCATTGCTGGCATTGGCGCTGGCACTTGCGGGCTATGCGGCGATCGGGCTCTGGGCTTCCAGCCTGACCACGCAACCGGCGATCGCGGCGGTGATCAGCTACGCGGTGCTTTTGCTGCTGTCGACGCTCAACCTGACCGCCGGCGCCGCTCCCGACTCGCCCTTGCTGGTACTCTCCCTCTCGTTCCACTTGCAGCGCATGTTGGGCGGGCTGGTCGGCAGCGGCGACCTGATCTATTTCGCTTTGCTGGTGGCAACCCCGTTGTTGCTGACCGTGATGCGCCTGCGGCGCCTGCGCGGCGGAGGCTGACAGTTGTCCGGTTCTGAACAGAACCCCGATCGCCTACAGCGACTGCTCTTCCATCTGCTGCTGGCGGCGGTGGTCCTGCTCGCCGGTTGGCTGGGGCAGCGCCATCAACGTGTCTGGGACTGGTCCGACAACGCCGACAACTCGCTCTCTGCTGTGAGCGTGGCGCTGCTGCAGAAACTCCAGGCACCTCTCGAGATCGTCTGCTTCGCACCGCAGAATCCGCAACTGCGCCAACAGATCGCCGGCTTCGTTGACCGATACCGGCGCCTGACGACAGCGGTCCGTTTCTCCTTCAAGGATCCGGCGCAGCATCCTGCACTGACGCGACAACTCGGCATTCGCGTCGCCGGCGAACTGCGGCTCGAGTATCAGGGGCGCAGCGAAAACCTGCGCGAAATCGACGAACAGAGCATCGCCAACGCGCTCCAGCGACTACTGCAGCCGGATGAGCGCTGGATATTCGTACTCGAGGGCCACGGCGAACGCCGCCTCGACCGACAGGCCAATCACGACCTGGGCAGTTTCGGTGACAGACTGCGCGAAAAGGGTTACCACGTACAGCCGCTCGATCTCAGCAGCCAGCAGCAGATACCGGACAACGCCGGAGTACTGCTGCTGGCGGGACCGAGGAGCGACTACCTGGTAGGCGAGCGGCGCCTGCTGCTGGAGTATGTCGAGCGCGGCGGCAACCTGCTCTGGCTGCTCGACCCCGGCGAACCGACGCCGAACCTGCAGGCACTGGCTGCAACGCTGGAGATCGGCATCCTTCCGGGAACCATTGTCGACGCCAGCGCGGCGGCACTGGGTCTAGACAATCCGGCGATGGCGCTGGTCTCGCATTACCCTGAGCATGCGGTAACGCGCACGCTGGAGAGTTTGACGCTCTTTCCCTACGCGGCAGCGCTCGAAACCGCGGTGGATTCGCGCTGGTCTCCCCTGCCGCTGCTGCAGACGCAGGCGCAGAGCTGGAACGAACGCGGCGAATTGCGCGGTGAGATACGCCGCGATGCCACGCGGGGTGAGAGGCCCGGTCCGCTCTCCGTCGGCGTTGCGCTCAGCCGCAGCGTCGCCTCCGGCGAACAGCGCATTCTTGTAGTTGGTGACGGCGACTTTCTCTCCAACAGCTACCTGGGTAACGGCGGCAATTTCGACCTCGGGCTCGGCATGATCCGCTGGTTGAGCAACGACGACCGGCTGATCGATATCCCTGCCCGTCTCTCCAGCGACAGCCGACTGGAGCTCAGTCGCAGCAGCGGCATCCTGATCGCTGTCTGGTTTCTGCTGGGCGCACCAGCGCTGCTCGCCGCCGGCGGGCTGTCGATCTGGTGGCGGCGCAGAAGATCGTGAGTTACGGCAGAATCAATCTGTTTTTGGGGGTGCTGCTGCTGGCGCTGCTGTCCGCGACCTGGCTGCTGGAGAGAGACCCCGGTCCGGCGCAAACCGAGCGGCTGACCGCCTGGCAGCCAGAGCAGATAAGACAATTGAAAATAGCCAATCGATCGGGCCCCGCATTCGAGCTGGAGCGCGACAACGGCGGCTGGCGTATGACCACTCCCTACCGAGTACAGGCCAACCAGTCGCGCATCGAGCGGCTGCTGCCGATCTCGAGTGCCGCGGTAACGGCGAGCTTTCCTCTGCCGACCACAGAGCTGGAGCAGTTCGGCCTCGACAAACCGCTTGCCGAGCTCTGGCTCAATGGCAGGCGGCTGCTGATCGGCGCCACCGATCCAGTCAATCATCAGCGCTATGTCGCCAATGGTGAGCGTCTGCTGCTGATCCACGACACCTTCCCCCATCTGCTGCTGGCCCCCGCGGAGCAGTACGTTGCGCCGCAATTGATTGCCACAGAGGGGGAGATCGAGTGGCTCTCGACGCCCGGCTGGCGCCTCGACAGGCAGCCACAGTCGCTGCAGACCTGGCGGCTGGAGCCGGCGCCGGCGCAGATATCCAACGATCTGCTGATCGCAAAGATCGCCGACTGGCGTTACGCGCAAGCGGCGAGCGTCTCCCGCGCAGGCCTCGACCCCGACGCCCGGGCCGGGATTCGATTGCAGATCTCCGGGGAAAACGCACCGCGCGAGTTCGTACTGGTCGAAACCGAAACCCGGCCACTGCTGGTGGATCCGACCTCGCAGCTCGGCTACGAGATTCCCAACATCGAAGCGTTGCTGGCCGCTCCCGGCAGCAACCCGCCCGAGTAGCTCCATGCCCGAACTGCCTGAAGTCGAAACCACCCGCCGAGGTATCGCGCCGCACCTTCTCGGGCAGCGCCTCGATCGGTTACGGGTACGGGAGAGACGGTTGCGCTGGCCGATAGAGGCTAGGCTGCCCGGGCAGGTTCAGGGACAACGCATGCTGGCGCTCTCGCGCCGGGGCAAGTATCTGCTGCTGCAACTGGAGCAGGGCCACCTGCTGATCCACCTGGGAATGTCGGGGAGCCTGCGTATCCTGCCGGCGGACCGGCCGGCGACCAAACACGACCATTTCGACCTGGTGTTCGGTGACTGCTGCCTGCGTTTCCACGACCCACGCCGCTTCGGTGCGCTGCTCTGGACCAGCGAGCCGCCGGAACAGCATCCGCTGCTCGCCCGACTCGGCCCCGAACCGCTCACCAATGTATTCGACGGCAGCCATCTCTACCGCTTGGCAAGGGGCAGACGAACGCCGGTAAAGCAGTTCATCATGGATGGCAAGGTGGTCGTCGGTGTCGGCAACATCTACGCCAGCGAGGCGCTCTATCGTGCTGGGATCCATCCGTCGCGTGGCTGCGGCCGCATCTCTCTGGCACGCTACCTGAAGCTGGCGGAAGCGATCAAAGCGGTATTGAAGCTCGCTATCGAACGGGGCGGTACAACCCTGCGGGATTTCGTCGACAGCGAGGGTAGACCTGGCTATTTCGCCCAGCAACTGCTGGTCTACGGGCGCGCTGGCGAACCCTGTGCGGGCTGCAATCAGGCGTTGGTACAGCGCACCATCGGGCAGCGCGCCAGCTACTACTGCCCCCGCTGTCAGCGGTAGCAGGAGCGCCTAACCGCCGATCGGAAGCTTGATGCCGATTCCGCCCGCGGCCTGCTCCGCCTGCGCGGAACGCGCCTTCTTGGCCGCCCTCTCAGCCACGAAAGTGGTGAACTCCTCGATATTCTCATATCCCATTTTCAGCGCATAGTTCATCACCGAAGCGACCAGCGCCTTGGTCTCGGCAACCTCTTCATGAGTGCGGCCGCAACCCTGACAGTGGCTTCCCTCCTTACTGCAGAAATCACCACCACGACATGGACTGAATTTCATACCCTGACCTCCCTGCAAAAACGCATCAGGACGATTTCGGACCGCCTTCAGAATGGCAGAGCCACGGCCCTGCAAAACCAAACACAAAAAAAGGGGGACGGACCCGAGCTACGGGCCAGTCCCCCCTGGTTCATACCTCCAGGTCCCCTCTTTTGGATCACTCCTGCAGGCTTTCGTACTTTGCCATGAGCTGCTCTTCCGTCTCTGCATGGTCGGGATCCTTCGGAATACAGTCTACCGGGCAGACCTCAACGCATTGTGGCTCGTCATAATGACCAACGCACTCGGTACAGAGGTCCGGGTCGATCTCATAGATCTCGTCGCCTTGGGTGATCGCGCCGTTGGGACACTCGGGTTCGCACACGTCGCAGTTGATGCATTCGTCGGTAATCATTAAAGCCATCGTAAACTCCCAGTCTGTTAAACTAACCGCCCTCGCGAAAACAGTCGCCGGCGAGGGCTAGCTTGAACCTTTCAAGGCCGCCAGTACGGCCGGGTGAACGAAATCGCTCACATCCCCCCCCAGCGCGGCTATCTCCTTGACCAGTGTGGAGGAGATATAGGTGTAGTGCTCGGCAGGCGTGAGAAAAAGCGTCTCCACTTGCGGGCAGAGTTTCCTGTTCATGCCAGCCAATTGAAACTCATACTCGAAATCGGAGACTGCCCGCAAGCCGCGCAAAATCACGTTGGCACCGAGCTCGCGGGCGAAATCGACCAGCAGCGAGTCGAACTTCATGATCTCGACACGGCCGTTTGCGCCAAGCACCTGGTGCGCCAGGTCCACCCGTTGCTCGAGGCTGAAACGGGGTCGCTTCCCCGGGCTGGCGGCAATAGCCACGATCACCCGATCGAATAGCGCAGTGGCTCGCTCAATCAGATCGCTGTGTCCGTTGGTGATGGGATCAAAAGTCCCAGGATAAACGGCTCTCTGCATGGCTCGGTCTGGTCACTCCGCTGGCGCGATGATAATAGCGCTCACTCGCTTGTCAAATGATAATTCTCAGTTCCACCTGCAGTTGCCAACTATACGGATAGATGAGCGCCGGGAAAACCGCGATCAACAGCAGGTAAATAGCCGGTAACTCACATTCCCCGCACGCTTTTCGCGCAGCGGCCGCCAGTCGGTCGGAAGATCGAACGAATCACCGGCGGCATCGGTCTCGATATAGATACGCGCCCCGGGCCGCAACCAGCCTCGATCAGACAGCAACCGGCAGCAGCGTGGCAGCAGGTCGGTTGCGAAGGGGGGATCGAGGAAAATGATATCGAAGGGTTGCGCAGCGCCGCTCAACCAGGTCAGCGCATCGGCGCAGTGAACCTGCGTTTGGGAGAGCCCGAGCAACCTGATGTTATCCGCTATCTGCGCCGCCACCCGCGGCGCACTGTCGAGCATTACCACCTGCCCCGCTCCACGCGAGGCCGCCTCGAATCCCAATGCCCCGCTGCCGGCAAAGAGATCCAGGCAGACGGCGCCGGGCAGGCTGGGCTGCAACCAGTTGAACAGCGTCTCGCGCACCCGGTCCGCGGTCGGACGCAGGCCAGGCTGGTCGGGAAAGCCGAGGCGGCGACCGCGATGCAGGCCGCCGATGATGCGCACCTGATTCCGTTGCCCGCCGGATGCGGATTCACCCTTCCGGTTGCGCTGCTTCGTCATCTCCCACCACCACGGTAATCAGGCGCTGCAGATCGAGTCGCCGCCCGAAGGCGTCGTGGATCTGCTCCCGGGTCACACTGTTGATGCGCTCGACGAATCGGTCGAGGTAGTCGAACGGCAGCCGGTAGAAGCCGATCATCGCCAGATACTCGACGATATTGCCGTTGCTGGCGACCCGCAACGGAAAGCCTCCGGTGATATTCTGCTTCGCCGCGGTCAGCTCCTCATCGCTGGGTCCCTCCTGCTGGAACCGTTGCAGGGTCGACCTGATCACCTCCATGGCCTGCGCCGCCTTGGCGTTCTGGGTCTGCGCGCCGACTATGAAGGGGCCGTGGCGGCGCATCGGCGAGAAGTAGCTGTAGACGCTGTAGGAGAGCCCGCGTTTCTCGCGCACCTCTTCGCTGAGCCGTGACACAAGCCCGCTACCCCCGAGGATATGGTTGCCGACATAGAGCGGGAAATAGTCGGGATCGCCCCGATAGAGGCCTGGCTGGCCGATCAGGATGTGGCTCTGACTGGAAGGGAACCGTTGGCGGATCTGCTGTCCCGCCGCCAGCGCCGCGACCTCGGGCAGGGCTTCCGCAGCCTCGCCCGGAGGAAGCCCGGATGAGACTCTCTGCGCGATCTGCTCCGCCTGTTGGCGACTCACCGCGCCGACGATGGCGATGACCGCGTTGTTGGCCACGTAGTAGCGCTGGTGAAATGCGCGCACATCGTCGCTGTCGATCCTCTCCAGCGACGCCTGGGTGCCACCTTCGGGTGTCGCGTAGGGGTGGTCGCCATAGAGCGATCTGTAGAAAGCCTTGCTGGCGAGCGTTCCCGGCTTCTGTTCGTCCAGCCTCAGCGCGGTCTGCATCTTGTTGCGCAGACGTTGCAGATCCTTGGTTGCAAACCTTGGCCTGGCGAGTACTTCGACGAGCGTCTCTAGCGTACGTTCGAAGGCGACTTCCTCGGTCAGGGTGCGAACGCTGACCCAGGCCATATCGCGCGCCGAACCGCTGCCCAGCCGCGCCCCCACTTCGGCCAGCCGCTGTGCGATCTGGTCGGCATCCCAGGGGCCGGCCCCTTCGTTGAGGAGATCGTTGGTCATATCCGCCAGGCCGGGCAGCGCGGCATCGCGGGCACTACCCGCGTCGAACACCACGCGTACGTTGACCATCGGCAGATCCGGCGCGGCGACAAACAGTACCCGGGCACCGTTTGCGCTCTGCCAATGCTCGATTTTCGGCCCGGCCGCAAGGTCGCTTGCTAACAGACAGCCGGCCAGCAGCAGGGCCGGGTACCAGGCTCTCACTCTGTCAATGGCGCCCATGATCGCCTCCTTTGAGAGAGCCACTCTGCGGTTTCCGGTCGAGCGGCAGCGGATCGAGCACCGCCAGCGTCATGTTCTCCTCGGTGAGATATTTTCTGGCCACCGCCTGCACCTGTTCGGCGGTCACCTGGCGAATCCGCTCCACATAGTCATCCGCCAAGCGCCAGTCCAGGCCGATGCTCACCAGGCGGCCGATCTGCACCGCCTGGTAATACACGGAGTCGAGTTCATAAACCTTGCCGGCGACCACCTGCGCGCGAATCCGCGCCAGCTCGCGCTCTTCCACCGGTTCGCGCTTGAGCCGCTCGATCTCCCCGAACAGGGCCTTTTCCAGCGCTACGATATCGTGCCCCGGCGCCGGGGTGCCATCTACCAGCAGCATGCCGGGCAGACGGGTGAAGGCGCTGTAGTCGGCATCCGCCGAGACCGCCACCTGGCTGCCACGCACCAGATTGCGGCTGAAACGGGC
>JAGRGU010000073.1:21242-54718 GCA_020445335.1 Gammaproteobacteria bacterium
TAGGGTTCGGTTGCTGGCGCGCGCACGGTCACGCGGGTCACACCCCGCTGCCGCGGCTCGCGCAGCGGCTTCTGCCGCGGCACGGGCTCCGCCTTCAAGGGGCCGAAATGGCGCTCTGCCAACGCCACCACCTCTGCCGGCACCACATCACCTACCACCACCAGCGTGGCGTTGTTGGGCGCGTAGTAGAGGTTGTACCAGTGCTTCAGGTCGTCCACCTCCATATTCTCCAGATCGGCCATCCAGCCGATCACGGGATTACCGTACGGCAGGCTACGATAGGCAACCGCGGAGAGCTGTTCGTAGGTCAAGGATGCCGGTTTGTCCTCGGTGCGCAGGCGCCGCTCCTCCATCACCACCTGTACCTCCTTGGCAAACTCATCGGCCGGCAGCAGCAGGTTGCGCATGCGGTCGGCCTCGAGCTCGAAAGCCACTTCCAGCCGGTCCCTGGCGAGCATCTGGTGGTAGGCGGTGTAGTCGCGGCTGGTAAATGCGTTCTCACGCCCGCCGTTGGCCGCGATGATGCGCGAAAACTCACCCGGCGCCAGCTTCTCCGTACCTTTGAACATCATGTGTTCGAGTACGTGGGAGACGCCCGTGACTCCGACCGGCTCATAGGATGAGCCGACCCGATACCAGATCTGAGAAGCGACGATCGGCGCCCGATGGTCCTCCTTGACGATGATCCTGAGTCCATTGTCGAGCCGATGCTCGTGAACTTTGGCCACAACCACCAGCGGTACCGCCAGCAGCAGAAGGATGCTCAATCGACTTCTCATTTTCAATACTCCTGACCTCCGAACGGGATGGGTTGGCGCGGCGCAAAATGTTAGCATTCCGTTTCCGTCGCGGCGACGCTGCGGGTCGATTCTCGCAGCCGATTGCGATGCTGTCCAAGAGGCGGCGCTGCTGCTGGCTTCGGATCGAGTGACGGAAATCTGAGCCAACGGAACTCCGGTGCAGCAGGTGTGAGCCGGTATCCGGACTCCCCCAACAGACAGGCGCGCGCCGGGTGGGTTCCACGACGCGGGAGAAAAACAGCGATGTTCGGCTTCGGTAAAAAAAGAGAAAAGAGTGCAGCGGAAGCCGCGGAGCAACCCCGTAGCGGCAGGTTCGCCCGCCTGCGGGAGCGGCTCGCCAAGACCCGCCACAACCTCCGCGACGGGCTCTCGAGTCTGCTGCTGGGGCGCAAGGAGATCGATGCCGATCTGCTCGAGGAGCTCGAGGAGCTGTTGATCCTCGCCGATGTCGGTATCGATGCGACCGGCAGAATCATCGACGAGCTGACCGCCCGGGTGAAGCGCCGCGAGCTGTCTGACCCCGAAGCACTGTCGCAGTCGTTGAAGCAGCAGCTGGGCGAAATTCTCCAACGCGCCGACAAGCCGGTGCAAGCGGCAGCGGCCGGCCGTCCTCAGGTGGTACTGATGGTTGGGATTAACGGCGCCGGCAAGACCACCACCATCGGCAAGCTGGCCAAACGTTTGCAGCAGGAGGGGCAGAGCGTAATGCTGGCCGCCGGCGACACCTTCCGCGCCGCCGCGGTCGAGCAGCTGCAGAGCTGGGGAGAACGCAACCGCATCCCGGTCATCGCTCAGCATACCGGTGCCGATTCCGCCTCGGTGATCTTCGACGCCCTACAGGCCGCCACCACGCGCGGCGTCGATGTGCTGATCGCAGACACCGCCGGACGCCTGCATACCAAGAACAACCTGATGGAAGAACTGGCCAAGATCGCCCGTGTGATGAAGAAGATAGATCCAGATGCGCCGCACGAGGTGATGTTGGTAATCGACGCCACCACCGGCCAGAACGCCATCAATCAGGCGGTCCAGTTCAACCAGGCGCTCAACCTGACCGGCATCACCCTGACCAAGCTCGACGGTACGGCCAAGGGTGGCATCCTGTTCGCCATCGCGGACAGGTTGCAGATCCCGATCCGCTTCATCGGCGTTGGCGAGTCGATCGAGGACCTGCGTCATTTCGACGCCGACGAGTTCATCGACGCGCTGTTCGCCAGGTAGTCCCGGAGCCATCGTGATCTTTTCCCGCTCCGGCAAGCGACGACACGCCACCCACAGGCCGCGCGGCCAACGTATGGAGGAGGCGGCCGCAGCCACCGTCGAGCAGGAATCCGCGCTCATCAGATTCGACAATGTCAGCAAGCGCTACCCCGGCGGTCACGAGGGCGTCAGCAACATCTCGCTGGAGATCGCTGCCGGCGAGATGGTGTTTCTGACCGGCCACTCGGGGGCCGGCAAAAGTACCTTGCTGCGCCTCATCGCGCTGCTCGAGCGCAGCACTCGCGGACAGCTGCACGTCAATGGTCGCAATCTGACGCGTCTGCAGCGGCGTGATATCCCCTACCACAGGCGCGAAGTCGGCGTCATATTCCAGGATCACTGTCTGCTGCACGATCGCACCGTGTTCGACAATGTCGCGCTGCCGCTGGTGGTCTCAGGTCTCAGCCATGGCGAAGTTGGCCGAAGAGTACGGGCCGCGCTCGATAATGTGGGCCTGCTGCAGCGTGAGAAATCCCTCCCGATCACCCTTTCGGGCGGTGAACAGCAGCGTGTCGGCATCGCCCGCGCGATCGTCAGCAAACCGCCGCTGGTACTCGCCGACGAACCGACCGGCAACCTCGATCCGGAGCTGTCGCGCGAAATCATGGCGCTGTTCGAACGCTTCAATCAGGTCGGCGTGACGCTGCTGATCGCCACCCACGATCTCGATCTGGTGCGAAAGCTGGGCAAAAGAACGCTGGTGCTGGCACAGGGCCGGCTGGTCGATGAAGGCCTGGCGCATGGCTAGGATGGCGTCGCAGCCGAGTCCGGCCCGCCTCGGCCGCTCCCGCCGCTTCAATCCACGGGGCTGGATGACGCGCCACCTGCAGGTAGCTCTGGCCAGCCTGGGACGGCTGGCGCGTTCACCGTTGGCATCGATGATGACGCTCGGCGTCATCGGGATCGCGCTGGCACTCCCCAGCGCGCTGCACCTGCTGCTGTTGAACGTGGAAAAGATGAGCGGCGACTGGGACAGCGTCGCCAGCATCTCCCTCTATCTGCAGAAATCGATCGAAACCGGCCAGGCCGAGAAGCTGGCAAAGCGCCTGGAGGAGGAGTTCGGGATTGCCGAGACGCAGCTCATCGGACGCGACCAGGCACTCGCGGAGTTCCGCGCGATGAGCGGTTTCTCCGAGGCGCTGGGGAGCCTCTCCGACAACCCGCTCCCCGCGGTAATTATCGTCCGACCCGCCCCGGGTGATGAGAGTCCTGCGGCACTGGAGCGCCTCTCCGGTCGTCTCGGGGCGCTACCGGAGGTCGAGATCGCGCAACTCGATCTGCAGTGGGTGCAACGCTTTCACGCCATCACGCAGATTGCCGGGCGCACCGTCTGGGTGCTGGCAACGCTGCTCGGCATGGCGGTTGTGCTGACCGTGTTCAACACCATCAGGCTCGAAATCCAGGCCCGCCAGCAGGAGATAGAGATCAGCAAACTGATCGGCGCGACCGACGCTTTCATCCGCCGCCCGTTTCTCTACAGCGGATTCTGGTACGGCGTGCTCGGCGGCCTGCTCTGCTGGCTGCTGGTTTCGCTCTCGCTGTGGTTGCTGCACGCCCCGGTGGCACGGCTGGCCGGGCTGTACGAGAGCGGTTTCGCGCTCTCGGGCATGTCGCTCTACGCGCTGTTATGGCTGCTCTGCGCCAGCACACTGTTGGGTCTCACCGGCTCCTGGATCGCGGTGGGGCGCCACCTGCGGCGGATAGATCCGAGCTAGGGATCTGCGTCACAGAGGCGTGTGATCGGGGTTGAACGAGTGATAACGGGCGCATGAGTATCCGCTGTGTTCCCCAAGCCACAAGCCAGGATTTGTTGCCGGCGCTGTCGTTGCAGAATTGGCCGCCGAAAGCCTCTTTCATCAACGACATGGTCGATGTACGCGATCGCCCGGCGTTTCATGCGCGTTGCGCGAATGGTGATCCACGGAACCCACCCACTCCACCGTCCGCGCTCGCCGAGTCACTTTGATTACCCGCTGCACCAGAGCCTTTAACTTTTTCGTCACCTCCACAGCCGCGCCGATTGCCAGAGGCTGAAGCGTTAGCTTATCGGTGGAGATTTCACTCCCTGAGAGAAGACGCCTTTTCATGTCGCAGCGAGCGATACAGACCAGCCGAAAACTTGTCTTTTTCTCAATTTGACAACTAAACATTGACATTTTGTCAATGTAATACTAGCTTAGTTGATGTTGATGCTCACCCAGCTTGCGACAAACAGCAAGTAACGCTATTCCAGGCCGGAGTGAATCCGCACATCCATGACATTGGATACTCACGTCCGGGTATTGCACCGGACGCCCCCTGCCGAGGAGGAGAACGGTGATAGAGGCGGTAAATCTGAATGCGGATCTTGGCGAGGGCTTCGGCGCCTACTCTATCGGTAATGACCAAGCGATGCTGGATATCGTCAAAAGCGCGAATATCGCCTGTGGTTTCCATGGGGGGGACCCGCTGGTCATCAGACGCACGGTTCGTCTGGCCTGCAACAATCAGGTGAGCATTGGAGCTCATCCCTCATTTCCGGATCTGCAGGGGTTTGGGCGACGACCGATGAGTCTCAGTGATGAAGAGCTCGAATCGATCATCGGTTATCAGATCGGGGCACTGATCGGGATCGCCAAGTCGGTTGGCGGCAGTGTCACGCATGTGAAACCCCACGGAGCCCTCAACAACATGGCGGCTGTCGATCTGGCGATTGCAAAGGTTGTGGTCAGGGCTGTTCAGGATCTCGATGCCGGCCTGATACTGCTGGCACCCGCCCGTTCCAGGCTTGTACAGGCAGGCCGCGAAGCGGGCCTCACCGTTGCCGAGGAGATATTCGCTGACCGCGGTTATGGAGAGGAAGGCGATCTACTACCAAGATCCATGCCCGGTTCGGTCCATCATGACGTCCAGACCTGTGTCGATCAGATCGTCGCTTTTCTTCGCGCGGGGGCGATCATCACCCGCTCAGGCAAGCATATACCGACGGATATACACAGCATATGCGTGCATGGGGATTCACCGATGGGTGTCAGCGTGGCCAGGACCATTCTGGAGGTGTTGGAGTCCAACAACATCGAAGTGCATCCACTTCCCAAGATCCTGGAATCCGCTGGCAGGACAACGCTGCAGGGGGGAGTCAGAGCCACAACTGCTGTTGGCCAGAGCTGAGCGATGGAAACCGAACTGTTCCCGGATGGTAAATGGAACACTGCAAATCCAGCCGAAGAACTTACATATATCATCGATACGTAGACACATCATCGATAATATTTTACTTTTTTTTCCACATTGATCCGTAAAACAATAGAGGAGGAGAACTATGCCCGGCAGACAAACGGTAACTGGTATAGGTGCGGTATTGATAGGTGCGGCAATGCAGCTCAACGCCGCGACCTGGGATATGCCAACGCCATATCCGGATGCAACATTCCACACAGTCAACATCTCCCAGTTCGCCAAGGATGTGTCCGAGTCAACCGATGGCGCGCTGCAGATCAAGGTCCATTCGGCCGGCTCACTTTTCAAGCACCCGGAAATCAGCAAGGCGGTGCGTAGCCAGCAGGTTCCGATCGGCGAATTCTTTCTCTCGTTGCTGAACAATGAGAATCCCGCCTTCGGCGCCGACTCTCTGCCGTTTTTAGCCACCAGCTACGAAGATGCGAAGCGCCTGTGGGAGGCGCAGAAGCCTATCGTGCAGAAACTGCTCGACAAGCAGGGAATGATGGCGCTTTTCTCGGTGCCCTGGCCACCACAGGGGCTCTATACCAAGAAAGAGATCAACACCGCCGGGGATCTCAAGGGCCTCAAGTTTCGCACCTACAACGCCACGCTCGAGAAATTCGCCAATCTTGCGGGCGCCGCACCGACCCAGGTCGAAGTGCCTGATATCCCGCAAGCTTTCTCCACCGGCCGGGTAGAGGCCATGATCACCTCACCCTCCACCGGCGCCAACTCGAAGGCCTGGGATTTTCTGAGCCACTACACGGATATTCAGGCATGGATTCCGAAGAATATCGTTGTGGTAAACAAGCGTTCATTCCGCAATCTCGACAAAGCCACCCAGGAGGCAGTGATCGCAGCAGCGGCCAAGGCTGAGGCGCGTGGCTGGGAGATGAGCCGCGATGAGACGCGTGCTAAGGTAAAAATCCTGCAGGACAATGGCATCACGGTCGTGCAGCCCTCCGCGGAGCTGATCGGCGGACTCCGCGCGATCGGCAAAGAGATGCTGAACGACTGGAAAAGGGCGGCTGGTCCGGAGGGCGCGACCATTCTCCAAGCCTTCAGCAAATAGTGGCAGCGGACGGAGTGGCGGCTCACCCCGCCACTCCGGCGTTTCAACCTCATCCTGGGGCCTGATATGAGACGCCTGTTGAACGGCCTGTATCTATTGAGTGGGGGTCTGGCAGCCTTTTTCATCCTTGCCATCTGTGCCGTCGTCATGGCTCAGGTCATGCTCAACCTGGCGGACAGAATAGCCAGCTTCACGTTTGGCGAGGCCATCGGCCTGACGATTCCATCCTATGCCGACTTCACGGGATTTTTTCTGGCCGCTTCATCTTTTCTGGCACTCGCTTATACATTGCGCAGCGGCGGACATATCCGGGTCACGCTGCTGATCACCATGCTCTCCGGACGGACCCAGCGTCTGTTTGAGATCTGGAGCGTCGGACTGGTGATGATCATTACGATATTCATCGCCTGGTATGCCATCTCCCTGACCCATGAATCGTTCGTCTATGGAGACCTCTCCTCCGGTATGGTGGCGGTACCCCTCTGGATACCGCAATCGTTTGTGGCTTTTGGTCTGGTTGTGCTCGCTATCGCGCTGGTGGACGAATTCATCTGTCTGCTCAGCGGTAAAGCGGCATCATATGCCGACAAAGGGGAAGGCCTGCTCGCTGGCGGAGAGAAAGAATAGTGTCCGAGATTGCACTGACCGGATTGCTGCTCCTGGTTCTGTTCGCGCTGTTGGGCAGTGGTGTCTGGGTCGCCTTCTCGCTGCTGGCCGTGGGCATGGTGGGAATGTATCTGTTTACCGAAGCGCCGATCGGTCAGATTATCGCTTCCACGATCTGGGGGCACAGCAACTCCTGGGCGCTGGCGGCGCTGCCACTTTTTATCTGGATGGGGGAGATCCTGTTTCGCTCCAGACTCTCTGATGATCTCTTCGTCGGTCTTTCACCCTGGCTGCAGCGTCTGCCGGGGCGCCTGCTGCATGTGAATATTTTTGGCTGCGGCATTTTTGCCGCGGTATCCGGCTCGTCGGCGGCGACGGCGGCAACGGTCGGCAAGCTATCCATACCGGAGCTGTCGAAACGAGGTTATCCCGAGCAGGTGATGATCGGTACGCTTGCCGGATCCGCAACCCTGGGACTACTGATACCTCCCTCCATCATTCTGATCGTCTACGGGGTGGCAACCGAGCAGTCGATTGCGCGCCTGTTCGTCGCCGGCATTCTTCCGGGCCTGTTACTGGTCGTGCTGTTTGTCGGCTTCGTTGTGGTCTGGTCCCTGATCAACCGGGATCAGCTGCCGGAAGGGGGCGAGCAGTACTGCTTTTCGGAGAAGATATACCACTCCCGCCGCCTCATCCCGGTGGTGCTGCTGATTGCCGGCATCATCGGATCGATTTATTCGGGCATCGCCTCACCCACCGACGCCGCAGCGGTAGGTGTTGCGCTGGCGCTGCTGCTGGCATGGCAGTCGGGATCGCTGAGCTGGAACACCTTTATCGAAGGCCTGATGGGAGCGACGAAAACCTCATGTATGATCGCTTTTATCCTCGCCGGCGCTGCATTTCTGACAGTGGCCATGGGCTTTACCGGCATACCGAAACTACTGGCGCAATGGATCGGTTCCCTGGAGTTGTCGAACTACGCGCTGCTGGCGGCACTGACCATCTTTTTCATCGTGATGGGCTGTTTCCTGGACGGGATCTCAGTGGTGGTTTTGACCACATCGGTCATCATGCCGATGGTCGAGCAGGCAGGTATCGACCCGCTCTGGTTCGGAATATTCATCGTGATCGTGGTCGAGATGTCGCAGATCACACCGCCGGTCGGTTTTAATCTGTTCGTGCTCCAGGCGCTGACCGGCCGCAACATTCTGGTGGTGGCGAAGGCGGCGCTGCCGTTCTTCGTCATCATGCTGGTGGCACTCGCGATTATCGTGCTGCTGCCGGAGATCGTTACCTACCTGCCGCAAAACATGTAGTCCACCGCGAACAGGGGAGGCCCTGAATCGGGAGGGAGATTCCGGCCCGAATCCACGGTGGCAGCTGCCGCAGGCAGGGTCCGGAGCAGACAGTTTCTCTTATGTTACAGGGATGCCGCCGCTCTTGACGCCTGATCGTACAACCCGGAGGTGTTGCGCAGTACCTTGGCAATCCTGCTCAGATCAGCGAGATCCTGTTCCGTGGCCTGTGCCGGTTCGATGAGGCAGAGGTCACGAACCTTCTTGTACTCGCCACAGACCTTTCTTCCCTCCTCAGTGGCGGAGTAGAACATCTCCTTACCACGCTTTTCACTCTTCAGCAGGTTTGCTTTCATCAGCTTTTTCAGCGAGTAATTGATGGTGTGCAGATCCTCGATATTGAGTACGAAAGCGATGTCCACCAGGCGTTTATCCCTGTCTCGATGGTTGACATTATGCAGCACCAGAATATCGAGCGGATTGAAATCCTGATAACCGACGGCACCGATACAGCGGGTCATCCAGCGACTGAAGGCATTGAAAGCGACGATCAGGCCATATTCAAACTCACTCAGCTCCCAACCCTCCTCCGAAGCCAGATGGATGGAGGAGACGATCGGCGAGGATGGGCTCGGCTCTGGCGTCTGAGTGCGTTTCGTCTTCTTGGTCATATCGCTCACCGGCCTTTTACCACGAAAGTATTAAATCGATCAGTAGTAACTGTATCATCGATTATTCGTCAACGTAATGAAAATAAGTATCAGTGGCGGTCAATATCGACTGGCAGGTTTCCCATTGACGTTGCCTGTACAGGTGATAGAGAAAACAGCAGGTTTATATCTTGATCCAGCAACAAATTGATCGATAGAAAAGCCTGGCAGCCGAAAAAAACAATATCATTACGTTGACTATATATCAGCGTAATACTAACATTAGCTTTTCATTGGATTGCTGAACGGCGACGCTGTCCAGGTATGCCGAACATTCCGAGCGGCACCTGTTCGCTGCTCTCAGCACGGTTATCCCCCGGATTGACCCTCATCAGGCAAAGGTGATGATTTGGAGAACAACCCACAGCTCCGCACGCATCGATCGCGCTTTTCATATTCAGCCGCTATCTGAGAACACGCTGATCATCTATTTCGGGCAACAGGCCGACGCAGCGACGGCGAGGAGGATCAGAAGAGCAAATGACGCCATAGCGCATCTTCTGGGCAGCGTTCTGATTGACACCATCCCCTCCTACGGCTCGATCCATCTGACCTACGACCTGCTGGCGACAGACTTTTCGGCCCTGCACAAACAACTGAGTGAATGCATTGCCTCGCTCAGACCGGACCCTGTGCAGGAAGCGGGCCCGAAGAGAATCGAGATCCCGGTGTACTACGGCGAGGAGGTTGCACTGGATCTGCATGCCGTTGCGGCCCTGGCCGATCTGACCGCCGAGGAGGTGATCTCCATTCATTCAGCACAGGAATATACTGTCTATGCCATCGGATTCACTCCCGGCTTTGCCTACCTGGGAAATATCGATGAGCGGATTCAAGCACCGAGAAAGCAGACACCGAGGCGAAAGGTAGCGGCGGGCAGCTTGGGCATAGCCGACCGCCAGACCGCCATCTACCCCGTGGAATCCCCCGGCGGCTGGCAGATTCTGGGACGAACACCAGTCGATCTTATCGATTACTCCAAAGCCTCCCTGACGCCGTTCCAGATGGGAGACAGGGTAAAATTTATCTCCGTCACCAGAGATGAGTTTCTCGCATTGGGCGGGTCTCTCTGAATGGGATTGAGCGTGACAAATCCAGGTCTTATGGCACTGATTGTCGACTACGGTCGCAACGGCCATCAACACATTGGAGTCAGCGTGGGCGGCCCGATGGACGAACATGCCTACCTGTGGGCCAATCGACTGCTGGGCAACAACTACGGCGACCCGCAGATTGAAATCACCTTTGGCATGTTCGAGTGCAGGCTCGAGGCGGCAACCAGCATTGCAGTCACCGGCGCGGATCTCGGAACCCGGATCAACGGTCGGCCGGTAAGAAACTGGCGTGCCCACGCGGTCAAAGCGGGCGATGTGATCAGCTGTGCCAACCCGGTTTCGGGATTGAGAGCCTATCTGGCGGTCAAAGGCGGCTTCAGGGTCGATAGAATTCTTGGCAGCAGCACCACCGTCGTCAGGGACAGGCTGGGCGGCCTCGCAGGTGACGGCACAAAGCTGAAGCAGGGTGACCGGATCCCTTTTGAACCTTCAACCGATCAATTGCTGATGTCGGTACCCGCTCAATTCATCCCCGACTACGAGCGGATGCTTGAACTGGGGGTGATCCTCGGCTATCAGGAGCGCCATTTTCCTGCTGACGAGATTGCGCGGTTCTTTGCTACCGAGTACCAGGTCACCCAGGAGATCGACCGGATGGGCTACCGCCTCGCCGGGGACCCGATAGCCTGCGATTTGGATGGAATTCTCTCCGAAGGTATCTCATATGGCGCCGTCCAGATCCCCAGGGACGGACAACCCATCATACTGCTGCGCGACCGGCAGACGATCGGGGGCTACCCCAAGATAGGATGTATTTGCAGTCTCGATGCCGCCAGACTATCGCAACGAAAGCCTGGCGATCAGGTTAAATTCCGCCAGGTGGCATTAACGGACGCGGTGCGGAAAAAAAAAGTATTTGACCGGTTTTTCGGTATCCAACCCAGATAAATCAGCGGTCCGATCGCTGATCACAAGTGCGACCGCCCGGAACTCCGGAACTTTCTCCGCTTCTGGCACTCATACCGCGGGAGTGCCAAAAGCGTTGGCACTCACAATCGCCGAGTGCTAAAATCCAAAGTAGAGTAGAACATTGGGGTATTACCAGTATGAGTAAGGAACTCGCTGTTCAAACCATTGTACCGACAGGTAATTTCGACGCCTACGTCAGTGCCGCATACCAGTTGCCGATGCTGAGCGCAGAGGAGGAACACAGCCTTGCCGTCGATCTGCGCGACAATCAGAATCTGGAGGCGGCACGCAAGCTGGTGATGGCGCACCTGCGCTTCGTGATCAAAATCGCGCGTGGCTACTCCGGTTATGGACTGGCCCTGCCGGACTTGGTTCAGGAGGGCACGGTCGGCCTGATGAAGGCGGTCAAGCGCTTCGATCCCGACATCGGCGTGCGCCTGGTCTCGTTTGCCGTGCACTGGATCAAGGCGGAGATCCACGAATTCGTGCTGCGCAACTGGCGTATCGTCAAGGTGGCTACCACCAAGTCCCAACGCAAACTCTTCTTCAACCTGCGCAGTTCGAAGAAACGGCTCGGATGGTTTTCCCAGGAAGAGGTCGAGTCGGTTGCGGAGCAGTTGGGCGTCAAACCTGAGACTGTGCTGCAGATGGAGGCACGCCTGAGCAATCACGACGTTGCTTTCGATGCGCCTCTCGGCGGCGATGACGAACTCAACAGCGTATCGCCTTCCGCCTACCTGCCCGATCTGCGCATGGAGCCCTCCCGGCAGCTGGAGCAGGCCGACAGCGAAGAGGATGACAGGAGCCGTCTCTACGCGGCGCTGGAAGGTCTGGACGAGCGCAGCCGTACGATTCTGCAGAGCCGCTGGCTGGCGGAGAAGAAGGCTACGCTGCATCAGCTCGCCGAGCAGTACGGGGTCTCAGCCGAACGAATTCGCCAGATCGAAAAGAGCGCGATGCAGAAGATCCGGGTAGAGATCGCCGCCTGAGTGGCAGCCATAGAGTCACCAGCGAAACCGGCGCCCTTGCGGGACGCCGGTTTTTTCTTGTCGATAGGACTCTGCTAGACTCCATTCCCAGGCCAACCCGCTGGCCAAAATGAAAAAAATTGCCTCGGCACCACGCCGGACAGTGCTGTTAAAGAAGGCGGACTTTCCCAGCCGTTTCACAGCAACCACGATGCGCGGATAGCGGATCCGACCGCCGCTGGCAATGTCCCCTGCGCGAAGGCGCGGCGGCCGATTGAGAGTGGACAAGAACATGAGCGCACTGCAAAAAAACGATATCGTCGCTGTCATCGGCGCCGGCACCATGGGCATAGGCATCGCGCAGGTCGCGGCCACCGCCGGCCATAAGACACTGCTTTACGATACCAACCGGACCGCGCTGGGAGCGGCGCTCGAAAACCTCACCCATATTCTCGAGCGGCAGCGGGACAAGGGACGCATCAGCGTCGACGCGTGCAGCGCAACCATCGCCAACCTCCACCCGATCGACAGAATCGGCGACCTCGCCGGCGCGCGTCTGATCATTGAAGCCATCGTCGAGGATCTGCCCACCAAGCAGTCGCTGTTCCATCAGCTCGAGTCGATCTGTTCCAAACGGACGATACTCGCCAGCAATACCTCATCGCTGTCGATCACCGCCATCGCCTCGACTCTCGCCAGACCGGAGAATCTGATCGGCACCCACTTCTTCAACCCGGCACCGATGATGCGGCTGGTCGAGGTGATCTCCGGCGTCAGCACCAGTGAACAGTTGGCCGAGACCGTCTTCAATACCCTGCGCGACTGGGGCAAGGAGCCGGTGCGCGCGCGCTCGACCCCCGGTTTTATCGTCAATCGTGTCGCCCGCCCCTTCTACGCCGAGTCGCTGCGGTTGATGGAGGAGGGGGTCACCGACGCTGCCAGCATCGATGCTCTGATGCGATCCGCCGGCGGTTTCCGCATGGGTCCCTTCGAGTTGATGGACCTGATCGGCCAGGATATCAACTACGCGGTCACCTGCTCGATCTTCGAGGCCTTCCATCACGACCCGCGTTTCCTTCCCTCGATTCTGCAGCGGGAACTGGTCGATGGCGGCATGCTCGGTCGCAAGAGCGGACGCGGATTCTACGACTATCGCGGCGAGCACCGACAGGCGCAGGCAGCGGTGGCCGGGAGCGCCCCCGCCCCCGAGCGCATCCTCATCAGCGGGAATCTCGGCGCAGCAACGGAGATCACAGAACTCTGCCACGAGGCGGGTATCGCGGTCGAGACGAGGGATGGCGGCGAAGCGGGAATCCATTTCGGCGAATCGTTGCTGGCGCCGAGCGACGGGCGTACCGCCACGCGCCGAAGTGCCGAGAGCGGCAGGGGCAACACGATCGTCTTCGATCTCGCGTTCGACTATCGCCAGACCGAGTACATCGCCCTGGCCGCCTCCGACAACGCAGCGCCAGAGGCGTTGCGACAGGCGGTCGGCCTGTTTCAGAAGCTCGGCAAACAGGTGATCGTGGTCGATGACACCCCGGCACTGATCGTATTGCGCACCATCTGCATGCTCGCCAACGAGGCCGCGGAGACCGTGCTGCAGCAGGTTTGCGATGCCGCCGCGGTCGATGCCGCGATGCAGAACGGCGTCAACTACCCGCTTGGACCGCTGGCCTGGGCGGACAGACTAGGCGCCGCGACGGTCCTGACCACGCTCGAGCACTTGCAACAGGCATACGGATTCGACCGCTACCGTCCCTCTCAGCTCATGCGCAGACGGGCCGAGAGTGGTCTTCCGTTTCATGGCGGCGAGTGAAGATGACAGCTGCCGGCTGATGCGACGATTCCACTTGCGCACGCCCTTGGAGGCGGGCGCGGAGCGTCATAGAATGCTTGGATGAATGCTGAGGAGCAACAAGCGGCAGCGGAGCGATACGGCAGGTGGATGGCGCAGCATGATCGATTCGCCAATGCGCTCGGCATCGAACTGCAGCAGGTGGCGCCGGGCTACTGCCGAGTTTCGATGCAGGTCCGCGAAGAGATGCTGAACGCGGTCGGCATGACCCACGGTGGCGCGACATTCTCACTGGCGGACTTCGCTTTCGCGGTGGCCTCCAACTCCCACGGCCGTACAGCGGTGGCGCTCAGCGCGCAGATCAACTATCCCGGTGCGAGCCGGGCCGGCGACCAACTGGTGGCCGAAGCGAAGGAGGCCAGCGTGAGTGGACGCACAGGCCTCTACAACATCGAAGTCCGTAATCAGGAGCAGAGGCTGGTGGCGCAGTTCACCGGTACCGTCTACCGGCGCACGGACAATCTTTCGGAGTGGATGAACGGGGAGAAGAGATGATTTTACATCATGATATCGAAACGCTGCCTAGGGAGGATCTCGAGGCACTGCAGCTGAAAAGGCTCAAGACGACGGTCGAGCGCTGCTACCACACGGTCGGTTTCTATCACGACGCGATGGATGATCTCGGCGTCAAGCCCCACCATATTCAGAAACTCTCCGACGTGCGCCTGCTGCCCTACACCAAAAAAGAGCACCTGCGCGAGAACTACCCTTTCGGTCTGTTCGCCGTACCTACCGAGCAGGTCGTGCGGGTACACGCCTCTTCCGGGACCACCGGCAAACCGACGGTGGTAGGTTATACAAGGCGCGATATCCGCTCCTGGGGCCAGCTGGTGGCCCGCTGTCTTGCCGCCTCCGGTATGCGGCCCGGCGACCGGCTGCACAATGCCTACGGCTACGGGCTCTTCACCGGGGGCCTGGGACTGCACTACGGCGGCGAAGCATTGGGGGTGATGGTGACGCCGATGTCGGGCGGACAGACGCAGAAACAGCTGATGCTACTGAAGGATTTCGCGCCCACCGCGATCAGTTGCACCCCCTCCTACGCGCTCAACCTGGCGGAGGCGGCGGACGAGATGGGCATGGATATCCGCAAGTTGCCGCTGAAGGTCGGTATTCACGGCGCCGAACCCTGGACCGAGGAGATGCGCTACGAACTTGAATCGAGACTCGGAATCGACTGCGTCGACATCTATGGCCTCTCCGAAGTGATGGGGCCGGGCGTCGGCAACGAATGCATCGAAGCCAAGAAGGGGCTGCATATCTGGGAGGACCACTTCCTGGTCGAGTGCGTCGACATCGATAGCGGCAAACCCCTGCCTTACGGCGAGGAGGGCGAGATCGTCTTCACCTCGCTGACCAAAGAGGCCTTCCCGGTCCTGCGCTACCGCACGCGCGACATCTCCGTACTCGATCCCGCTCCCTGCAAATGCGGTCGCACGCATGTGCGCATGCGCCGTATCACCGGCCGTAGCGACGATATGCTGATCATCCGCGGTGTCAACGTCTACCCGACCCAGGTGGAATCGGTGCTGATGCAGACTGAAACCCTCTCGCCCTTCTATCAGATCGAGGTCTTCCGTGAAGGCAGCATGGACAACATGGTTGTCAACGTCGAAGCCAGCCCGCCGCTGATGGAGCAGTCACAGGAGCACCGCGACAGGATCGCCGCCAAGGTGGTACGCGACATCAAGGACTTCATCGGCGTCAACTGCCGGGTGCAGATCAAGGGGGTCGGCGAGATTCCCCGTTCCGAGGGCAAAGCGGTACGCGTCATCGATCACCGCAAGCGCTGATCCCAGTAGCGATCCTGAACACCGACGCTGCGCCGCACCAAAATGCGGCGCAAAGCGTTCATTTTGTGCGCAAAACTTTGTATCCTTTGCGGTTTGGTCCCAACCGACCACCATGAAACGCCCCGTGGCAGGCAAGCGGCATGCCGGGGCCCTGATCTTCGAAGGTGACACCATTGAACGCGGTCAATCCACTGCCCTCGAGCGAGCGGCTCTTCATCTCCGGCAACGAAGCGGTGGCACGCGGCGCCTGGGGCGCAGGCTGCAAGGTGATGGCGGCCTACCCGGGAACCCCCTCCACCGAGATTCTGGAGTACGCATCCCGGCTTCCGGAGATGTACTCCGAGTGGTCAGTCAACGAGAAGGTCTCGCTCGAGGTGGCCATCGGTGCCTCGCTGGCTGGCAGTCGTGCGCTCTGCGCGATGAAGCATGTCGGTCTCAACGTCGCCTCCGATGCGCTGATGACACAGACCCTGATCGGCGTCAGCGGCGGACTGGTCATCGCGGTCGCCGACGATGTCGGTCTCTCCTCTTCGCAGAACGAACAGGACTCCCGCTTCTGGGGTCGCTTCGCCCATGTTCCGGTATTGGAGCCGGCCGACGCGCAGGAGGCCTACGATATGACTCGCTTCGCCTTCGACCTGTCGGAACAGTTCGATACCCCGGTGATCCTGCGGATGACCACCCGCATCTGCCACGTCAAGGGCGTCGTCACCACCAGAGAGAGGCGACCCTTCAACAGCGGGGTGGGCTTCGAGAAGGATCCCTCCCGGCTGGTGATGACCCCGACCAACGCCAGACCGCGCATTCCGCTGATGTTCGAGCGCGAAAAGGCACTGCAACGGTTCAGCGAGAGCTGCGAACTAAACAGCATCAGGGAGGGCAGCGACAAACGCGTCGGGTTCGTCACCTCCGGCCCGGTATTCATGCACCTGCTGGAAGCCTTTCCCGACGCACCGGTGTTGAAACTCGGCCTGAGCTATCCGCCGCCGATGGAGACGATCCGCGCTTTTTCGCAGCAGGTGGAAGCGTTGGTCATCGCCGAGGAGGTCGAGCCGATCCTCGAGACCGAGGTCAAGGCGGCGGGCATGCTGCAGGCGCACGGCAAGGATATATTGCCGCGCATCGGTGAACTCGCGCCTCACGTGCTGCGCCCGGCGATCGCCGCACTGCTGGGCGAGCCGGTCGAGGCGGAGGCGGTGCCCAAACCTTCACTCAAGGACGTACCCGAAGTTCCGGTGCCACCGCCAGCGCCGGGCAGCAGCCTGTTCCCGCGTCCCCCGACGATGTGCGTCGCCTGCCCCCATCTCGGCATCTACTACTGCCTGTCGAAGATCCGCAACAAGGCGATATCCGGCGATATCGGCTGTTACACGCTTGGCGCCGGACACCCCTGGAATGCGTTGGACACCACCATCTGCATGGGCGCCTCCATGGGCGTCGCGCTCGGTCTCGACAAGGGCCGCACCGAGGTCGACAAGGAGCAGAAGGTGATCGCCGTGATCGGCGACTCCACCTTCATGCACATGGGGCTGCAGGGGCTGCTGGACATCACCTACAACCGCGGCAATGTCACCATTCTGCTGCTGGACAACCGCGCGGTGGGAATGACCGGCGGACAGGACAACCCCGGCAGCGGCCGCAACATCCACGGCGAGGAGAGCCTGCGGATCAACTTCCGCACGATGTGCGAGGCGCTGGGGGTCAAGCCTGAGCGAATCCACGAGGTGAATCCTTACGAGCTGCCGACGCTGTTCAAGGCGCTGCGCGAAGAGGTCAAGATCAACGACACCTCGGTGATCATCACCAATCAGCCCTGCGTGCTGGTCGACTTCTACGCCGCCAAGCCGCCGCTGACGGTCGACGACGACAAGTGCACCGGCTGCAAGAACTGCCTCGATATCGGCTGTCCGGCGATCTACGTTACCCGACGCGAAACCGTGGTCAAGCCCAACGGCAAGGAGAAGGAGCTGGCTTTCGTTCGTATCGAAAGCGGCGCCTGCACCGGCTGCGACCTCTGCCCCAAGACCTGCGGACCGGAGGCGATCATTCCGGTTGCGAACTTCATCCGCCAGTGAGCGGCCCCGATCAACCCATTATTCCGAGCATTACATCGTGAGCGATAACAGTGTCACCAATATCCTCGTCGCCGGCATCGGCGGCCAGGGCGTAATGACCGCAGCCGAGGTTCTGTCGCAGACTGCGCTGAATCAGGGCTACGACGTCAAAAAGACCGAAGTGGCCGGCATGGCCCAGCGCGGCGGCGTAGTCACCTCGCACGTGCGCTTCGGCGAGCGGGTACTGTCGCCGGCGATCCCGCCCGGCGAGGTGGACATACTGGTCGGTTTCGAACCGGCCGAGGCACTGCGCTGGTGCAGCCACCTGCGGGCCGATGGCGTGGCGATGGTCAGCACCACCCGGCAGGAGCCGCCGGTGGTCAGTTTCGGGCTCTATGACTACCCCGAGGACCCGGTGGGCCAGATGCGCAAAGCCGGTATCGACCTGCACGCCTTCGACGCTGGCGCCATCGCCGCGGCACTCGGTAACCTGAAGCTGGTCAACACCGTGATGCTGGGTGCCATCTCTGAGTATCTGCCGTTCTCGGCGGATACCCTGAAGAACGTGATCCTCGACCGTTTCCGCCAGTACAAACCGAAGCTGGTGGAGATCAACGAGCAGGCTTTCGAGGCGGGACGCAAGGCCCAGGCAGCGGGCTGAGTGCGTCGCCGGCGGGGAGATTGAGTATGCAAGCCTGGCACCCGGCCTCCTGGCAGCAGAAACCTGCAACCCAGCAGGCCAGCTACCCGTCAGCCGAAGCGCTGGAGATCGTACTGGCACAGTTGGCCGAACTGCCCCCGCTGGTCACCTCCTGGGAGGTGGAGTCGCTCAAGCAGCAGCTGGCCGCGGCGGAGCGGGGTGAGGCCTTCCTGCTGCAGGGCGGGGATTGCGCCGAAAACTTCAGCGACTGCTCCTCCCCGATCATCACCAACAAACTGAAGATCCTGCTGCAGATGAGCCTGTTGCTGATCCACGGACTCAACCGGCGCGTGATCCGCGTTGGCCGGATCGCCGGACAGTATGCCAAACCCCGTTCAGCCGAGAGCGAAACGCGTGCCGGCGTGACCCTGCCGAGCTACCGCGGCGACCTGATCAACGGTCCCGAGTTCACCGCCGCGTCGCGGCTACCCGATCCGGTGCGCCTGTTGCGCGGTTACGGACGCGCGGCCATGACGCTCAACTTCATTCGCGCCCTCTCCGACTGCGGCTTTGCCGACCTCCACCACCCGGAGAACTGGAACCTGGACTTCGTGCAGCACTCCAGCCAGGCGAAGGAGTACCAGCAGGTGGCCACGGAACTCTCCAACTCGCTAAGGTTCATGGAGGCGTTGATAGGCAGCGACAACAGCGAAATCAACCGCGTCCGCTTCTTCACCAGCCACGAAGGGCTCCATCTGCACTACGAGCAGGCACTGACGCGCCGGGTACCCAACCGCGACGGCTACTACAACCTCTCCACCCACCTGCCCTGGATCGGCTACCGCACCGCCGCACTCGAGGGCGCCCACGTCGAGTACTTCAGCGGAATCCGCAATCCGGTCGGGGTGAAGGTGGGCAGCGGTATGTCCGCGGAATTTCTGCAGGGTCTGGTTACCCGCCTCAACCCGGAGCGCGAATCCGGCAAGCTGATTCTGATCCATCGTTTCGGCGCCGGCGCGATCGGTACGCAGCTGCCGACGATGATCGAAACCGTACGTCGTACCGAGGTACCGGTACTGTGGATCTGCGACCCGATGCACGGCAACACCGAGTCGACGCAGAACGGCTACAAGACACGACGATTCGACAACATACTCGCCGAACTCGGCCAGGCGTTCGATATACACCGACGGCAGGGAAGCGTATTGGGAGGGGTCCATTTCGAGCTGACCGGCGATGACGTCACCGAATGCATCGGCGGCGCCCGCGGTCTGGACGAAGCGGGCCTGGAGCGCGCCTATCGCACCCAGGTCGATCCTCGACTCAACTACGAGCAGGCGTTGGAGATGGCAATGGCGATCGTGCGCCGGGCCTGACGAAATCACATTCTCAAGTATTGCGAATTCTCAATGCCCGCGCTGAATCTGCATGGTGGAATAGCTTTGTCAGACCCTGAATGGGCGGGCTTCCATGCCGCCCGGTGCTCGATCTGACCATACTCCTCCTTTGGTTATTATGACCGCGGCCTGTCCGCGGTCTTTTTTTCGCCGGGAGGAAAGAGATCAGCAGGCTCAGCTTTTGATCCGGGCCGGCAGCACGTCGTGCAGCCGCTCTGCGAGTCCTCTCAGCGTCGTCTCCGTGCTCTCCCAGTCGATACAGGCATCGGTTACCGAGACGCCGTATTCGAGGTCGGCCAAGTTGCGCGGTATCGCCTGATTGCCAGCCTTGAGATTGCTCTCCAGCATGATGCCGATGATCGAGCGATTTCCCTCGACCAGCTGACTGGCGACATTCTCCGCCACCAGCGTCTGCAGAGCCGGCTGTTTGTTGGAGTTGCCGTGGCTGCAGTCGATGACGATGTTTTCATCAAGCCCGGCCGAACGCAGCGCCTCCTCGCACAGCTTCACGTGCACCGAATCGTAGTTGGGCTGCCCGTCACCGCCGCGCAGGATCACATGTCCGCAAAGATTGCCACGGGTCTGCACCACGGTGACCTGCCCGCGCTGATTGATGCCGAGAAAACTGTGCGGATGGGAGACCGACTTCAACGCGTTGATCGCCACCGTCAGGCTGCCGTCGGTACCGTTCTTGAATCCGACCGGCATCGACAGGCCGGAAGCCATCTCCCGGTGGGTCTGTGATTCGGCAGTACGCGCGCCTATGGCCGCCCACGAGAAAAGGTCGGCTAGATACTGCGGACTGATCGGGTCCAGCGCCTCGGTGGCGACCGGCAGGCCCATATCCGCCAGCCATACCAGCAATTCACGCGCTTTATGCAGACCCTCTTCGATGTGGAAGGAGTCGTCCATGCGCGGATCGTTGATCAAACCTTTCCAGCCGACCGTGGTGCGTGGCTTCTCGAAATAGATACGCATGACGATGTAGAGCGTATCCCCCAATTCGTCATGCAGCACCTTCAGCCGCTCGGCGTACTCCCTGGCCGCATCCACATCGTGGATCGAACAGGGTCCGGTAACCACCAGAAGGCGATGGTCGTTGCGTTTCAGGATATCCCGGATCACGTTGCGCCCGTGCCACACCGCCTCTTCGCCCCGCTCGGTATTGGGCAGATGACGCTTCAGGTCGTTGGGGGCGATGAGTACCCGTTCGGAGGCAACATTGGTGTTGTAGAGCGTCTGTCTGGTCATGGCAATCGATTGATTCAGGTTGAAAATTTCTCTGCCGCAGCGGTGTGCTCTATTTTGCGGCAGCGCGGCAAAAGAGCGACTAGCATAGTGAATTCAACCTGTAATATCCAGCAAGGTTGGGTTCGCCCGGATGAACCGCTAGCCCCCCTCGGGAAGCCGCTCCAACGGAGCCGGATCGAGCGCCACCGCCAGGCGCCGGATATCGGGCTCGAGCATATATGGCACCACTCCCAACAGAGGCGCCCCTATCCGGTCGCGCAGCGTCTGCAGGTTGCCCTCCACCGCCGTCATCTGTGGATCAGTCCGGTTGGCGACCCAGCCGGCCAGTTGGCAGCCGGCGGCAACTATCGCATCGCATGTCAGCAGCGCATGGTTGATGCAGCCCAGGCGCAGCCCCACCACCAGGATCACCGGCAGGTTCAGCGCCACTACCAGCTGCTGCAGCATCTGCCTCTCCGAGAGCGGCACGTGCCAGCCGCCAACCCCTTCCACCAGCACCCGATCAGCCTGCTCCGCCAGCCGACGATAACCCGCGCCTATGCTGGCGATATCAATCCCCACCCCGGCGTCCGCGGCGGCCAGATGCGGCGCGATAGGCGGCTCGAACGCGAACGGATTGATCTCTTCGTAGGGGAGCCGCCGACTCCCCTGGCGCTGTATCCGTAGCGCATCCTCGTTGCGCAGCCCCTCGGCTCTGCGCTCGCACCCGGAGGCGACGGGCTTCATGCCGAGCACAGAATATCCGCTCGCCTGCAGACGCCACATCAACCCCAGCGTTACCAGCGTCTTTCCGCAGCCGGTATCGGTCCCGGTAATGAAGTAGCCGCTGTGCATGCCGTTAGCGCCGTCGCCCCAGAAGTTCGGTGGCGATGGTGGTCACACCGTTCCTGGTCTGCTGCAGCGGTGCCCAGGCGTGGCCATAGACCACCTCGTAGCTGGCCGGCAGGCGACCGTCGCGCCGAAAACCCTCGTAGGCACCTTTCATCGCCATCAGCCGACCTTTGCCTGTCAGGCCGCGCTGACGGCCACTGCTGACGTTGTGGGCGCCCAGAATTTTCAGCTCGCGCATCAGCTGGTCGACCTCACGGTAGGTCAACGTCATGCGGTCGATATCCATGACCGGATCGGCAAATCCCGCCCTGACCAGCGCGTCGCCGACCTCGTGCATGTCAGGAAATGGGGTGACGTGGCTGTAGCCATCCGCCTGTGACCAGGCCAGACGCAGCTCCTTGAGCGTATCCGGTCCGAAGGTGGTGAACATCAGCAACCCGCCGGGCCTGAGTACCCGCTGCAGTTCGGCAAAGGTGGCATCGAGATCGTTGCACCACTGGATAGCGGCGTTGGAGTAGATCAGATCGATACTGGCATCGCGCAGCGGCAAACACTCCAGATCGGCGCAGAGACAGCGCGGCCGCCGAAAGAGGCGCCCCCGTTTACGCGTCTGCAGCAGCATCGGCAGCGCAAAGTCGAGCGCCACCAGCCGCGCCTTCGGATAGCGTTCCAGCAATGCCATCGAGGCGACACCGGTGCCTGCGCCGAGATCTAGAATGGTCTCCGGCCGCAGTGTGACCAGCCGCAGCCGTTCGAGCATGCGCTGGCCGATCTCGCGCTGCAGCTCCGCCACCTCGTCGTAACGCTCGGCGGCGCTGGAGAAGGCGCGCCGCACCAGCAGCTTGTCGAGCGTGTCGGCCATCTACTCCCGCTCCAGAAACGGACGGATCAGGGCCATGCTCTGCGCTCGATGCGACAACAACGGAGCATGTGCACAGCCGGCGATCAGCTCGACCTCTGCAGCCGGGATCTGCAAGCTGTGCAACGCACCGGCCAGCGCCCTGGGCACCAGCGCATCACGCGCTCCCAAGAGCCACAGCGAGGGCACGCTGAGCAGCTCCAAATGCGCTCTCAGGTCGATACTCAGCAACAGCTCCAGTCCCGCCTCCAGCGCCGCGGGTTGCGGGCTGGGACGCTGCTTCACCTCCTGCCGCAGCAGCCGCAGCGCCTCCCGCGCCTGGTCGTCGCCCTGAACCTGCAGCGCCAAAAAACGCGCCAGCGTCTGCTGGTGATCCTGTTGCAGCGACTCGGCGAACTGGCGCAGAGTCGCCTCCGGCATAGCAGCCGGCCAGTCCGCCGCACGCACGAAACGCGGGCTGGCGCAGACCATCACCAGGCGGCGTATCCGTTCCGGCTCCAGCAGCGCCGCACGCAGCGCGATCTGCCCTCCCAACGACCAGCCGATCCAGTCGGCATTACGCGGCGCCCGCTGCAGGCAGTGCGCCACCCAGTCGTCGAGTTGGTCGCACGCCTCGGCGTAGGGTTCCGCACCGTGCCCGGGAAGTTCGAGCAGTGTGACCCGATACGACTCGGTCAGCTGCGGCAGAATCGATGACCAGACCGCGCTGTTCATGCCCCAGCCGTGCAGCAGCACCAAAGGGCGACCGCTACCCACCCCAACCACCTGCGACGTCATCGGGGCGCCTCCAACGACAAGCTGGCGAGCGCCTGCAGCAGGCGCGCAAGATGCTCTTCGCTATGCGCCGCGGAGAGCGTGATGCGCAGCCGTGCGCTCCCCTCTGGGACCGTCGGCGGTCTGATCGCACTGACCAGCACCCCCTGCTGCTGCAGCCGCCGGCTCCAGTCGAGCGCCCGCTCGGCGCTGCCCGCAACGATCGGCTGGATCGGCGTGTCGGATTCGAGCAACGGCAGACCGAGCCGCGCGGCCTCCTCCCGGAACTGCGCGATCAGCTGCGCCAGCCGATGACGTCGCCAGGATTCATCGCGCGCCAGGCGCAGGCTCACCCGTGTCGCCGCCGCCACTGCCGGCGGCAGTGCCGTGGTGTAGATGTAGCTGCGGGCGCGCTGGATCAGCGTCTCGATCAACGCTTCGGAGCCGGCCACGAAGGCGCCGAAGGTGCCCAGCGCCTTGCCCAGCGTGCAGACCAGCACCGGTACATCACGGGCTTCCACTCCCAGCAGCTCAAGGGTGCCGCTTCCCTTCTCTCCCAGCACGCCGAAACCGTGCGCGTCATCGACCATCAACCAGGCATCGTGACGGCGGCAGAGCCGCGCCATCTCCGGCAGCGGCGCCAGATCGCCATCCATGCTGAACACGCCGTCACTGACGACCAGCGCCTCGCCCTGTGCATGCGTCGCCAGCAGCCTCTCCAACGCTGCGCTGTCGTTGTGCGGATAGCGCTTCAGCCTAGCGCGCGACAGCAGGCCCGCGTCGATCAATGAAGCGTGGTTGAGACGGTCCTGATAAACGCAGTCGCCACGCCCGAGCAGTGCGGTCACCGCGCCGAGGTTGGCCATATAGCCGGTGGAGAAGAGCAATGCCCGGGGGCGCCCAACAAATTCCGCCAGCTCCTGCTCCAGCAGATGATGCGCTTCACTATGGCCGCAAACCAGATGGGCCGATCCGCTGCCGGCACCGAAGCGCGCCGCGCCGCGCGCCATCGCGTCGACAACCTCAGGATGGGTGGCCAGACCCAGATAGTCATTGCTGCAGAAGAGCAGCATCGATTCGCCGTCGATCTGCTGCTCGACACCCGGCTGCGCGGAGCTGACGCGCCGGTGGCGGTAGAGAGATTCGCGCCGGCGCCGCTCCAGCTCCGGATGCAGCGGCTTCATCGCCAACTACCTGCGGCTAGCACTGCGAACGACCATGGTGGGCTCAGCCAGGCGCGCCGCCGGCGGCTTCCGCTTCCCCGCTCCGCTGCCTGTCGCTGCAGCGGGCGGCGGTGGCCTGCAGCTCACTGGTCTCCTCGAAGTCGAGGCCGAGACGCCGGAACAGTTCGATGTCCTGGTCCGCTTCGGGGTTGTCGGTGGTCAGCAGCCGGTCGCCGTAGAACATCGAGTTTGCACCGGCGAGGAAACAGAGCGCTTGCGTCTCGTCGGACATCTGTGTGCGCCCGGCGGAGAGCCGCACATAGGATTGTGGCATCAGGATTCTGGCCACGGCGATAGTGCGCACGAACTCCAGCGGATCGAGCGCTGCGGTGCCGTAGAGCGGTGTGCCTTCGACCTGTACCAACATGTTGATCGGCACCGACTCGGGATGCTGCGGCAGATTGGCCAGTTCGGCGAGCATCGAGGCGCGATCGCGGCGCGACTCGCCCATCCCGAGAATGCCGCCGCTGCAGACGTTGATCCCCTGCGAACGCACGTGCGCCAGCGTCTCCAGGCGATCCTGGAAAGTGCGCGTCGAGATGACGTTGCCGTAGAACTCCGGCGAAGTGTCCAGATTGTGGTTGTAGTAGTCGAGTCCCGCCGTCTTGAGCCGCTCCGCCTGGGCCGCGGTAAGCATGCCGAGCGTGACACAGGTCTCCATCCCCAGGTCATGCACCCCCTGGATCATCTCGACAACCCGCGTCAGATTGCTATCGGTCGGATTGCGCCAGGCCGCTCCCATGCAGAAACGGGTCGCCCCTTTCTCCTTTGCCGCCTGCGCCGCCTGCAGCACCTGCTCCAGCGGCAGCAGCTTCTCACGCTCGAGTTCGGTATTGTACTTGGCGCTCTGCGAGCAGTAGCCGCAATCCTCGGCGCAGGCACCGGTCTTGATGCTCAGCAGCGTGCTGACCTGGATGCGATTGGGATCGAACCGCTCCCGGTGCACCGACTGCGCGCGGTACAGCAGGTCGTTGAAGGGAAGATTCAGCAGATACTCGATCTCCTGCCTGCTCCAGTCATGTCGAAGTGGGGTTGCGTTCATCGTTCTGCTCCGGTTATCCGCCGCCGCTGGGCTTGGCCAAATGGCCAGAGAGCGCTCATACTAAGGATTGCACTCCACCTGTCAACCGGAAAAGGATTTCCATGGTTTACAACTGGAAAGAATTTGCACGATCCCGACTCTATCCGTCCATCTGCCTGTTGTGCGGTGCTGAAGCCGAACCGGCCGGGCTCTGTCTCCCCTGCCGCCTTGAACTGCCCTATAACAGACACTGCTGCCGGCATTGCGCGCTGCCTTTGCCGTTGACCGACGCAGGGCGCCTCTGCGGGCAGTGCCAGCGACGGCCGCCGCCATTCCATCGCGCCGTTATTCCGCTACTCTACCGTGCTCCAATCGACTATCTGGTGACCAGATTCAAGTTCGACGGCGGACTGCACTGCGGCCACCTGCTCGCTTCGCTGCTGGCCGACGCACTACACAGCGGAGTGGAGGATGCACCGCAATTGCTGATTCCGGTTCCGCTGCACCGCGACAGAATCTCACAACGGGGTTTCAACCAGGCGCTGGAGCTGACGCGTCCGCTGGCCCGGCAGTTCGGTCTGCCTGTCGACTGCACCACGGTGGTCCGCACCCAGGCGACAGCGGCGCAGAGCCGACTGGGAAAGCGCCAGCGACAGCGCAATCTGCGTGCCGCCTTTGGTCTCGATGGGCCAATCAAAGCGCGCCACCTGGCTCTTGTCGATGACGTCGTCACTACCGGCGCCACCGCCGCCACGCTGGCGACGCTGCTGTTGCATGGAGGCGCCGAACGGGTCGATCTGTGGGCCTTGGCGCGTACCCCCTGATGCGGTGGCGATGCGGGATTCCCGGTCGCCTGCAAGCGGCTTTTTGCGGGATCGGGACGAAGGCGTTACAGTTGCGCACCGGGCGCAGATGATCCTCCGCGCAACGCCGCTCAACTCAACCAATCACGACAGGTTCAAGATGCAACAACTGAAACTCGGCATTCCCAAGGGTAGCCTGGAGAAATCCACCTTCTCGCTCTTTCAGCAGGCGGGCTGGAACATTTCAGCCAACTCCCGCAACTACTTCCCGTCGATCAACGACAAGGATATCCAGTGCGCGCTCGTGCGCTCGCAAGAGATGGCGCCCTACGTCGCCAACGGCACGCTGGATCTGGGGCTGACCGGACACGACTGGATCCTCGAAACCGAGGCCGACGTGGTCGAGATCTGCGAGCTGGTCTACTCCAAGAGTTCCGATCAGCCATGCCGCTGGGTGCTGGTGGTGCCGCAGGATTCACCGATCGAGTCGATCGAGGATCTGCAGGGAAAGCGCATCGCCACCGAACTGACCGGATTCACCAAACGCTACCTGCAGGAGCATGGCATCGACGCTACCGTAGAATTCTCATGGGGCGCGACCGAAGCCAAGGTGGTCGAGGGGCTGGTCGACGCGGTGGTGGAGATCACCGAGACCGGCAGCACGATCAGAGCACACGGGCTACGCATCGTTTGTGACCTGCTGCATACCGAGACCCGCCTGATCAGCAACCGGAAAGCCATGGCCGATCCCTGGAAGAGGGAGAAGATCCAGCAGATCGCAACCCTGCTGCAGGCTTCGTTGCGTGCGCGGCAGAAGGTTGCGTTGAAGATGAACGTACCCGCAGACTGCCTGGAGGAGGTGGTGGCGATGCTGCCGAGCCTGCACGCGCCGACCGTCAATCACCTTTACGATCGCGAGTGGCTGGCGGTGGAGACGGTGGTCGACAGCAATGCCGTGCGCGACTTGATTCCGCGGCTGAAGCAGGCCGGGGCCGAGGGTATCCTGGAGTACGAACTGCGGAAGATGGTATAGCGTCACCGGGGATACGTCAGCCGCGCGCGCGTAACCAGGCGGCGATGGCCGGCGGAATACTTTTCTGCGCCTTGCCGCTGACGTAGATGCCGATATGGCCGCCGGGAAAGGCCAGCTCGGAGTAATCCCGGCTCGAGGTGAGTCCCGCCAGCGCGCGCGAGGCTTCCGGGGGCACCAGATGATCCTGCTCGCCGTAGACATTGAGCAGCGGGCAGTCGATTGTGCGCAGATCCACTTCGCGCCCGCCAATGCGGATGCCACCATTGACGAAGCCGTTGCGCTGGAAGAAGTTCTGCACGAACTGGCGAAAAGCCTCGCCCGCCTGATCTGGGCTGTCGAATATCCACTTCTCCATGCGCAGGAAGTTCTTCAGCTTGGCCTCGTCCTCCAGCAGATCGACCATATCGACGTACTTCTGACCCGTCAGGCTGAAGGGTTTCAGCGACAGAAAGGTCCAGTTGAGCAGTTCTCCCGGAACGTTGCCGAGCGTATCCACCAGCAGATCTATATCTATCTGCTGTACCCAGGCGCTGAGCAGATTGTTCGGCGTCCTGAAATCGACCGGCGTCACCATGGTCACCAGATTCTTGACCTTCTGCTGGTGCAGCGCCGTGTAACAGAGGCTGAAGGCGCCGCCCTGGCAGATGCCGAGAATATTGATCTTCGGCTGGCCACTGGCCGCTCTGACCACGTCGACGCAGCGATCGATGTAGCCGTTGATATAGTCGTCGAGATCCAGGCAGCTATCGGCCTCGTCGGGATACCCCCAATCGATCAGGTAGAGATCCTGCCCCTCGGCCAACAGATTGCGAACCGTCGAACGATCCTCCTGGATATCGGTCATGTAGGGGCGGTTGACCAGCGCGTAGACGATCAGCAACGGCACCGGATGCTGCTTGCCGCCGGCCGCTCCCACATAGCGGTAGAGCGTCAGTTTGTCCTCGCGATAGACCGCCTCTTTCGGTGTGACGCCGGTGTCAATCCGCTCCGATTTGAGCAGATTGCCCACCCCTTTGCCCAACTTGCGGCTGTAATCGGCCATCTCCTTGGCCAGGCGGTCGGGGCGAATATCGATCGGTTGCATTCTGATGTTCCGGATGGGTCATCTCGGGGCCGGCGCTGCCGGCGGCTATTCGGTTGCGGCCGACACGCATCGGCCACGATGCTGTCAGGTCGCCTTCTTTACCGCCACCCGGCTCTTGGTGGCGACCTTTTTCACGCTCGACTGCGGCGCCCGCTTGCTGGTGCTGACCCGCTTCTTCGTTGCCGCAGGTCTGGCGGCAGGCTGCGACAGGTGCGACTTCAACGCGTCGATCTCCTCACGCAGGCGCCTGTTTTCGCGCCTGTTCTCATGCAACCGCTGCTGCAGCGTGCGCAGTTCGCGCCGAGTCGGCATATTGAGGCCACCGAGATATTCGTCGGCCATGCGCCCAAGCTGCTGCTTGACGCGCAGCGAGCTGTTGACCAGCTCGCCGTTGATCCGGGAGAAATCCCCCTCCGCGACCCGTTCGCCGTAGACCGTTTCGCAACTATCCACCCAGAGGTCGTAGAGCGCGCGCGCCGATTCGACCGCTTCGCCGACCCGTTGCAGCTGCTCCAGTCTTTCGCGCAGGCGTTTCGCGGCCTCGCTGCCGATATCGGCGAAGAAGCGGTTATAAGCCTGCAGCGCCTGCTGATACTCGCCGACCAGCTGCGCCAGCCGTTGCTGCTGCGCCTGCTCCTCCCTGGTGACGCCAAAACCCGGCATCTTCAGCATGCGCTGCAGCGAAAACGGATTATCGTCTGACTCCGGCGACGTAAAGGAGAGACCAGCCGCCATGCGCTGCCAGCCCTGCAGAGGTGTCGACCAGAAGCCCATCAGCCGCTGTAGCTGATCACTGGCACCGGTCGAGCCACATGCCGCCGCAGTATTCATCTGTGACGAAAGATCATCCACGATCTCCTGCCACGGATGCTTCTGGCCTTCATCGGCAAAGGAGAACATCTCCGCCATGCGAAAAAGCTGCGCCCCCTGCTCCATCATCCGCTCCATGAAGGCTCTTCCGGAGGCCGGCGCTGCTGGGGCCAGCGCCTGCCACCAGTGCTCCTGCGCCAGCTCCCAGGGGGTTTTGGAAGCCTTCCCGCCGCTCGCGACGGCACTGATCTCACTCCATCGCTGCCAGTACTGCCTTTGCAGTTCGATCAGACTCTCGTCCCAGAAACCCGGTTTGTCCATCCGACTTCGCCACCTCCATCGTCGCTGGCCGAAAATCGGCAGTGCGCGGTTGCGCGCGCGGATTTCCGGCGAGATCCGGACATTGTCTGCCGACACCTCCGATGGGGCAACCGTGGCGCGGCTTACTGCCAAGGCAATTCAGAAAATCGTCGCGGATCCGGGGTTGACGATACGCAGAACCTCAAGGGACTGAATGCTGATTTCCGAGACGGTGTCATCGATCACGCTTCTGTCCAACCCGGCCGCGGCCCAGGCACTGGGGGTGATCTGGCGCACCGCGTCCTGCACCGCTCCCCCGGCCTTCCAGCTCGGTTCGATGCAGTTGGCCACCGCGGTGGCTATATGCACAAGCGACGCCTGTAGCTCGAACTCACCCGCCAGATGGGGCTCGTGGTGAAACTCGGTGGCGCGGCAGACCAGCTCCGGCAGCGACCAATGGCGCAACAACTCGCCGCCCAGCGCGGCGTGAGTCCATGGCAGTATCTGCTGCTCCATACGGTAGCGGTGCGACTCCTGCTCGCCCGCTCGTCGCAGTACCTCGACCGCCTGCTCGGGCGAATGCTGATAGATCACCAGCTGGCCGATGTCATGTACCAGGCCGGCGAGAAAAAGCGCTTCGGGAAAGAGGTAGTTGCAGCGCCGCGCCAGCGACTCGGCGGCCATGGCACAGCAGACGCTGTGGTGCCAGAAGTCGTGCAGATCGACGATCTCCGACGGCACGCTGGAGAATACCGAATCGGTCGAGGTCGACTGCAGGCGCTGCAGGAGCTCACTACTGCCGAGCGCTGCAACCGCTTCGGAAACGCTGCTGGCCTGTACCTCAGGGGGAAACTCCCCCGCCAGCTGGAACACCCGCGCCGAGAGCACCGGATCGTAGCTGATCAGCTCGGCGAGCTCGCTTTCACCTGAAGCCCCCGCCTGCAGCATCCCGCGCAGCTGCTGGTAGACCTCTGGCAGCGTGTATAGCCCCTCGACGCGCTCAACCAGTGTCTTGGCATCCATAGAGCACCTCTCGCGTTGGCAGATGACCAAAACAACGGAAGGCGCCCGTCATGTCGGGCGCCTCCGTCATCAGTTTCCAGAAACCCGCCGCAACAGGCCTCGCGGCAGGCATTCAAGCCCGCTGCCGCCGGCAGCGGAAAGCATCAATACATATGCTGACCACCGTTGATGGATAGCGTCGAACCGGTGATGAAGCTGGCCTCGTCGGATATCAGGAACAGGACGCTGCGGGAGATATCCTCCGGCTGCCCGAGGCGGCCTACGGGAATGGTGCGGATGATCTTTTGCAGCACGTCCTCAGGCACGGCTCTGACCATGTCGGTCTCCACGTAGCCGGGGGCCACCGCATTGACGGTTATTCCCTTTTTCGCACCCTCCAGCGCGAGTGCCTTGGTGAAACCGTGGATGCCCGACTTGGCGGCGGCATAGTTGACCTGCCCGTATTGACCCGCCTGCCCGTTGACCGAACCGATGTTGACGATGCGCCCGAAGCCACGCTCCCGCATCCCTTCGAGCACCGCGTGACAGGTGTTGAAACAGGACGAAAGGTTGGTCTGGATCACTTTGTTCCAGTTTTCGAAAGTCATCCGGTGCATGGTGCCGTCCCTGGTGATGCCGGCGTTGTTGATCAACACTTCGACAGGACCGATATCCGCTTCGATCTTCGCGATCGCCGCCTGGACGGCTTCGTAGTCGCCAACATCAAACTTGTAAGACGGGATACCGGTGCGTTCCGTGAAAGCCTTGGCTGCCTCCTCGTTGCCGCCATAGTTGGCTGCAACGGTATAGCCGGCATCCTTCAATGCGGTGCAGATCGCCTCGCCAATGCCCCTTGTGCCACCAGTCACTAACGCTACTCTTCCCATTTGGGATCTCCTTTGGATATGGTTCTAAAGCCTTATTTTTACCCGTGTTATTCTCCGGCGACCGATTGCAGGGCAGCCGCCACCAACGGGCTCTTGCTCTTGTAACATAAAGGGATTTCAAATTACCACCCCTCCCGGGTAAACTTGGGCCACTAGTCTCGCGACAGCAGAAGGACCACAGTGCAATGTCCGCCACCAGAGTAATCAAGAAGTATCCCAACCGCAGGCTTTATGACACTGAACAGAGCCGTTACATCACGCTCAGTGATATTCGTAAACTGGTCATGCGGGGCAGCGAGTTTCAGGTGATCGACTCCAATACCAGCGAGGATCTGACCCGTTCGATACTGTTGCAGATCATGCTGGAGGAGGAGTCCGGCGGCCAACCGCTTTTCAGCGCCAAGATGCTCTCCCAGATCATCCGTTTCTACGGTGGCACCATGCACGGCATGTTCGCCCGCTATCTCGAGGAGAGCCTGTCGCTCTTCACCCAGCAACAGGGACAGTTCCTCAATCCGCTGGCCAAGGACCCGATGAACTCTATGACCGAACTGGCGCAACGCAACATGAAGGTCTGGGCCGAAATGCAGCAGAAATTTCTTCGTGCCGCCGGCTTCAAGGATCCCTCGGCAGAACAAGAACAACAATGAATTAAGCGCAGTAATTTGAGCGCCGTTCCGGCATCCGGCCGGAACGGTTCCATATCCCGTTCATCTATTTCACAGCTTTTTTCAGGGTAAGGGTTGACACCCACCCGGGAACATCATATGCTGCACCGCAACAATGCTGCGATGCACAAGATCGCTGAGTGCCTCGCTTACAGTTCACTCGGGGGTAGTGGAGAGATGAAAGATGCAACCCGCCTGGCAGTTGTTACCGGTGGTACCGGTGGAATTGGTCGCGCCATCTGCCTGCGACTGGCTCGTGAGGGCCACAAGGTTGTCGCTACCTGCCACCCCACGGAAGAGCAGGCGGCACTGGAGTGGTCGACAGAGGCCAGAAAGAACGGTTTCGAGATCGGCGTGATCGCCGGTGACGTCTCTTCTGCGGAGGAGAGCGAAGCGATGATGAACCGCCTCGAAGAGCGGTTCGGCAAAGTCGATGTGTTGGTCAACTGCGCAGGTATTACGCGAGACTCGATGCTCAAGCGCATGACCGCGGAGATGTGGGATGCGGTGATCGAAACCAACCTGAGCAGCGTTTTCTACGTCACCAAGCCGATATGGAACGGCATGCTCGAGCGCGGTTACGGCCGCGTGATCAACATCTCGTCGCTGAACGGGCAGCGAGGTCAGTTTGGCCAGGCGAACTACTCGGCGGCCAAGGCCGGTATGCACGGTTTCACGATGGCGCTTGCACAGGAAGGCGCACCGAAAGGGGTGACGGTGAACACCGTCTCTCCCGGGTACGTGAAGACCGCGATGACCGATGCCATTCGCGAGGATATCCGTGAAGGCATCATCGCCGGCGTCCCGATGAAACGCATGGCACTGCCGGAAGAGATCGCCTCGGCGGTCGCCTTTCTGGCTGCGGACGACCAGGCCTACGTCACCGGCGCGAATATCCCGGTCAACGGCGGACTGTTCATGCATTGAGCTGTTCGGCTCCCTCAGCGGAACCCAGAATCCTCCTCTCTCTAAGTTGATTAGAGAGTTTTTTCGCCCGGCACCCCGCCGGGCTTTTTTTTGCTTCCTGCACGTCGCGGACCCCCCTCAATCCGGCGCGGTAATTAATCCCACTAATTACCAAGTGTTTTTCTGTGTTAATACCTGATTTAACATGTGTGGCAATCGGTCAGGAGTCCGCCGACGGCGTCTGCAGGTCTCCCGCTGCCATGAGGCAGAGCCGAAACAAGGGGGGAAACCCCGATCTTGATAGCATGAAGTACGGAGGGAGAAAAATGGCGAAACCGATGTATGAAACCCCGATGCTTGACCAGTT
>JAGRGU010000074.1 GCA_020445335.1 Gammaproteobacteria bacterium
GCTCGGGCTCGGGCTCGGGATCGGGATCGGGTTCGGGCTCGGGCTCGGGTTCGGGTTCGGGTTCGGGATCGGACTGCACCGGTGGCGGTTGCACAAAGGTCAGACGCACCTGTAGCGGTTCCATCTCCGCCTCCACGGGCGGCAGCGTCAGTGGTTTGCTCCTGGCCAGCGTCATGAACAGGAGTCCATGCAGCAACAGCGATACCAGGATTGCCAGCAGTCGCCAAGCGGAACCCGCATATGCGGCACTCATGGCTGTCGGGTCAGGATATCCAGCGACTCGGCACCGGCGGCCCGCGCCGCGTCGATCACGGAAACCGAGAGACCCAGGTGCGATTCATGATCCCCCCGCAGACGTACGAAACGGGTTTCGGGCGCGTGCAGAGCCCCGCGCAGCGTCTCCTCCAGATTTTCCAGCGTAACCGGTCTGCCGTTGACGCTGAGGTCGCCTGCCGCATTCACGACGACTTCAACGAACTCCCGTTCGCGCGCTTCCCCGCCCTGTTTCGCCTGCGGTAGAACGATATCGATCGCCTGATCCTCGATGAAGTGCGAAGTCAGCATGAAGAAGACCAGCAACAGAAAGACGATGTCGATCAGTGGCGTCAGATTGAGTATCGAATGCGCGCGACGCCGGCTAGAGGCCATTGGTCACCTCTTCCCACTGACGCATTGGCCGGGTCCGATCTTTCTCGGCCACAGCGCTGGAACGGCGCTCGAGAAGCAGCGCGCTGCAGCGTTGCATCGATTGCACGCGACGCTCCACCGCACCCTCCAACAGGTGCAGCAGAATGACCAGCGGAATGGCAACGGTGAGACCGACACCGGTGGTGATCATCGCTTCCCAGATACCGCCGGCCAGCGCCTGGGCGTCGACCTTGCCGCCCGCCGCCTCGATCACCATGAAAGCCTTGATCATACCGGTGATGGTGCCCAGCAATCCGAGCAGCGGCGCGGTACCCCCAAGCATGCCCAGCGTCGGCAGGCCGAACTGCATGCGCTGCTGCTCCTGGGCGCAGACCCGGGCGGCGACATTCTGCAGATCTCTGACCCCCTCGCGATCGGCCTCGACCATCGACCGGATCACCTGCGCCTCGGGCCCCTTCAGCCCGGCCAGCCGCGCCGCTCCATCAGGCAGATCGAGCAGATAGGGCAACTTCTCAACCAGCTTTCGCGGCAGCCGCCGCAACCTCAGAAACAGCAGGTAGCGCTCCAGTACGATCGCCAGTCCGATACAGGAGTAAGCGGCCAGCACCCAGACCACGGGCCCGCCCCTGTGCAACAGTTCGATGATGTTCATACCTGGACCCACCCCATCGCGGTCGCCGTTCCCAACAGCAGAAGCAGGGCTACGCTGGCACTCTCCAGCGGGGTTCGCCACTGCGCCAAGTGGAGGCGTACCTGCTCGCCCAAGTGGGCGACACCCAGTGCGAAAATCAGCGTCGGCAACAGTACCGCACCGACTCCGAACGCCACGCCAAGCGCAGCGCCCGCCTGCGGGCTGGCAGTGGTCGCGGCGGCCAGTACCACCATGGTCAGCGGCGCACAGGGGTTGAGCGCCATGCCGGCACCCATGAAAAACAGCCCCCCCGGCATGGTCGACCGGCGCCCTATTGTCCGCGGCTCGATCCCGACCACCCTCCGGCTCGATGCACGCTCCGAAGCGCAGCCAAGCGATGTCCGCCGACGCCGGAGAATGGAGAGCGCCACGACGATGGTCGCCCCGCCCAGCAGCCAGTGCACCCAGGGGTGAACGATCCAGTCGGTGACGATCACGCCCAGGCTACCTGCGGCGGCACCCAGCAGCGCATATCCGCTCAGGCGCCCGAGGGAGAATGGCAACAGCACACGCCAACTGCCGCGCACACCGCCGCTGCCGGCCATGAACACCGGTCCGAGAAATGGCAGACAGGCGACGTTGCAGGGACCGGCGCCAAAACCGAGCCCCAGCAGAAGCGCGCTGCCGACGCCGAGCGATACCGGATCGATCGGAGTCATGTCGCTTTCTTGACCGGCTTGCCGCTGCTGCCGGCGGACGGGGCTCCGAACAGGGTGCCACGCTCCCACTCGCTCTGTGCCCTCTTCCTCTCCTTGAAATAGGCGGGGTCGGCCGACATCAGGGTGAAGCCCGCGTACTTCAACTGCAGCACATCCTTGTCCGGACAGAACTCGACGCAGCGCCCGCAGAGGGTGCAGTCCTCGAAGGTGACGTTGCGTTTCTGCATCTCGGTATGGATTTCGCTGATATCCATCGGGCAGGCCTTGGCGCAGAGCCCGCACTTCTCGCAACGCGGCCTTGCATTCTTCACCAGTCGCAGCAGCCCCAGTTTGCGGAACACCGCGTGCAGCGCCAGCATCGGGCAGATGCGACAGAACGGCTGGCGGATAGTCAGCGCCAGCGCGATCATCAGGCCGAACATAAAGTCGGCGATGAGCGACAGCAGCAGCGTGGTGTTGCTGGCGCTATCCACGTGCAGTTGGGTGGTGTCGCCGGTCGCCAAAGTGGTGAGAATGCGGCTCGGGCAGATCTTGCAGAAGGGGTCGCCGAGATCATGGTTGACCCAACCGATGCCGGCCATCAGCGGAAACCCGAATACCAGCAACAGCAGAGTCAGCCACTTCACCGGGCGCATCCGCAGAACCAGCCCCTGATCCAGCGACTCGCGCCGTTTCAACCCCAGCTTCTGGCCGACGATATGCAACAGCTCCTGGAAGGTGCCGAGCGGGCAGATCCAGCCGCAGAACGCCTTGTTCAGAATCACGAACAGCACGATGAAAGTACCCAGTGTGATCAACGTCGGCATCACCCCCATCATCAGATTTCCGCCCTTGGCGATCGCCTCGCCCAGCCGGTGATCCATCTGGTGCTGAAAAGGGATCAGCGTGCAGAGATCCGCGCCCTGCATGTCGTAGGCGCAACTCAGCGCCGGCAGCGCTCCGCTCACCTTGTCGGCCAGGTAGTAGCCGGTCAGTGTGCCGCCGTAGACGAAGAAAGCGAACGCGCCGATCTGCACCAGCTTGCGCACTACCGAGAGATTCTTCAGCGGACTCATTTGCGCCCTCCTCCCGTCTCGCCCGCACCGACGCGTCCGACCACTATCCCTGCCAGCATGCCGACACCCATCACGGCAAAGCCCATGCCGAAGGATTGCCAGTGCGCCTGATTGAGCCGATATTCCGCGCTCAACGCCGTCTGGTAGGTGATACCGTTGGCAACGGTTTCGGCACTGACGGTGAACTCCGCCGAGCGCCTGTCCCGCTCCCCTTCGATCGGGTCGGGAAAATCGTCGGGAATTCGCAGATGGACCATGCCATCACCGTCACTCACACCCTCGACAAAGGTGCCGTGACCGGTCTCGAGAACGACCGGGACGCCGACCGCCGCTGCGCCGTTGAGCCGCAGCAAAAATGCCCAACGCTGGTCGGAGCGATAGTGCTGATGCTCACGCGGCACCGGCGAGGGGACGATTTCGAACGCCGCTTTCTCGGCCGCGGTCAGCTCCCGCGTGGAGTGTCCGCTCGGCTTGCCGTGCATGTACTGGTAACGGATCAGCGTCTCCCGGCTGTCGCCCCAATCCCGCTCCACCACGAGCGCATGGTAGTTGTCGACACCGGTAGGCGGCAGCGTCACGCTGCCTTGTTCGATCTTCAACGCCACGCTGGTCAGATCAGGCTTCCACATTCGCGCCGCCGCACCCTCGGCATTGGCAAGCATGAACCGCTTCGGCCCGCGGCGATTGTGTTGCATGCCGCCGGCCGCCGCTTTGGCTCCAGGCCGGCTGTCGGCCCCGGTCTGCGCAACCGCCTCGGGAACGACCAGCAACAGTGCCACCAGCAATGGAGGCAAACGGGTAATTGCTACTCCGCTCATCGCCGTCACCTTTCAAAAGTTGTAGCTGTAGTTGAGCATCGCCGTCATCGGACTGGCGGCGGAGTAGTACTTGGTGCCCCGGCTGTCCTTCTTGACCTCCACTGCATAACGCTTGTCGAACAGATTGTCGACATTGAACGAGAGCTTGTGCGGGCCCGTTTCGTAGGCCAGCGAGAGGTTGGTGACGAAATCGTAACCGCCGTACTTCTCGCTGTTGGCAACATCCATGTAGTACGAACCCCAGGAGAGCGTTTGCACGCGCGCTTTGAATCCGCCGGGGTGGCGATAGTCTGCGAACAGGCTGTACTGATGCCTGGGTACGTAGGCCATTGTGTTGCCGGAACGATCATACGAGACACCACTGATCACTTCGGTGAAATCCTTGTATCTGAAGTCGCTGTAGGCGTAGCTTCCACCCACTCGGAGACCCTTGAACAGCGCAAAGTCACCGGAGATCTCGAAGCCCTTCTTGTCGCTACGGCCGGCGTTCTGGAAGTTGGTTTCGCCATCGACCAGGACGGGCACGATCTCGTCATCGACCTTGGTGTAATAGAGCGAGGTGTCGAACGACCAAGCCCCGCTACGGCCTTTGAGGCCGAACTCGAAACTGGTCGCGGTGGATGCTTCGAGTGAGTTGTTGTCTTCGATTTCGCTCTCCGAGGGGACCTGATCGGAACGGGCGATGGTGCCGAACAGATTGAGCGATGGAGTGAGCGCATAGCTGGCGCCGATGCGCGCAGAGAAGAGCTTGAAGGTCTTGTCCAGCTTGGAGCGGCCGGCACCGGGCTGGTATTTCCCGGTCGAGTAGTCGTAACGGGTGATTTCATTGGTGTCGATGTCGAAGTTGGATCGGTCGTAACGCAGCCCCAGATCGACCAGCCACCCTGCCGCTGGCGTGACGGACTCCTGCAGATAGATGCCGTAGAGTGAGTTGGTGGCGCTCTGCACCTCCATCAGGTCGCCCTTGGCGTCCGACAGCGTTTCGAGGATACGCCCCGTCTGCGGACCGAAGGGTATGGTCGCTACATCCCGGTATTCGTACTTCTTGGCCGCGTCTGTATCCTCGATACGCGCCGTGACCCCTGCGACCAGCATGCTCTCGCCCAGCAGGTTGTGTCTGTAGTTGAACTCCAGGTCGGTGCCGAAGACATCGGTACCCTCATCATTGTCGTTGATCACGCCGGTGACCGGATGATAGTGGGTCCAGTGGTTGTAGTAGATGCGCGGTTTGAACAGCAGGTTGCCCAACTCCTTCTCCAGCCGGGAGTTGAAGAAGAGCACCTTGGAGTAGCGCCCCGAGTGTTTCCAGGCGTCGCCGTTTTCCGGCTGCTTGCCACTGTCCAGATACTCCTTGTACTGCGTTTCGTTCATCGATCCCGGCAGTTGCAGATTGGCTTCCGAGTAGCTCAGTTCGCTCTCCAGCGTGGTGCCGTCGTCGAGCGTCAATCCGTGCTTCAGGCCGATCTGAGTGGAGTCGAAATCGTTCCAGTGGCGCCATTCGTTGGCCAGTTCCCGGCGCGAAGCGGTAAGCGCCACCACGTTGGCGTCATTGATCTCGGCGGAAGCCCGCAGATTGAGATTCAGGGCCCCTTCGTTTCCGAAGCCGAACTTGATCCGGTCGCTGTCACTGTCGAACACCGACTTGGAGATGATCTGTATCGTGCCGCCGGCCGAGCCGGCGCCATAGAGCGAACCCGGCCCTTTGGTGATCTCGATCCGTTCCACATCCTGGGTATCGAAGTAGTCGAAGCGCGAGAAGCTGTCGGGGTCGGTCATCGGTACGCCGTCGCGCAGCACCATGATCTCACGCACGCCGTAGTTGGCTTTCTGGCCCGCACCGCGAATCACCAAGCGTACGTCATATCCCCCGTTTTTCGAGTCGATCAAAACGCCGGGGGTACCCTGGACAGCGTCCTTGATGTTCATCATCTTTGCCTCTTCGATCTGCTGGCTGTCGATGACGCTGATCGCGCTGGGGACCTCCTTGGTCGCGCGCTCGACGCGGGTGGCGGTGACGCTGATCGTGTCGACCGGAAGGGTCTCGCCCGCCTCCCCCTCGACACGCTGATCGGCCTGGCCGATGCCGGCATGCATTGCCATAGCCACCGCGGCCGACAGCGAAAACCACGCACGCCTGTTTGAGTTCCCCTGAAACATCAAGCCCCCCTGCTACGACTGAATCTGTTGGATCTTATGGTTTGGGCCTCCTTCGCTGCGGCAGCCGTAATCGGGCCGGCAACGATGAAAGCTGCCGGATCATAGCCTCGGGGTGGTTTCCATTGAATTGAGGAAGATCAATTTGTTCTTATATTTCAATTAGTTATTTTATTTCACGCAGTGAGTGAGGGATATCCCACAACCAAGACGCGAGGCCTGGGTGCGGCGGGCGCTATTAGCGGGATCCAAGCAGCGGGTGGTGTAACACGGAGGACGCTCGTATCCGGGTGGGTCCGGTAAGGTTACGGGAACCGGGGACCCGGGAGGAGCCGGCAAGACAGACATGGCTTTGTGGCGGATGGAGGAAGCGTCGCCTGAGATTTCGCCTCGCCATCGGCGCCCCCATTCGACGTTCGGCATGGGCCCATCTCTCTATGGAGATAGGCCCAGCAACCTACAGTAGTTCCAATTCGGTGAATTGGGCGGACGATGATCGAGCTGTCAACAGGGTATCAATGCGAGATGATGATCGGCACCTTGGCCTTTTTCAGCACCTTGCTGGTGACACCGCCGACGATCGACTGGCGGAACTTGCTGTGCTCGTAAGCCCCCATCACCAGCAGTTTGGCGTTTGTCTCTTCGAGGAAATCGAGCAACCGCTTGCCGACACTCTTGCCCTTGCGCTTCAGTTTGACCCGCTCGGTCTTAATGCCGTGCCGCTGCAGCGCGGTCACGATGTCGACCTCGGGGAGGGCCACTTCGGTATCGCCATCCTCGACCGTCACCACCGAGACCAGATCCTTGGTCTTCAGAATCTCGATCGAGTCCGCCAGCGCGCGGGCGGAGGCGCGCCTGCCGTCCCAGGCGACCACCGCATGCTCATTGAAGGTGGCGACGTCGAAGTCCCGCGGTACCAGCAGCACCGGACGGCCGCTGACCATCGCGATCGAGTCCGGATGCAGTTCCGGCTGTCCCTCGCCGTGCACCGCATCGAAACGGCCGACGATGGTCTGATCGAAGAAGCGTGCGTACCTGGCCACCGTCGCATCGCCATCGCCGCTCTTGACGATCCAGTGGATCTTGTCGCGTGCCGGATCCTCGGCCACGCGCCGCAGAAATCTGGCCTGGATATCCTTCATCGCCTGCAGCTGCGCATCTTTTATATCGTGCTGCACCTCTTCCGGTATCCAGCTCGCCACGTTGGAGTTGATCGGAGAAAAATGGTGCGCCAGCAGACCTGTGAGGTGGGCGTCGTATTTGGCGCGGATGAACAGCGCAAACTCCAACGCCGCGTCGGAGGACTCAGAGCCGCTGTAGGCGATGAGCAGATTCTTTAATGCCATGTGGTGATTACCTCGGTTGAAAACGAAACGGCTCCCGCAGGAGCCAATTCAGAAATCCGTTCATATGCATGCGCGTCGCTGCGGCTTTGAAGCGGCGGCAGGGGGTCGGGCGCGACCGCTCCCGTGATTCCATCCCTGGGCCAGTAAAGAGATTGCCTCCGTCGATATCCGTACAGTGTTAACAGGCCCTAGTCTAGCCGACTCTGCCCAAAGGTGGGTGGGTGCCGTGCTAAAGGGCAGAAAAACATGCCTGATCATTGTGGTGCGTCATCGTCAGGACGCGGGGCAGAGGGCACCGAAGCCGCAGCCTCCCCTGTACGCTCAGCCGATCTGCGCTTTTACCCGATCGATCAGGCCGACTATTTTCTGCGACAGCGCATCCACCTTCTGATACTCGGACTCCGCCGCCCGCAGATCACCTTTCTGCTTAAATTCGACGATGCGATGTATGGTCTGGTGCAGTTCGTCGTGCGGTTGCTCCAGCGCCACCATCTCGGCGATGTGGCTGAACTGCTGCCTGCCCTCCGCGTTGTACCATTTGCCCAGCTCGCAGTCGTGGCAGGAGACCGCCTGCCTGGCGTCCAGATTGCCGCTGCCGTCCAGGAATGCCCGCAGCCGCGACCGCCAGGAGAGATGCGCCGCCTTGGCCAGCTCCAACCGGGCGCGGGTATCGTCGATCCTGAAATGCGCGGCGTGCTTTCGCAACTCCTCCACCTTCTCGCCGATATCGGTGGTCGCTTCCAGGGTTTCCGTCGCCGATCGGGTGCTGCCCACCGCGACGTTGCTGATGTTGGTGATATTGCGGTTCATCTCTTCCGCGACCTGGCTCTGCTCTTCGGTCGCGGTTGCGATCTGCGCAACCATGTCGTTGATCGTGCTCACCTCGCCGACGATCCGTTCCAGCGCCTGCCCCGCGGCTTCCGCCCGGGAGGCGCTCAGCCGCGCGTTCTCCTGCCCCTCCACCATCACCGACACCGCATCGCGCACCTGATCCTGCAGACGCCCGATCATGCCGCCGATCTCATCGGCCGACTTCCTGGTTCTGGCCGCCAGCGCACGCACCTCCTCGGCCACCACCGCAAAGCCCCGCCCCTGCTCACCGGCCCGCGCCGCTTCGATGGCCGCATTCAGCGCCAGCAGATTGGTCTGATCGGAGATGGCGGTTATCACTTCCAGCACTTTGTTGATCTCGGCGCTCTGCTGTTCCAGTTCGGCGATCACATGTGCAGAGGATTCGACCTTTCCGCGCAACTGCTCCATCGCCTCGATGGTGCTGTACATCACCTTGCGACCGCCGTGCGCCTCGCGGTTGGCCTCTGCCGCTGCAGCGGCGACATTGCTGGTATTCTGCGCCATTTCGCTGACTGTGGCCGACATCTCGTTCATCGCCGTGGCGACCTGATCGATCTCGTGCCGCTGCTCGTTCACCCCCCTGACCATCGACTCCACCAGCCGGATCTGGGCTGCGCTGTCGCTACCGACCGCCGCGGAGGCGAGAGAGATGCGTGAAATGATCGCTCCGAAGTGCTCCAGCAGGGAGTTGAACGAACGCGACAACGAATCGATCTCGTCACTGCCCTCCACCTCCAGCCGGACTCTCAGGTCGCTCTCCCGTTCCGCGCGGACCATGGCGGCCGAAACGCCGCAGATCCGTCGGATCAGCGAGCGGCTGAGCAGAAAGGCGCCGACCGTGACCAACAGCGCCGCCACCCCCGGAATCAGCAACCCATAGCGCTGCGCTGCGCCGATACCTTCGCTGATCGAGGCGCCGATCGCCCCGGTCCGGCTGCGTGAGGCCCGATCCAGCACGCCGAAAGCGAGGCGTGCCGGCTCGCCGTCGACGCGCAGCTGCTGGCTGATCCGGTCGGCTGGCAGACCCGAGGCACGCAGGGGAGCCACCTCTGCCAGCTTCGCGCGGTAGTCGTCGACCAGCGCCGTCAGCGTCGCCAACGCCGTGCGCTCGTCGGCGGCAAGGTCAGCAACCTGCGCGTACGCCTGCAGCAGGCGCTCAAGTTCGCTGAAATCCTGTTGCAGGCCGAGACCGGAGCGCTCATCCCCCTGCAGCAGGTAGTCGTTCCAGTGCTGGATCAGACCACCGTAGCCTAGATGCGAGCTGAGCTGCAACAACAGCTCCTGGCGTTGCGCGGCTTGCTCGAGGTAGTGGCTCCAATGTTCACCCACGGGCCTTATCGCATGCTGCAGCGCCGCCGCTATGAGCGCCAGAAACATCAACGTCAGCAGCAGCATCCCTGCGAATTTTCCTCTGACGCTGAGTCGATTGGAGAGATTCATGGCCATTGCAACTCCCTTTGTCTTTTTCGTTTCCCGGTTGCTCCAGGTACCCACCGGTCCAGCAGAATTGGCGGCACAACAATCAGGATGTTTAGGCATAAATCATTATTTTCGTTACTTACGATAGCGACTCCCGGATAGAAGCCGCACCTCACGAAACTGCAGTTTTCAGATTGGATTCAGCTCCGCCGGTTAGGATCTCTCTCACACCATGGATCTCATACCAGCAAACAGTCAGGAGAGAAGATGAGCAGCTACAACCACTTCGCAAGCGGAGCGATCACGGTTCTGGCGATCGCCGCCGGCGGCTTCGCGTACGGCAGCGGCGACTACGACGATCGCGCTGACCGCCCGGCCTGGAGCGAACGTACCGGCGCAGTGACAGCAGCGGTCGACAACAGCCGCTACCTCGAACTCTGTGGCAGCTGTCACTTCCCCTATCAGCCCGGACTTCTGCCGGCCCTCTCCTGGGAACGGATCATGTCGGCCGGCCAAAAGCATTTCGGCGCCAGCGTCGAATTGAACTCGACCGAGCGATCACTGATCACCAACTATCTTTTGAACAACGCCGCCGGACGGGTTGACGACGCGCTCGCAAACCGGATCATGGTGGCCCAGCGTGGCGCCGTGCCGGCCAGCATTACCGGCAGCCGACTGTTTCTCGATGAGCATGACAAGATAGCGCCGGCCATGGTCAAGGATAACCCCGGGGTCCGCTCGCTCTCCGAATGCGGTGCCTGCCATACCGGGGCCAAGGCCGGCGACTTCAGCGAACGGCAGCTGGTGATCCCCGGATACGGCCGCCGGGAGGGTGACTGAAATGACGCGATTGCGACTGATTACGGCGGCTGTTCCGCTCCTCGCGCTGGTGTTGCTCGGCACAGCCTCGGGCGACGACTACATCGAAGCGCGCAGGCTGATGCAGCGGGGCGACATAAAACCGCTCGAGACGATCATCGAACAGCTCGGCCGCAGCCATCCCGGGCGTATCCTCGAGGTCGAACTCGAGGCCGAACACGGCGGCTATCGCTACGAGATCGAGCTGCTGGATGCCAGCGGACGGGTCTGGGAGCTGGAGGTGGACGCGGTGACCGGGGAGATACTCGAACAGGAGCGTGAGGATTGAAGCATGCGCCTGCTGCTGGTTGAGGACGACCGCCTGCTGGCCGACTCGTTGAAGCGCGGTCTGGAGCGGCGCGGCTTCGCTGTCGACGCCACCGGCGACGGCATCGAGGGGGAGTTTCTGGGCAGCGAGACGGCCTATGACCTGATCATTCTCGATCTCGGACTGCCTGGCAGGTCCGGGCTGGAGATACTGCGCAACTGGCGGGCCGCAGGCAACAGGGTTCCGGTCATCGTGCTCACCGCCCGCGATTCCTGGCACGAACGGGTCGACGGTCTGCGGGCGGGCGCCGACGACTATCTCGGCAAGCCCTTTCACGAGGAGGAGCTGCTCGCGCGCATGCAGGCACTGGTGCGGCGCAGCCACAACATCGCCACACCGCATCTCAGCTGCGGCGGTGTGCAGCTGGACGAAGAGCGGCAGCGAGCGCTGCTCGCTGGCGGTGAGGAAGTTGCCTTGACCGGAACCGAGTTCCGGCTGTTGCGCTACCTGATGCTGAATCCCGGAAAAATCCTCTCCAAGACGCGATTGACGGAGCACGTCTATGAACAGGAGTTCGATCGTGACAGCAACCTGATCGAGGTCTACATCCGGCGCTTGCGCGAAAAGCTCGGGCACGGGCGCATCGAAACGAGACGCGGACAGGGCTACATCTTCGTCGCACAGGCCGATGAACTCGATTGAACGGCGCCTGCAACTGGCGCTCGCGACTGCGCTGGTGATCCTGTTCGCCCTGCTTTGGCTGTTGGGCGACCGCGCCATTCACGCTCTCACCGAAGATTACATCGTCTCCCGCCTGGAGCACGACGCGGAGAACATCCTGGCAGCGCTGGTACTGGATCAGGGTCACCCACGGGTGCGCCGCAACCGCGTCAGCGAGATCTATCATCAACCCTTCTCCGGCCACTACTATCAGCTGCTGCTGAGCGACGGTAGCGAGATCCGCTCCCGTTCGTTGTGGGATCAGCGCTTGCAGCACGGAGCGCTGCAGCCGGGCGAGCAACGCCGTTCGATCGGCCCGGGCCCCAACGGCCAGACCCTGCTACTGCTGGAGCAGGGATTCAGCAAGCAGCGCCAGATCCTCACCCTGACGATGGCGGAGGAGATGACGCCGCTGGAGATCCACCGCCAGCGCTTCGAACGCCACTTTGCGCTGTTCGCCCTCGTCAGCCTGCTCGGCCTGCTCGCCGTCCAGGGCATCATAGTCAGGCGCATGCTGCGCAGACTGCTGCCGATCCAGCAGCAGATCAAGGAGCTGGCCGAAGGGCGCAGGAGCCAACTGACAGGCGAGGTTCCGCGCGAGATAGTGCCGCTGGTCGACGAACTCAACCACCTGGCGCTGCTGATGGGGCAGCGGCTGCAGCGATCGCGCAATGCACTTGGCAATCTCGCCCACGCCCTCAAGGGACCGCTGAATATTCTCACCCAGTACCTCGAGCAGCCGGCTGATGGTGAGCAGACGCAGCAGCAGGCGTACGACCAGGCGCTGCGAATCAGGCAGCTGATGGAGCGTGAGCTGAAACGCGCGCGTCTCGCCGGAGAAGGGGTGCCGGGCCAGCTGTTCTCCGCGGAGCGCGAACTGCCCGATCTGGTCGACGTGCTCAGGCAGATTCATCGCCTCAGATCCCTGGAGATAGAGGTCGAGATTGCCGGCGACATCCCCCCTTTCGCCGACCGCGAGGATATGCTGGAGCTGATCGGGAACCTGCTCGACAACGCCTGCAAGTGGGCGAGTAAAACGGTGCGCTGCCGCATCGCCGAGGGGGAGCAGATCACCATCCGTATCGAGAACGACGGCACCGGTTTGAGTGAGGAGGCATTGGCGCGCCTCACTCAACGCGGCGTGCGACTGGATGAAGAGACCGAGGGCCATGGCCTCGGGCTGGCGATCGTCAAGGAGATCGTGCGCCTCTATCGGGGGCGTATAGAGTTCACGACCTCGCAACAGCTGGGTGGTCTGCAGGTGGAGGTCCGACTGCCGCGCCGCACCGACCGGCAGCGCTGACGGCGCCTCGCGTTGCGAGCCAAGGCCCACGCCCGGAGCCGCCAACGGGGACGACTTTCAGTTCTGTTTCATGTTAGTCGGCTATGATAAGACCGTACCGAAAAGAGGAAGGGATCGCCTCCGAAACCCGGCCGAAGGAGCGGCCAATACAGAGGATATGACGATGAAGACCAGAAGCTTGCTTGCGCTGACGATCCTGGCGGCTGCCACTTCGCTGGTGCAGGCGCAGTCCGGCCCGCTCCCCTTCCAGGGAATGGACAGCGACAACGACGGCGCAATCAGCGAGCAGGAGTTCCGCCAGGCGCACGAGCAGCGGATGGCGGCACGCGCCGCGCAGGGCATGCCGATGCGCAATGCCATGAACGCGCCCCGCTTCGCCGAGTTGGATCAGAACGGCGACGGCACGATTGAGCCGCAGGAGATGATGCAGTTCCGGCAGCAGCGCATGCAGCAGCGTTGGCAACAACCTGGGTATGGCGCCGGCGCACCGATGATGCCTCGCGGCGGTGGCTTCAACCGTCCGGGATTCGCCGATATCGACAGTAACGGCGACGGCTGTATCAATGCCGAGGAGTTGGAGCGCTTCCAGCAGAGCCGTATGCCGGGTGGCGGACGGAGCATGGGAATGCCGGGGATGCGGCGCGGGCGTGGCATGGGAATGCCGGGCATGCCTGGCATGCAGGGCGGCCGGATGGGCCGCGGATACAACATGCCCGGCTACCAGGATTTCGATCTCGATAACGACGGCGCGGTGAGTGAGGAGGAGTTCATCGAGGCACGCGGCCGCAGAATCGAACAACGTGCCAAAGAAGGGCGCATGATGCGCGGACTCGCCAGCATGCCGCAGTTCAGCGACCTGGATAGCGACGCCGACGGAAAAATTTCGGCCGCCGAGTTTGCCGCGCACCAGCAGAGTCACCGGCAGATGCAGCGCATGATGCCGGGCATGCCCCAGTCCGTGAAGTAGCCGTGCGGGGGTCGAAGTCGAAAAGCGTGACTCCGACCCCCTCTGCGCAGCCCTGCGACACCGCTCAGTGGCGCATGCGTTCGATCGTCACCCTGGCGGCGGGATTGCGCCAGTCGTAGATCGCCGGATCCAGATCGCCAATGCCGTGTATACCGGCGTGTATATGCACCACCCCCTCACCACCCGCACCCGGTGAACCCGGCTCGCCCTGGCAGACGGGTCCCGGAATGTTGGCACAGATCTCGTCGTTGGGTTCGGATCCCGCATCGTAGACCGGCGAATGGTGGATCGCGGTGTCGCGATGGTTTTTCGGTGCCCGCACATTTTCCAGCGCGATGAAACCGTCGTTGGTGGGGATAAGCATCGCCGCCAACGAGATTTTGATGTGTCGAAGGTTGGGTGCGTCGACCATGATCGCAACGCTCTCTCCGGGTCCCAGCAGACCACCGGAATCGGCGATATCCGCCACCTGTCCGGTCGCCTTCAGGGCTTCGCTTAGCGGGACAATGTCACCGCCTTCCGCCAGCGCCGCCAACTCGGCCGAGGCGGTTTCGCCCGGTTCGAACAGGTCGACATCTCCGCTGTGACTGGCGACCATGATCGGCGTGAAGGTCTGCCCGCGCGTCAGGTTGGTGACGGTCACTTGATACTTGGCGGCCAGCGCCGAAGTCGACAACAGCGTACCGGCAAGCAATGAAACGGCGATTTTTTTCATCTCTGATTCCTCTCTGTGGATGGTGGCGTCAGTCCACGGGATCTCCCTCCCTGCAGACTCGAGAGAGATGCTGAGCGCGCCTGTTCACGCCGGAATCACGAAAAAATCACGTTTTCATCACGCAAAAAAAATCCCCCGGGTGGGCCGGGGGAGAAAGAGAGATCAAACGGAGTGGCTAGAGTTCGTTCTCGTGACAGTCGCCGCAACCGACCGGGGTCCCTTTCGGTATCGATAGCATGCCCCTGTCGTCGGTCTGCAGCAGACGATCGGCGGCGGTTCTGGAGAGCACGCTGCCCTCGCCGTTCTGCCCATGGCAGGCGCGGCACTGGTTCCTGTTCCTCTCGGCGAAACCGCCGTGCTCTTTGGCGAAATTGACCGCGCCGACCGGATGCATGCCGTGCGGCCCATCCAGCGTAATGCCGAGATCACCCTCGTGGCAGGTCGAGCATTCGATGATGGTTCCGGTATGACCCTGCAGATCCATCGCCGTCTTGTTGTCGTTTGCCCAGGGATTGGCATTGGGCCAGATCGCATGCGTGCTGCCGTGGCAACCTTCGCAGAAGAGCCCGCCATGACCGTCCTGCTCGCTGGCGCCGCTCAAGCGATAGAGCGGCCGGTCCGATGCGAATCGGGAGTCGGCGAAGTCGAGCAGCGGGAGCGAGTTCGGCGCGCCGGCGTTGGACTTGTGATCCGAGACCCGGTAGGCCATACGCAGGCGCAGACCGTCAGAGTTGCCGCGTTTATCCTCCACGTTGAGCAGCAGATCCTGCAGCTCGCCGCTGACCTGCAGCTGCCTGACCTGGGTGACGTCACCCAGATGACAGGATTGGCACTTGGGCTCGGAGGCCCAGGGGACACGCTTACCCGCAACGCCGGCATTGAAGTCGGGATGCGAGGGATCGACCGTGACGTTGAACGCCTGCTGCGGGAAGTTCTCGGTGAAATCGTCGCCAACCTGCGTGCCCTGACCGTGGCAATCCTGGCATACCATGCCACCGTCGCTCATCGCACCGCGCAGACACTTGGTGCGTTTGCCGGGATGACAGCCGTAACAGGTCTGTTCGAGAATATCCTCGGTCTGTTCGGCGCTGCGAACGTCGGCGATGGGCATCAGCGGGAAGAGCTGATCGAAAGCACCGTCCACGTCATATCCGACCTTGGTCGGCAGGTTGGCGTGATAGCTGTGCATCACGCGCGACATGCTCTGATGACGGGTCTGCTCCTTGCCGTTGGAGTCGTTCGGTCCCAGATGCGCCAGGTCGAGTGCCGGCGTGTAGTGGCAGTTGGCGCAGACGATGCTGCGCTGCGCATCGAGCGCGGTGCCGTTCTTGGCGTCATGCAGCCGCAGGATGTTGATCTTGGCGGCGTTCAGCGCCACCTGTTCATTGGTGTCGCCCGGTACATTATTGGCGGCCAGATTGCTCTGGGTGATGAAATCTGCACTGTATTTGATGCCTTCGTAGTAGTTGGCGACATCACCACAGTTGATTCCCAGACCAAGATCCGTACACACCTCCTGTTCCAGATGGCACCCCTGGCAATCTGCTTCTGATGCAACCGGCAGTACGGTATCCACCTCTGCCAGCAGCTGGCCCGAGCTGTTGTGCGCCTGAATCCGCATCAACGGGTAGGCATTGGCCCGGCCCGCGTCGTCTGTCGGCATGATCGGGACACCCTCGGCGGTAAAGCGGCGGAACTGCTCTACCGTGTAGCCGAAGGGAAAGTTGACGAAGAAGGGCAGATTCTCGACGAATGCGTTGAAACGCTGCGAATCGTTGGCCGAGAACGGGGCTGCCTTGCCCGGCATCGCCGACTGGTGTGCCTCCAGCGTCCCCGGATCCGTCAGATAGAACTTTTCGAGATCGGGTGCGGGCAGGCCCAGGATGCCGCCATCGACCGGATCACGCAGCGGAAAGGCTGCCAGTACCCCCGGCGGATAGAGTTTCTCGTAAGCGAGAAATCCGAACAGCTGGTTGAACGGGACATTCTCCGGCTGCCAGAAGTTGCCCTTGTAGACCCCGCTCGCAAGGTCGTTCTCGCTGGTGCTGTTGAGCGAATTGGTCGCGATAGGCGGCAGCGTGGGGAAATTCGGGTCGACGATATTGGATATCGCCGCCTTGTAGCTGAGTTCCACCCCGTCGGCCGCCGTCATAAGATCGGGCTCGCCGCCACGGCGCAGCAGCTGCGCGTTGATGACGTTGTAGGGGGGCAGAATGCTGAAGATGCGGTAGTCGGTATCAGCGCAGTGCATGCCCAGGTCGTTGGCCGC
>JAGRGU010000075.1 GCA_020445335.1 Gammaproteobacteria bacterium
CCACATGCTGCGACAGGTGGCGCGGCGTGTGCTGCAACTGCGCCAGCAGCGTCAGCAGATGGCGGACGGTCGGGTTTTCCGGATCGAAGCCGGCCTCACGCACCCGCTCGGGCAGCACCGCCTCGCCGTCCCACCAGCTGAGGTTGGCGCTGAGCCGGGCCACCTGATCGGCATCCAGTCCCAGCGCCTTGCCGAGATCGCGGAGCGCGCTCCTGGGGCGGTAGCTGATCACCGTTGCCGCCAGCGCCGCCCGTTCGCGGCCGTACTTCGCGTAGATGTACCGGAACACCTCCTCGCGCCGCTGATGCTCGAAATCGACATCGATATCCGGGGGCTCGTTGCGTTCCTTCGAAACGAAGCGTTCAAACAGCATCTCCATGCGCGCCGGGTCGACCTCGGTGATACCGAGGCAGTAGCAAACCGCAGAATTGGCGGCCGATCCGCGTCCCTGGCAGAGGATGCCGCGCCTGCGCGCGAAGCGGACGATATCGTGCACGGTGAGGAAATAGGGCTCGTAGCCGAGCTCCGCGATCAGCGCCAGCTCATGCTCCACCAGGGCGCGCACCCGCGTCGGAGGCGCCTCTGGCCAGCGCTGTCGCATACCCGCCTCGGTCAGCTTGCGCAGATGGGCGCTCGCGGTCACGCCGGGCGGCACCAGCTCGGTCGGGTATTCGTAGCGCAGCTCGTCCAGCGAGAAGTGGCAGCGTTGTGCCAACCGCAGCGTTTCCCGCAGCAACGCCTGCGGATAGAAGCGCGCCAGCCGCGCCGGCGTGCGCAGATGGCGCTCGCGATTGGATTGCAGCGCGATGCCTGCTGCGCTCAGCGGCCTGCCCAGCCGTATCGCGGTCATCGCGTCGAGCAACGGCTGGTGCCCGGGATCGTGCATCAACACGCCTCCGGCCGCCACCAGCGGCAGACCGCTCTGCGCAGAGAGCGCCCGCAGCGCCGCCAGCCGCTCCCGGTCGGCGCCGGTGCGGTGCAACTCCACCGCGATCCAGGCGCGCCCGGGGAACTGCGCCGCGAGCCATTGTGCCGCGGCAGGATCGGCGCCCCTCGCCGGCAGCAGCAACGCCAGACACCCTGGCGAGCCGGGCCGCAGGTCGTCGCGCGTCAGACGGTATTCGCCCTTGGGCGCGCGCCGCCGGGCCAGCGTAATCAGTTGCGAGAGATCGCCGTAGCCCTCCCGGTCGGTGGCCAGCAGCAGCAGCCGTAAGCCGTCGAGCAGGCGAAACTCGGCACCGACGATCAGCGGCAGACCGCGGCGTCTGGCCTCGGCGTACGCCCGTACCACGCCCGCCAACGAGCACTCATCGGTAATCGCCAGCGCGCGGTAACCCAGATCATGGGCGCGCCGCACCAGCGCCTCCGGAGCGGAGGCCGCGGTCAGAAAGCTGAAATTGGTGCGGCAGTGAAGCTCCGCGTAGTCGATGGTCGCCATGATCGCCGTATACTGTGTATTTGCACAGTATACGGCGATCCCCCGCGGAGGAACCAGCGCTCAGGACACGGTCGGACTTCGACCGTCACCCCGGCGCTTAGGTCGTCGGCGCGCCGTCCGTCCGGTGAGCGGCGACCAGATCCTGGTAAGCGTGCCAACTGGCGTAGCCGATCAGTGGCATGAAGATCGCCAGGCCGATGAAGAAGCTGAACAGCCCCAGGCCGACAAACATGACGATCAGCATCGCCCAGAGCACCAGTGGCCGCGGATTGGCGCGTACCGCTGCAATGCTGGTGAGGATAGCGGTCAGTACGTCGACCCTGCGGTCGAGCAGCATCGGCACCGCCGCGACGCTGATGGCGAAGGCGGCGAAGGCGAACAGGCTGCCGCTGAGGGTCCCGGCGACCAGAAACGCCGGACTGTCGCCGGAGAAGAAGAGCGCCTGCAACATATTCTCGAACTTCGGCGTAATACCTGTATAGAAGATCGCGAACACCAGATTGGCTGCCATCATCCAGGCCAGCAGCAGCAGCATCAGCACCAGTCCCATCACCAGCATGTTGAAGGGACGCTCACGCCAGACGGTCAGTGCCTGCGCCAGATCCGGGGCGCGATCCTGTTGCAGTTGCCGGCTCACCTGATAGAACGCCAGCGCAAGAAAAGGGGCAACGAGAAAAAAACCTGCAATCAGCGGTGGCAGCAGGAACAGGCGATCGCTGAGATAGAGCCAGGTGGCAAGAAGATAACTGAAGGCGACAAAAAAAATGCCGATCGTCAGACTGATTCCGGGGGCGCGGCGAAAATCCGACCAACCCGCCTCGATCCAACGCCAGGGATGATCCAGCGTTACCGGATTGATCTCCACCGGCCCCGTATTATGTATTCCACCATCGGCTGCGCCAACAGTCATAGCAACCCTCCTCACCTCTCCAAAGTTTGTACCCAACCGCTGTTTGCCGCGATTTCCGCCGAGAATAGACAGCCGCCTGACAAACTACAAACACATATAAAACAGGGTTGAATATCCCCTCATCCCGGGGAACGTTGCAAGCGGCGACCGTCGGCGGTGGAGATAACCGGCAGGCCGGTGCACAGACCGGCGGGCGAGCAGGCTTGGTCGCGCTTTATGCATAACGCGCGGCAGTTGCCGCTTAAAAAAATCACTATTTTCTGATGTTTTGAATTAGCAATAAAAGTTTGCGCCGCAATTGATATATGTCATATTTGGCCGACGTCGGCCCGCCAAATAACCCGAGAGGCGGCGACTGTTATGGCAAATGACGACAACAAAAGCGGGTTTCCAGACGTTCCGGTTTCGGTTCTCGGTTGAATTGCGCGACGAGGTGGTGGATGGCTATATCTGAATCGCAAAACGGTGATGGCGGTACCGTCTACCTGATTCAACCCAACCGCAGCCTGACGCCCTGTCAACTGGGCCTCGCGTGCGCGTTGATCTGCGTGGCGCTGGTAGCGGTAGCGATCTATTTCTCGCTTCAGGGGGCATGGTTGATCGCCCCCTTCGCCGGGCTTGAGATCGCCCTGGTGGTGACCGCGATCTGTTACCAGTGCCGCTGGTCCGGACAGAAGCAGAGAATCCATGTCGGCGAGAGAGAGGTGCGTATGGATTCGACGCACAGGGACGCCGGAGCGATCAAGTTTCCGAAAGGCTGGTTGCGGATCGAACTGCTCGAACCGGTGCACGACTGGCACCCGCGGCGGCTGCTGATCGGAGCCCACGGCCGCTACCTCGAAGTCGGAGCCTTTCTGGAAGAGAGCGAAAGAGAGCGGCTGGCGTGTTCGCTCCGCTCGGTAGTACAGCAGGCAAACTGACAACAACAACAGAAATTCAGTATTCAGACCAAAACCAATATAACCGGCGGCTCAATGTCCGGAGTGGAGTGCGTATGTGCTTTAAACGAATGCGAAGATTGAATCCCGCGCTGTTGCTTGCCGGCCTGCTGCCGCTGGGCAGCGCGCAGGCCGAGTTCGGTCTCAACTTTCCTCCGCCGGCCGGCGACGTGGCGCAGGATATATACGATATACATATGCTGACGATGCAGATTGCGACCGTGCTGTTGATCATCGTCTTTTGCATCGTCTTCTATTCGCTCTACCACCACCGCAAGAGCCGCGGCTACCAGGCCGATCAGAACTTTCACAACACCTGGTTCGGCCACTGGTCCTGGGTCATAGTCCCGGTGTTGGTGCTGGGCGTCGACTTCACTATCGCCAACAACGCCAACCAGGTGCTCAAGACCGTATGGGAGGTCCCTGAGGAGAAGGACATCATGGACCTCAAGGTGACGGGTCACCAGTGGTGGTGGGAGTTCGACTACCTCGACCACGACGTGAAAGTGGAGAGCCGCGCACTGCCGCAGGATAAGGCCGGCGACCTCTACCTGCGCGACGTCGACAACCGGCTGGTGCTGCCGGTGGGGCAGAAGATCCGTTTCCTGCACACCTCGGCCGACGTGCTGCATGCCTTCTGGGTTCCGGAGCTAGCTTTCAAGAAGGACGCCATTCCCGGCTATGTCACCGAGACCTGGATCGAGCTGAATCGCGAAGGTGTATTCCGCGGCCAGTGCGCGGAGCTCTGCGGCACCTGGCATTCGCGCATGCCGATCGTGGTCGAGGCAGTTTCGCGGGAGAAATTCGACCAGTGGGTGTCGGACCAGAACGCCATCAAGGTCGCGGCGGTCGCCGAGGCGAGCAGCGACAAGAGCTGGAGCAAAGACGAGCTGATGGAGAAGGGCAAGTCGCTCTACGAGACCAAGTGCGCTGCCTGCCACCAGATCACCGGCACCGGTCTGCCGCCGGCGTTCCCGCCGTTGAAGGGATCGCCGATCGCCACCGGACCGATCGGCGGCCATCTGCAGATCGTACTCAACGGCAAAGCGGGCACCGCGATGCAGGCCTGGAATTCGCTCAACGACCTGGAGATCGCCGCCATCATCACTTACGAGCGCAACGCCTGGGGCAACGACACGGGCGATATCATTCAACCGGCCGACGTGAAGAACGCGCGCTAAAGGAGAGCTGACCATGACAACGACCACGATGACGCACGACGAAGCCCATCATCACGGCGCGCCAAGCGGTTGGCGACGCTGGCTCTTCAGCACCAACCATAAGGATATAGGCACGCTCTATCTGCTGTTCGCATTGACGATGCTCTTCATGGGCGGCGCCAGCGCGATGATGATACGCGCTGAGCTGTTCATGCCGGGTATCCAGTTGATCGATCCCGATCTCTACAACAATCTGGTCACCAACCATGCGCTGCTGATGATCTTCGGCGCGGTGATGCCGGCCGCGGCCGGACTGGCCAACTGGATGGTGCCGCTGATGATCGGTGCACCGGACATGGCGCTGCCGCGCATGAACAACCTTAGCTTCTGGATTCTGCCGGCGGCAGCAACCATGCTGGTACTTTCGTTCATCGTCCCCTTCTTCCCCGGCGGCGGCACTCAGATCAACACCGGCTGGACCATCTACCC
>JAGRGU010000076.1 GCA_020445335.1 Gammaproteobacteria bacterium
CGTGGTTTCCAAGATTATCGAGTAACGGTTTTACGGGTTCGGGCCCCGGGGTGGTGGATGCTGCTCCGGGGCTTTGTGCCCTTTATGTTTAGGCCAGTAGCTCAACTGGTAGAGCAGCGGTCTCCAAAACCGCAGGTTGGGGGTTCGAGTCCCTCCTGGCCTGCCATTACATGGCGCCCCTCTTGCTGGGGTGTTGGCAGGAATGAACGCAAAAGCTGAAGTTGAAAACACCGGGATGGATACGATCAAGCTGTTGCTGGCTGTCGTGCTTCTGCTCTCCGGTATCGCGCTTTTTTACCTCCTTTCCGAGTACTCGACGCTCTTGAGGGTTTTGGGTTTGCTGGTGGTAAGCGGTATTGCAGTGGCCGTGGCGCTGCAGTCCGGCCCTGGTAAGCGCGTCTGGGGGTTCGCGACTGCGTCCCGTACCGAGGTGCGCAAGGTTGTCTGGCCAAGTCGCCAGGAGACAATCCAGACGACGCTGATCGTGTTCGCGATGGTGCTGGTGATGGGGATAGTGCTCTGGCTGTTCGACATGCTGTTGCTGACGATCGTGCGCGCGGTTACCGGATAGAGGATCAGTTATGGCGATGCGCTGGTATGTGGTTCATGCCTACTCCGGATTCGAGGGTCAGGTGAAACGCTCTCTGGAAGAGCGGGTAAAGCGCTACGGCATGCAGGATTTTTTTGGTGAGATTCTGGTGCCGACCGAGGAAGTGGTTGAGATGCGCGGTGGCCAGCAGCGTCGCAGCGAGCGCAAGTTCTTCCCTGGTTACGTGCTGGTGCATATGGACATGACCGATGACACCTGGCATCTGGTGAAGGATGTACCCAAAGTGATGGGATTCATTGGTGGAACCGGCGACCGTCCCGCACCGATCAGCGACAGAGAGGCCGACGCTATTCTGCAGCGGGTCCAGGAAGGCGTGGAAAAGCCGCGCCCGAAGGTATTGTTCGAACCCGGCGAAGTTGTGCGGGTCATCGATGGCCCCTTCAACGACTTCAATGGCGTGGTCGAGGATGTCGACTACGAGAAGAGTCGCCTCAAGGTCTCGGTATTGATTTTTGGCCGCTCCACGCCTGTGGATTTGGAGTTCGGTCAGGTGGAGAAGGGCTGAGTCCGGGCTCGGCCGGCATTCGGTCGTCCCCTTTTGTGGGGTTAGAGGATTTTCGGCATCGCGACCGCGGTGCCTTTTCAACCACGGGGAGCTGAGGTAGCCAGTCCGCAGCGCTCGCACCCGAAAGAGGTAAGTCATGGCAAAGAAAATCGAAGCCTATATCAAGCTTCAGGTCGCTGCCGGCGCAGCGAATCCCAGTCCCCCGGTTGGTCCCGCCCTGGGCCAGCACGGTGTCAATATCATGGAGTTCTGCAAGGCATTCAATGCCAAAACGCAGGATTTGGAGAAAGGCATGCCGATTCCGGTGGTCATCACCGTCTACTCGGATCGCAGCTTCACCTTCATCACCAAAACGCCGCCCGCGGCCGTGTTGCTGAAGAAAGCGGTGGGCATTGCCAAGGGCTCCAGCACGCCCAATACCGTCAAGGTAGGCACAGTTACCCGCGATCAGCTGGAAGAGATCGCAAAAACCAAAGAGCCTGATCTTACCGCGGCGGATATGGATGCTGCGGTTCGTACCATCGCGGGCAGTGCCCGTGCCATGGGGCTGAATGTGGAAGGGGTGGAGTAGATCATGGCTAAGTTGAGCAAACGTGCGCGTGCCATCAGCGAAAAAGTTGAGGTTGGTAAACAGTATCCGGCAGTCGAGGCCTTCGATCTGCTGAAAGAGATCTCCACCGTCAAGTTTGTTGAGACTGTCGACGTGGCCGTCAATCTTGGCGTCGATCCGCGCAAATCCGATCAGGTGGTGCGCGGCTCTACAGTTTTGCCGAATGGCACCGGCCAGACCGTGCGCGTGGCGGTTTTTGCGCAGGGGGCTAACGCTGATGCGGCCAAAGAAGCGGGCGCGGATATTGTCGGTTTTGAAGATCTGGCCGAGCAGATCCAGGGCGGCATGATGGATTTCGATGTTGTGATTGCTACCCCGGATGCGATGCGCGTCGTTGGCAAGCTGGGCCAGATTCTCGGCCCTCGCGGCCTGATGCCCAACCCGAAGGTGGGTACCGTGACGCCGAACGTGGCTGAGGCGGTCACCAATGCCAAGGCGGGTCAGATACGATATCGCACCGACAAGTCGGGCATCATTCACTGCCCTATCGGCAAAGTGAATTTCGATCCGGCGGCATTGCAGCAGAATCTCGAGACACTGTTGGTGGATCTCAAGAAAATGAAGCCCAGTGCGGCGAAGGGCATCTACGTGAAGAAGATTACCGTCTCCACCACGATGGGTCCCGGACTTGCTCTGGAGCAGGCTTCGCTTAAGTTTTAATGAATTTCGGACTGGTTGCGATGCGCCTTCGATATTGGCGCTGTGACCAGTCCGGACAACGACTTTGGGGCGCCGGATTATCCGGATGCCGTCAAAGACCGTAGGTGCCCGAAGTCCGGGCTTAATGTATGCCTGCGCAGACGGAGCTCCCGAAACAGGTTTTTCCTGGCGAGGGTGCACGTTGAAATAGTGTCGGCAGACTGTATCGCCGATGTTGAAACCGGAACAGCCTGGCTGTTCCACCTTTAGTCAGGAGGTGACGAGTGCCACTCAATCTTGAGCAGAAAAAAGCAGTCGTTGCCGAAGTTGCTGAAGTGGCGAGCGGAGCACTGTCCGCGATTGCCGCCGAATACCATGGTCTGACGGTCGAAGAGATGACTGAGCTGCGTGTCAAGGCACGTGAGGCTGGCGTCTATCTGCGTGTCGTCAAGAACACCCTGGCGCGGCGCGCGGTCGAGGATACCGAGTTTGCCTGTATGCAGGAAGGCATGGTAGGACCGCTGGTCCTGGCCTTCTCGCAGGCCGATCCGGGCTCTGCCGCTCGTGTTATCAAGGATTTTGCCAAGGACCATAAGGCGCTCGAGGTCAAGCTGATATCGATTGGCGGCAAGCTGTTGCAGCCGTCGGACATCGAAACGCTGGCCAAGATGCCTACCTACGAACAGTCGATCAGCATGCTGATGGCTGTGATGAAGGCTCCGGTGGAGAAGTTTGTCCGTACCCTCAACGAGGTGCCCGGCAAACTGGTCCGTACGGTGGCGGCAATCCGCGACGCGAAAGAAGCAGCATAATTCGGCTTCAACCTTTTTTTCATTCACCAATATTTTTATTTCTAGGAGTTAACAATGGCCGTTTCTAAAGAAGAGATTCTTGACGCGATTGCCAACATGAGCGTTATGGACGTGGTCGAGCTGATCGAGTCCATGGAAGAGAAGTTCGGCGTTTCCGCAGCAGCAGCAGTAGCAGCCGCGCCGGTTGCCGTCGCAGGTGGCGAAGCCGCCGCTGCTGAAGAGCAGACCGAGTTCGACGTGGTTCTGACCGGTTTTGGCGACAAGAAGGTCGGCGTGATCAAGGTCGTTCGCGGTATCACCGGTCTGGGCCTCAAAGAGGCCAAGGATGCCGTCGAAGGTGTGCCGAGCACGCTGAAAGAGGGTGTCTCCAAAGACGAGGCGGAAGCCGTAAAGAAGCAAGTGGAAGAGGCGGGTGGTACTGTCGAGATCAAGTAGTTTTTGGCTCGATCTCTAAACCGACCCGTGTGGATTGGGCTGGTGGTGTTCTCGCCACCGGCCTTTTCCCGCTTGTAGGGTAGCATCAAGCAGTGAGTAATTTGTAGCCTGGGGATTGGGTGATCACCAGGCAGAGTTCAGACACCGAGGGATGGCAACATGGCCTATGCTTTTACCGAGAAAAAGCGTATTCGTAAGGATTTCGGCAAACGTCCGATTATCCTGAAGGTACCGTATCTACTTGCGACTCAGATCGATTCCTATCGCAGTTTTCTCCAGGCCGGCAAGAAAGCGGAAGAGCGTGAGGATCGCGGCTTGCATGCGGCGTTCCAGTCCGTCTTCCCCATCGTGAGCTATTCGGGTAATGCCGTGCTCGAATATGTCAGCTATCGCCTCGGTACCCCGATATTCGATGTTCGGGAGTGCCAGCTGCGCGGCACCACTTTCGCGGCGCCGTTGCGCGTGCTTGTTCGTCTGGTCATCTACGACAAGGAGGCACCGGCCGGATCCAAGGTGGTGAAGGATGTTCGTGAGCAGGAGGTCTATATGGGTGAACTGCCCCTGATGACCGACAACGGTACCTTCGTGATCAATGGTACCGAGCGCGTTATTGTCTCGCAGTTACACCGTTCTCCGGGCGTCTTTTTCGATCACGACAAGGGTAAGACTCACTCGTCCGGCAAGCTGCTGTTTTCCGCCAGGGTCATCCCCTATCGGGGATCCTGGCTGGATCTCGAATTCGATCCCAAGGACAACGTCTACGTACGCATTGATCGTCGCAGAAAACTGCCGGCGACCATTCTGCTGCGTGCCCTGGGGTACGAGGCGGAAGATATCCTTGGTATGTTCTTCGAGACCGACCATTTCACGCTGACCAAGACCAAAGCCAAACTGACGCTGGTCCCCGAGCGCCTGCGCGGCGAAACCGCCACCTTCGACATCAAGTCCGGCAAGGACGTTATTGTTGAATCCGGGCGCAGGATAACGCAGCGCCACATCCAATTGCTGGACAAGGCGGGTATCAGTCAGTTGGACGTTCCCATCGAGTACCTCTATGGCGAGGTATTGTCGTGCAATATCGTCGACAAGGAGACCGGCGAACTGCTCGCCAATGCCAATGATGAATTGACCGAAGAGCTGGTGCAGAAGTTGATCGACGCTGGAGTTAAGAAGGTCACTACGCTGTTCACCAACGATCTTGATCATGGCCCTTACATCTCGAATACGCTGCGTATCGATACGACCACGTCGCAGCTTGAGGCGCAGATAGAGATCTACCGCATGATGCGGCCGGGCGAGCCGCCCACCAAGGAAGCGGCCCAGAATCTCTTCAAGAGCCTCTTTTTCAGCGCCGATCGCTACGATCTCTCCGCGGTAGGCCGGATGAAGTTCAACAAGCGTCTCGGCCGGGAGGATGTGGTCGGCGAGGGTGTGCTCTCCAATGAGGATATCGTCGATGTGCTAAAGGAACTGGTGTCGATACGCAATGGCCAGGGAGTCGTGGACGATATCGATCACCTGGGCAACCGTCGCATCCGTTCGGTGGGCGAGATGGCGGAAAACCAGTTCCGCGTCGGTCTGGTGCGCGTCGAGCGCGCGGTAAAGGAGCGTTTGACACTGGCCGAGTCAGAGGGGCTCATGCCGCAGCAGATGATCAATGCCAAACCGGTCTCCGCAGCGATCAAGGAGTTCTTCGGTTCCAGTCAGCTGTCGCAATTCATGGACCAGAACAATCCGCTTTCCGAAGTAACCCACAAACGCCGGGTCTCTGCGCTGGGTCCGGGTGGACTGGCGCGCGAGCGTGCCGGCTTCGAGGTACGCGACGTGCATCCGACACACTATGGTCGTGTCTGCCCGATCGAGACGCCGGAAGGGCCGAATATCGGCCT
>JAGRGU010000077.1 GCA_020445335.1 Gammaproteobacteria bacterium
AGATCTACGACTATCTGCGCCTGCTCTTCGCCCGTGCGGGCACTCCGCGCTGCCCCGAGCACGGCGAGCCGCTGGAGGCACGCACCGTCAGCCAGATGGTCGACCAGATCATGGCACTGCCGGAAGGGTCGAAACTGATTCTGCTGGCACCTATCGTCGCCGAACGCAAGGGTGAGCACCACAAACTGCTGACCGAGCTCAATGCCCAGGGCTTCATCCGCGCGCGCATAGACGGCGAGATCCACGAACTGGATCAACCACCCGAACTGGCGCTGCACAAGAAACATACGATCGAAGCGGTAGTGGACCGCTTCAAAGTGCGCGCCGATGTCGGCCTGCGGCTGGCGGAATCGCTGGAGACCGCACTCAAGCTCTCCGGCGGTCTGGCACAGGTGGCCTGGATGGACGACAGCACGCAGAAGGAGCTGATCTTCTCCGCCAATTTCGCCTGCCCGGTGTGCGGCTACAGCCTGCCCGAACTCGAGCCTCGGCTCTTCTCGTTCAACAATCCGGTCGGCGCCTGCGCCACCTGTGACGGTCTCGGCGTCGAGCAGTTTTTCGACCCGGCACGGGTCATTGCGCACCCGGAACTGAGCCTCGCCGGCGGTGCCGTGCGCGGCTGGGACCGGCGCAACGCCTACTACTTCCAGCTGATCCGTTCACTGGCGAAACACTACGGGTTCGATCCCGAAGTCCCCTGGCAGACGCTGCCGGAGGAGATTACCGATATCATCCTCTACGGCAGTGGCGGAGAGCAGATCAGCTTTACCTACTTCAACGAAAGGGGCGGGCGCAGCAGTCGGTCGCACCCCTTCGAAGGGATAGTTCGCAACATGGAGCGGCGCTACCGCGATACCGAATCCAACGCGGTGCGCGAGGAGTTGTCGCGCTACATATCGACCCAGGCCTGCCCGGCGTGCCAGGGTACGCGACTGAACACCGCGGCGCGCCACGTATTCATCGACGAACATACTCTGCCGCAGCTCACCGCACTGCCGATCGGCAATGCGCTGGAACTGTTCCGCGCGCTCGATCTGCCCGGTAAGCGGGGCAAGATCGCAGCCAAGGTGGTCAAGGAGATCACCCAGCGACTCGAGTTCCTGGTCAACGTCGGACTCGACTACCTGACGCTCGAACGCAGCGCGGAGACGCTCTCCGGTGGCGAAGCGCAGCGCATCCGCCTCGCCAGCCAGATCGGCGCCGGACTGGTCGGTGTTATGTACGTGCTCGACGAACCCTCGATCGGCCTGCACCAGCGTGACAATCAGCGGCTGCTCAATACGCTTCTCTACCTGCGCGACCTGGGCAATACCGTCATCGTCGTCGAGCACGACGAAGAGGCGATCCGCAGCGCCGATTTCGTCCTGGATATAGGCCCGGGTGCGGGCGTGCACGGCGGGACCATCGTCGCCCAGGGGGTGGCATCGGAGATCGAGCGGGTCGCAGCCTCGCTGACAGGTCAATACCTATCGGGACGCCAACGTATAGCGATACCGCAGCGAACCCCTTTCGACGACAACAGCGGCAGACTCTCTCTGTTCGGGGCCAGCGGCAACAACCTCAAGAACGTCGACCTGCATCTTCCGGTCGGGCTCTTCAGCTGCATTACCGGCGTCTCCGGATCGGGAAAATCGACGCTAATCAACGATACCCTCTACCCGCTCGCCGCAACCGCGCTGAATGCCGCCAACCGCACCGCCGCCGCGCATCGTGCGGTCGAGGGACTGGAGCATTTCGACAAAGTGGTCGATATCGACCAGAGCCCGATCGGGCGCACGCCACGCTCCAATCCCGCCACCTACACCGGCCTGTTCA
>JAGRGU010000078.1:0-2128 GCA_020445335.1 Gammaproteobacteria bacterium
GGCGTGGAGTGCTACGAGCGCCTGAAGGGCAAGGGCAGCACCGGCATGCCGGCGGTAATGCCGCTCTCCACCGGCGTCACCTACGCGCTGCTGGATCGCGTGGTGGCTGACAAGATCCCGCTGATCACCTCCGGTTACGGTCGCGCCGACGCCGCCGACGGGCGCATCTTCCCCTACGTCTTCGTGCCGCCGGCCACCTACTGGGGCGGCGCCGACATCGCGATCAACTACATCGCCAGCGAAGAGGGAGGCTACGGCAACCTGAAGGGTAAGAAGATCGCGCTGGTCTACCACGACTCCGCTTACGGCAAGGAGCCGATCAAGACGCTGGAGGCGCTGGCCGCACAGCACGGCTACAAGCTCTCGCTCTTCCCGGTGCCGCATCCGGGCCTTGAGCAGAAGGCGACCTGGCTCAAGATCGGCCGTCAGCTGCGGCCCGATTACGTACTGATGTGGGGCTGGGGCGTAATGAACGCCACCGCGATCAAAGAGGCCGCCGCGGTCGGCTTCCCGCGGGACAAATTCATCGGCGTCTGGTGGTCCGGCAACGATGCCGACATGGTTCCCGCCGGCCAGGCGGCATTGGGCTACAAATCGCTGCAGTTCAACGGCGTGGGTTCCGACTTCGGCGTGCACCAGGCGATCAAGTCCGAGCTCTACGCCAAAGGCAAGGGTTCTGCCAAGTCGGCTGACAATACCGGCGAGGTCGCCTACAACCGCGGCCTGCAGTCCGCCTTCATCCTGACCGAGGCGCTGCGCACGGCGATGGCCGAGTTCGGCAACAAGCCGATGACCGGTGAACAGGTCGCCTGGGCTATGGATCGGCTGGATATCAGCGACGCCCGCCTGAAAGAGGTTGGTGCCGACGGCCTTTTCGATCCGATCAAGCTCACCTGCTCCGATCACCAGGGTAAGGGACGCGCCAAGGTCACCCAGTGGGACGGCAATAAGTGGAAGCCGATCAGCGACTGGATCGAGCCCAACGCGACAATGCTGCGCGCGATGTACGAAGAGTCCGCCGCCAAGTACGCTGCCGAGAAGGGCATCCAGCCACGCGACTGCAAGTAACGGGTAACGCCGGATCCGCGCGGCCGGGCAGACTCGCCGGCCGCCGGAATCCGAGCTGCGAACGGGCTCCGGGGCAGGTTCCCCGGAGCCATTCACCAATCTGACAAGCGATGGGCGAGGCATGACGGAAAACGGCAAGGCCTTTCTACAGGTCAACAATATCGAGGTGATCTACGATCACGTCATTCTGGTGCTCAAGGGCGTCTCGCTGGAGGTGCCCAAAGGCGGCATCGTCGCCCTGCTCGGCGCCAACGGCGCCGGCAAATCGACCACGCTGAAAGCGATCTCGAACCTGCTGGGGGCGGAGCGCGGCGATGTAACCAAAGGCAGCATCGAGTACAAGGGCGAGAAGGTGCACAGTCTCAACCCGTCCGACCTGGTGAAGCGCGGCGTGGTCCAGGTGATGGAGGGACGCCACTGTTTCGAACATCTCACCATCGAAGAGAACCTGCTGACCGGCGCTTACACCCGCAAGGATGGGCGCAAGGCGATCGCGCGGGACATGAAGCTGGTCTACGACTATTTCCCGCGCCTTTACGAGCGCCGCTCCAGCCAGGCGGGCTATACCTCCGGTGGCGAACAGCAGATGTGCGCCATCGGCCGCGCATTGATGGCCCGGCCGGAGATGATCCTGCTCGACGAGCCGTCGATGGGTCTTGCACCGCAGCTGGTCGAAGAGATTTTCGAAATCGTCAAAAGGCTGAATCAGAACGAAGGGGTCAGCTTCCTGCTGGCCGAACAGAACACCAATATCGCGCTGCGCTACTCCGACTACGGTTACATCATGGAGAACGGCCGCGTGGTTATGGAGGGCAACGCCAGGGAGCTCGGCGAGAACGAGGATGTCAAAGAGTTCTATCTCGGTATATCGACCGAGGGCCGCAAGAGTTTCCGCGACGTCAAGCACTACCGCCGACGCAAGCGCTGGCTCGCCTAGAAAAGATCACTGGACAACTATGAGCGACTACTACGATTCACTGGAAACCCGCGATCCCGCCGAGCGTGAACAGGCGCTGATCGCTCACGGTTAATAGGCGGTTAATAGGGGTCAGAGTCGATT
>JAGRGU010000078.1:2134-11835 GCA_020445335.1 Gammaproteobacteria bacterium
AAATCGACTCTGACCCCTATTAACCACTCCAAACAGACAACCCAACATAACCAACCGCCATGAACGACTTCTACGACTCGCTTGAAACCCGTGATCCCGCAGAACGTGAACAGGCCTTGATCGGCCAGGTGGCCAAACAGGTCGCCCACGCGAAGGCTACCACCAACGCTTACGCAGAGATCCTGAGAGATGTCGAGGCGAGTGCGATAGAGAGCGCCGGTGACATCGCTAAGCTGCCGGTGACGCGCAAGTCGGCGCTGCTGGAGCTGCAAAAGGTTCAACCGCCCTTCGGTGGTTTCAATGCCGTCGAGGGCGCTGATCTGGCCTACGTCTTCGCCTCTCCCGGCCCGATCTACGAGCCGGGCTCAAGGCGCGCGGACTTCTGGCGTTTTGCCCGCGCGCTCCATGCCGCCGGTTTCCGCGCAGGCGACCTGATCCATAACAGCTTCTCCTACCACCTCACCCCCGCCGGTGCGATGGTCGACAGCGGCGCGCACGCGCTCGGCTGCGCGGTGATACCGGCCGGCGTCGGTCAGACCGAACTGCAGGTACGCACCATGGGCGACCTGCAGCCGCACGGCTACGTCGGCACGCCCTCGTTCCTCAAGATTCTGCTGGAGAAGGCGGACGAGCTGGCGATCGAGCTGCCGCGGTTGAGCAAGGGGCTGGTCAGCGGCGAAGCCCTGCCACCGCCGCTGCGCGATGACTTTCTCGCGCGCGGCATCGATCTCTACCAGTGCTATGCCACAGCCGATCTCGGCATCATCGCCTACGAAACCCGGGCGCGCGAGGGGCTGGTGATCGACGAAGGGATCTACCTGGAGATCGTCCGCCCCGGGAGCGGCGACCCAGTGCCCGACGGCGAGGTCGGCGAGGTGGTCGTCACCAGCCTCAACCCCGACTACCCGCTGATCCGTTTCGCCACCGGCGACCTGTCGGCGATCATGGCGGGCCAAAGCCCGTGCGGCCGCAGCAACCGGCGCATCAAGGGGTGGATGGGACGCGCCGACCAGACCGCCAAGGTACGCGGCATGTTCATCCATCCGTCGCAGATTGATCAGGTGGTCAAACGTCACCCCGAGCTGCAGCGCGGACGCCTGGTGGTCGACTGGGTCGAGCAGAGCGACAGCATGTGCCTGCAGTGCGAAAGCACGCAGCAGAGCCCGGAGCTTGCCGGCGCCGTGGCCGAGAGCATCCGCGATATCTGCAAGGTGCGCGGCGAGGTGCGGTTCGTCGCCGCCGGCACGCTACCCAACGACGGCAAGGTGATCGACGACATCCGCAAATACGATTGAGATCAGCTCCTCAGCCGATAGCGCCCCCGCCCCCTTTTTGGGAGCGGGCTGAGGTGAAGTAGAGCCGAACAGGCGGATTGAACCCGACACCCTCACACTGGCCCTCTTTCTCATCAGGGAGGGGCAATTAAACAACCGGAACAAAGCCAGCGCCATGTCCACCTCCGCCCTCCTCTCCGGCCTGCGCGTCCTCGATCTGTCGCAATATATACCCGGCCCCTTCGCAGCCCGAGCGCTGGCCGACCTCGGCGCCGACGTGATCAAGATAGAACCTCCCCGGGGCGATCCGATGCGCAGCTTCATGTCGATGGCAAGTCAGGATCAGCCCTCCCCTATCTACCGCCATCTCAATCGCGGCAAGCGCGTCTGCCGGCTCGACCTGAAACAGCATGACGACAGTCAGATCTTCGCCGACCTGCTGCGGGACGCAGACGTGTTGATCGAGTCCTACCGTCCCGGCGTGCTGGCGCGGCTCGGTTTCGATCGGGATCGGATCGCCGACATCAACCGGCGACTGGTTCACTGCGCCATCTCCGGCTTCGGCCAGAGCGGACCGTTCGCCGAACGCGCCGGTCACGATCTCACCTACTGCGCGGTCGCCGGTGCTCTGAGCGCTTCCGGAACGGCAGCCAGACCGGTGATGACCTTTCCTCCGATCGCCGACCACGCCGGCGCAATGCAGGCGGTCAACACGATACTGGCCGCGCTGCTCGGTCGCGAGCGCGGCGGTACCGGCTGTTTTCTCGATATCAGCCTGACCGAATCGATCCTCGGCTGGCAATATCTCGGCCTGCTCGGCGCCGGCGGCGAACGCGAACGGGGGCTGCTGAACGGCGGCGCCGCCTGTTACAACATCTACCGCACCGCGGATGACCGTTTCGTCGCACTGGCGGCACTGGAGCAGAAGTTCTGGCGTGCTTTCTGCGAAGCCACCGGTTACCCGGAGTGGATCGGACGCCAGCAGGAGCTGCTGCCGCAGCAGGCGTTGATCGGCGAATTGCGGGCACTGTTCGTTACTCAGCCACAACAGCATTGGTGCGCGCTGCTCGACGCGGCGGACTGCTGTTTCGAACCGATCCCGGAGCCGGAGCGGATTGCGGCGCATCCGCAACTTCGCGCACGCGGCTCGATGGCGCACCAGGGCCCGGCTTTTCCAGGCTGGGTCGATGGCGCACCGGTCGCCACACCGCTCGACTGCAGTGAACTGGAACCGGGACGCGTTCCCGCCTGGCGCTGACGCCCGCGCGCCTCCCCCAGCTACCATCCGCCGCCCGCTTAAAGTACCCTGAAAGCCCGGCGTATCGGAGCACGAGGTGCCGCACGGCACCGCACCGGTCGACTGATCTGTTAGCTCAGCTGCTGCAAACCGTGCGGATTATCGCGGCTGACCTCCTTGAAAAACAGCGCGAGAAAGTCAATCGGTGAGATCGGCAAACGGTGTCGGTTAACCGCCCTGTCCGCCTTTGGCCACCGCGAATCGCAGCACCAAGTATCCGCACAGACCGGAGAGGAGCGAACCGAGCAGAATTCCCAGTCTGTCGTCGACCGCGTAGTCGGGACCGCCCTGCTCGAATGCCAGGGAACCGATGAAAAGACTCATCGTGAAACCGATTCCGCAGAGCAGCGCAACCCCGTAAAGCTGCAGCCAGCCGACATCGGCGGGCAGCCGGGCAACGCCGAAACGGACAGCAAGCCAGCTGAAACCCAGCACCCCCAGCTGGTTGCCGAAAAAGAGTCCGGCGGCGATGCCGAGCGGGACCGGATGGAGAAATGAGTCAAGGCTGATGCCGTCGAAGGGTATGCCGGCATTGGCGAAGGCGAACAGCGGCAGAATGCCGAAGGCAACGGCCGGATGCAGATCGTGCTCCAGTATCTCAAGCTGTGTGCTGCGCTCCCCCGGTAGCCTGCGGTAAGGGATGAAGAGTGCCGCGACCACGCCCGCCAGCGTGGCGTGCACGCCCGATTTCAGCACCGCCGCCCAAAGGACGAAGCCGACGAGCATGTAAGGCGCGAGGCGCAGGACGCCCATGCGATTCATCGCCAGCAACACGAAAATCGCGACCGTCGCGATCATCAGCGAGGGGAACGAGAGATCTGCGGTATAGAAGATCACGATAATGACGATCGCGCCCAGATCGTCGACGATCGCCAGCGTCATCAGGAACAGCTTGAGCGACGTGGGTATGCGGCTTCCCATCAGCGCCAGCACCCCCAGGGCGAATGCGATGTCGGTCGCCGACGGGATCGCCCACCCTTTCAATGCGGCACTGTCGCCGAGGTTGATCGAGATGTAGATCAGCGCGGGAACCGCCATGCCTCCGACCGCGGCGATAATCGGCAGGGCCACGCGCGATGGCTCGGAAAACTCCCCGGCCAACACCTCCCGCTTGACCTCCAGTCCGATGAGAAAGAAAAAGACCGCCATCAGACCGTCGTTGATCCACAACAACAGCGGCTTGGCGATCGCGAACTCTCCGACCTGGATCGCGACGGGGATCCCCAGAAGTGCGTCGTAAAAGATATCGGCCGGCGAGTTCTCGACGATCATCGCCAGTATCGCCGCCAGCAACAGCAGTATGCCGCTGGCGGACTCCAGGCTCAGAAAAGCTTTCAGTTTATCCAGCACGCTTCATTCCCCGCGCAGCACTCTTTCTCCGCAATCGCTGCAAAAAAACCGGGGCCGGATCCTCGAACCCGGCCCCGGCGGCATTTCCTGCAAACTGCGATCGCCTCCCGCTTCATCGGGACGCCGACCGCACCTGCAAAAAATCAACCGATGGTGACAGCCGGCAGATCGGGGGCGACCACTTCGGCGGCGGCGGCCGGCGCCATCACCGTGGCATCGCCTTTGACCACCAGCTTTTCGTCCTGGTTGAACACCTCGGTGTCGATCGTGACCCACTTCTTTTCGTCCTGCTTGCCGGAGACGGTCAGCTTGATGGTCAGCGTGTCGCCCAGCAGCACCGGACGACGGAAACTGAGATTCTGCCCCAGATAGATGGTACCGGGCCCCGGCATCACCGTCGCCAGCGCGGCGGAGATCAGACCGGCCGACCACATGCCGTGCGCGATGCGGGTTTTGAACGGCGTTCCCTTGGCGAACTCCTCGTCCAGATGGACCGGATTGACGTCACCGGAGGTCTTGGCGAACATCACCAGATCCTCTTCGGTCAGCGTCTTGCTGTAGGTTGCGCTCTGGCCAATCTCGAGTTCGTCGTACGGAATGCTTTGCATCGTTTTCAAGGTAGTTGCTCCGAATAGAGTCCTAGTTTACGTAAATGCTGGCGCACGTTCTGTTGTGCCAACGGCAGCAGCTTGCGATCGAGGCCGGCGTAGAGATCGGCGACGATCTGATCGGTCGTCTTGCCTGAGTTGTGCAGAGCCCTGATTTGCCGTTCGCGTTCCAGGCGATGCTGCAGTACCTGCTCGAGCAGCCAGACGCTTGCGGTCGGTAGACCGTGCGCAGGAATTATAACCTTGGGTTGTTGCGAAATCACCCGCTCCAGGCTGGCCAGATAGGCGCGCATATCCCCTTCCGGTTCGGGAATCACCACGCTACCCTGGGTCTGTATCAGATCGCTGACGTGGAACCAGGCAGCGTCCTCCGCCGCCAGTCCGATCATGCCGTCGTCGTGGCCGGGCAGCTCATGGCAGACCACCGCACGGCCGAGCCAACGCGTCAGCACGTCGCCCTGCGCAACGTGCCGCACCTCGATTGCGCGCAGATAGTCGCGCCCGAAACGGTTGCGCAGATTACGCTCGGTCGCGTCGCTACAGAGAATCGGCAGCTGCAACCGGCGCGCGATCTCAGGCGCCAGCTGGTGATGGTCCGGATGCTGGTGGGTGATCAGCAGTTGATCCACCGGCCGTTGCGCCAGCGTACGCAGCAACAGCGCCAGCGTCTCCTCGCTCTTCGGTGACGGATCGACCAACAGTCGTGGCGCACCGCGATCACCGATGCGGATGGCATTGGTGAAGCGAGCCGGTGGCAGTGTTACCGACGGGACCGGTATCATGCCGATGCCACGCATCAGCTCCAGATAGGGAAGCGATTGCCCGGGGTCGTACTGCAGATTGAACGGCTCGACCCGACTGACGCTGATATCGGCCGCCAGGCTGCGGACGATATTCTGCGTCGGCACCACCATCAACGACTCACCGGCCTCGAAGCGGCGCCACAGTTCAGCGGCCTTGATCCAGTCGGACCAGGCGATCTCGTCGCTCCGGGGATCGAGCTCCGGCTGGCGTTTCAGTGTGATCCTGTAATGGGGCACGCGAAAACGGGCCGTTTCGAATGGCGGTGTGATCGCGGTACCGAGCAGATCGATCGCAGCGACCTCATCCGCCGCCAGCGCACGCTCCAGGTCGAAGTCGATCTCCTCCGCCAGTTCACGGCAGAGCGCACGGATCTCACGACCGGGAAAGGCGCTCAGCAGCGGGTGATCGTAACCGTGCCCCTCGTCCTCCCGGTCGATCTTGCCGCCGGGAAAGGCGATGAACCCGGGAAAAGCAGCCAGATAGGGCTGGCGCTGCAGCGCGAACAGCCGATCCTCGTGCACCAGTACCACCGCCACCGCTTCCCGCATACTCCCCTCTCCCTCGATCAGGTTAGGACCGCCCGCTGCGTTGCATCCGGCTGATAGGTTAGCTCGACCCGCGTACCTTCGCCCGGTTCGCTCTCGATGCGCAGGCTGCCGCCGAGCCGCTTGGCGCGTTCATCCATGATCGAGAGACCGATGTGCTCGCCGGGGTTGCCCACCGGCTTGGTATCGACGAATCCCACGCCATCATCCTCCACCAGCAGCAGGTATTCACCGTCGACGCTGCAGGTGAGCAGAATCCGGACCGTCTGCGCATGCGCATGCTTGCGCACATTGGCAAGGCTCTCCTGCACGATGCGCAGCATCTGCATCTCCTCGCTGGCCCCCAGGTTGACCTGCCGGCAGTTGCACTGGAAGAAGATCGATACGCCGGTCTCCTGACGGAAACGGTTGGCAAGCTTCTCCAGCGCCGGCCGCAATCCGCGCTGATCGAGTGGTGCACGAAAACTGTTGAGCAGCTCGCGCAGCTCGGTGTGCGCCTCATCGAGACCGTTGCGGATACGGCGGGTCTCGCTGCGCGCGCGGCCCTCCACCAGCGACTCCTTCTCCAACGTCTCCTCCAGCATGCGCACCTGGTAGCGGAGACTGGCTAGCGTCTGCGCCAGCGAGTCGTGCAGTTCGTTGGCCAGCGCGGTGCGTTCATCCATGATCGACAGCCGCCGCGCTTCCTCGTCCGAACGCTGCTTGGCAATGGCGATGCCGAGATGCTGGCCGACGGTGGTCCCCAACTCCAGCAGATCCTCTCTGCCTTCCATCAGCGGGCGTGGCACGTAGATCCGAAACATCCCCAGCGTATCGCCGTGGTAGTCGAGCGGCAACGTCACCAGCTGCAGATCCTCGTCCCCGAACATGATCTGACGCTCGCGCGCCATGCAGCCGGCAGCGTCGCGGCTGCAGAGAATATCGCCGCTCGACAGCGCCCGCCCGCAACGGCAGAGCTGGATCGGCAGCTGATCTTTTTCGCTCTGCAGCCGACCGGCCAGATCGATACTGCCGAGCAGGCGCATCTGCCCGGAGGTTGACTTCAGCTGTACCGTTGCCGAGCGCCCCTGCAGCATCCGTTTGACGATCGGCAGCAACCGCATCAGCAGCGCCTCCGCCTCGTCCAGACGATTGATGCGCGCCGCGACCTCGTAGAGAATCTTCAGCGATGCCGTCTGCTGGCTCAGCTGACGGGTCTGCCGCGCCACCCGGTTGTCCATATCCTCGTAGAGGTCGATCAGCTCACCGCTCAGGCTGTCGAGATCGCGCGTTACCGGACCAAGCACGCCGACATCCCCCAGCGGCAGGTTGGACCAGGGTTCGCCCTCGCAGACGTCGGCGACCGCGTGCTCCAGTTCCGCCAGCGGTTTCAACAGCTGGCTGTGCAGGCGACTGCTGCCGACCAGAATGGCAAGCACGCCGATCGCCGCGCAGGCCAGCAACAGCGGCAACGGCCACTCTCCGTCAAACCCGCCGAAGTTCATCCCCAGGCTCAGCAGCAGGATGGCGAACAGTACCAGCGCGAGCACAGCGAAAGGCCCAAGCAGCCGCCCGACGATGAGAATCCGCATTATCGCGGAGTTGCTCATCAGGCGTGTGAAGCGCCCCTTCATCAATCTGTCGACGACGTGGCTCATGGCGCCATTCTAGGTTCTAAGGCCTGTTAACACTATGCGCATATCATCCGCCTTCGATCAGCCGGCCGATCGCCTCCAGCCGTGCCGCGCGCAGCGCCTCACCCAGCGCCTCGCCGTGCAACCCCGCGCGCGCGAATCTCTCCGGCGTTACCGCCACCAACGCCGACAAGGCCTGCCTCAGCAAGGGAGCGATCCGCCGGGTCGCCGGCCGCAGCGCCTCGGCGATGGTGATCAGCTCATCGAGACGCGCGGGATCCTGCAACGCCCGACAACCGGTGAGCAGGCCGAGGATGGCACCGGCGTCGTCTCCCGACGGATAGCGGGGAATCCAGCGCTGCGCCAGCGTCAGCAGCGCGGCGCAGCGCTTTTCGACCGTCACTCCCTGCGGCAGGGATTCGTTCCCGACGGAGTCGGGCGCCGCCGCGCAGAACAGTACCGCAAACCGGATCGCCGGGTCGTCCGACAGCGTCGCGGCGCGGCGTAATGCCGCGAGTGCCTCGCCCTCTTCCGTGCCGCTGTGCGCGCCCTGCTCGGGTACCGCCCGATCGATTGCCGGCAGCAGCCGCTGCAGCGCGCCGCAACGCTTGAGCACCTGGAAGTAGCGCCAGGGTTGCGCCTCCCCGAGCGCCGCTTTGGTTTCGCGCCAGAGCCGCTCTCCGCTCAGCGCCTCCAGCTCACCCTCGGCGGCCATCCGGCGCAGCAGCGCCTGGGTACCATGGCTGACGCGGAATCCCCAGCGGCCGAGCCGCGCCGCAAAACGGGCGATGCGCAACAAGCGTACCGGATCCTCGACGAAGGCCGACGTGACGTGCCTTAGCAGCCCGCGGGCGAGATCCTCGCGACCGTTGAAGGGATCGATGATCGCTCCCTGCTCGTCTTCTGCCATCGCGTTGATGGTCAGGTCGCGCCGCCGCAGATCCTGCTCCAGCGTCACCTGCGGGCCGCAACTTACGCTGAAGCCGTGATAGCCCGGCGCGGTCTTGGTTTCGCGACGCGCCAGCGCATACTCCTCGCCGCTCTGCGGATGCAGGAACACCGGGAAATCGGCCACCTGACGGATGAAGCCGAGCGCCTCCATCTGCGCCTCCGTGGCGCCGGTCACCACCCAGTCGCGGTCCCGCACCGGCAACTGCAACAGCCGGTCACGCACGGCGCCGCCGACCAGATAGATTTTCATGCACGCTCTTCCTGCTGCAGGGTCCACATCTCGCTGTAGCTGCCGCCGGCGGCCAGCAGCTGCCGGTGCGTGCCCTGCTCCACCACCCGGCCGCCATCCATCACCAGGATCCTGTCGGCATCCACCACGGTGGAGAGGCGGTGGGCGATGACCAGCGTCGTATGTTCGGCCGCCACATTGCGCAGCGTCTCCAGGATCGCCTGCTCGGTCTGGCTGTCGAGCGACGAGGTGGCCTCGTCGAAGAGCAGGATTCGAGGTTGTTTGAGGATTGCCCGGGCAATCGCGATGCGCTGCTTTTCGCCACCCGAGAGCTTGAGTCCGCGTTCTCCGACCAGCGTGTCGTAACCCGCCGGCAGCCCTTCGATGAAGCGATCGATACAGGCGATCTCCGCCGCTCGTTCGATCTCTTCGCGACGCGCGTCGCTGCGCCCGTAACGCAGGTTGTCGTAGATGGTGCTGTTGAACAGCACCGTATCCTGCGGCACGATCGCCATCGCCTGGCGCAGGCTCTGCTGCGTGAGGTCGCGGATATCCTGGCCATCGATGGTGATGCGGCCGCCGCTGACGTCATAAAAACGGAACAGCAGTCGCGACAGGGTCGACTTGCCGGCACCGCTGTGTCCCACCACGGCCAGCTTCTCCCCGGGTCGGACGACGAAATCGACCCCCCGCAGAATCGGCCGCTCCGGCTGATAGTGAAAATCGACCTGCTCGAAACGGACCTCGCCCCGCTTGAGCAGCAACGGCCGGGCGTGCGCCGCGTCCCGAATCTCCGGCTCCAGCTCCAGAAGCTTGAACACCAGATCCATGTCCGCCATCGAATACTTGATCTGACGGTAGACGATGCCGAGAAAATTGAGCGGTATGAAGAGCTGCAGCATGAAGGCGTTGACCAGCACCAGGTCGCCGATGCTCATCTCGCCGCGCACCACGCTATGGGTGGCATAGAACATGATCAGGGTCACGCCGAGCGCGATGATCGCCCCCTGGCCGAAGTTGAGCAGCGACA
>JAGRGU010000079.1:0-4937 GCA_020445335.1 Gammaproteobacteria bacterium
CTACAATAAGCTTCACGGGTATCGGTATCGGCTCAATTGCGCTTCTTCTCGCGATAGTACATTTCTGGGCCGGTCCATTTACCCCGCAGCCGACGCTCGAGCAGACTGTTGCTGAGAAAGCTGTGGCAATAAAAAAAGCAACAATAGCTGCGTTAAAGGGTGAAGAAGCACCAAAGGCAAGGGCTCGAGCGCTGGATACCGATCAATTGATTGATATCGGGGCAGCTGTTCTGGGTGCCATGGCCATAATTCTTGGCGTCATTGGATACGCTAGAAAAGAACCGTTACGTGTGGCTGGTGGAGCGGCTCTATTAGGGGGTAGTGCAATAGCATTTCAATTTGCGGTGATTGCATTGGGTGCAATAGTGTTGGCAATTTTGGTTTTTGCAGTGTTATCACAAATTGGAATCGGGTGAAACAAGGAGTAGCAAAGCCTACAGCAGGACGCACGTAAAGCTGTGCCGCTGAGCGTGACGTAAGGATTTACAGATGCCACTACACCGTTTCTTCATTGCTCTATTGTTTCTCCCACCGTTGGCTTTTTCAGGATGGATAAACAAACAAGGAGAAGCTCTGCCGAATACCGACTACAGGAAAGCGGTTGGCGGTTTTGGCGTACAACTTATTCTCGTCGGCGATGAAAATGAGTTGTTTGAAAATTGGGCGATACCATCGGAAACTGTGGATGTTTCAACAATTGATTCCGTGAAAGTGAATGAGTTTATCAATGCCTTTGTCATATTCAGTGGCTGCAAACCCGACGAAAAAGGCAATTGCAGCGTAAGCATGCGGTTTCGCGTTATACAGCCTGACGGGAAAGTATACGCCGAAACGCCCCCAATGGAGGTCTGGGAGAATAAACCGAATCCACCAGGCAAATCACTTGAATTGAGTGTCGCATATCTCAAGGTGCGCATAGAACCAGAGGATCAACTTGGACGCTATGTAATCTATACCCAGATTCGAGATAACAACAGGGAGACGGTTATACAACTGAAATCGCAATTTGTCGCATTGAAAGAAAATTAGTGAAACCGAACAAAGTCAATTATGTTAGTTGCGATACTCGAATTGTGTTTATTCGAGATACATTCATATGAGTCAAAGGCGTTCCTGATTGCAGTCGTCCTTATCGTGATTTAGCGAATTCGCTTGCGGTTAAATGAGGGTTAGCCCGGTCGAACCGGTGTGTGGGAAATGAGTGAAAAAACTTTCACGCCGAAATTCGCTCGGGCGAATTGAGCGTTAGCCACGAGCGCATGACCTCGGGACAACGGAACAGAATCTATGCGAGATTCAACGTCGGAAAATCACGTTCTTCGAACAGAAAGGAGATTTTCGAGTTCACCCGAAGAGATCTTTGCGGCTTTTTCGCAACCTGAAACGTTGGCGCGTTGGTGGGGGCCGAATGGTTTCACTAGTACCTTCTCGACCTTCGAGTTTGAAGAGGGCGGTTCCTGGGAATTCGTGATGCATGGCCCTGATGGTCACGATTACCCTAATAGCAGCGTACTCATAAAGCTCGAAGCAGGTAAACTGATTGAAATTCAGCACGTTTCTGCGCCACGTTTCAAGCTTTCAATAACCCTCTCCCCCGTCGCTGGCGGTACGCTTGTGCAGTGGATTCAAGCGTTCGAAGAGCCAAAAGTGGTGGAAGCAATTCGCCATATTGCGGAGCCAGGCAATGAGCAGAATCTGGATCGCCTGCAGTCTTTGCTGCAGGGTGATCCAAATACCTGACAAACGTCATGGAACCCAGGTCAACCTGCCAAGCATGTTCTTCGTTGCGTGAAAGACCGCTGTTGCGATTGAATGGAGTGTTGCCAACCAATGTTGCGTTCTTCATGTCGGTAATCATGCTGAGTTAAGGAGGGTCTCCCAGCAGGGAATCTACGGCCAATGTGCCGGTATCCGATCGAATACCCTCGTGCTACAGGTTACCGACATGGACTAATCGCTCGAAGGCAGTGGAAGAGCGCATAAAAAATGTCAGGAATGGGCCGCTATCTTTCACACGGGCGCATTGCAGCGCTGCTGCTCAACGCCGGTTGGATAGTGCCAGGGGCGGGGTCGATTCGATACCGTTGTTTCCAGGATTTACATTCCAGGTAACTTGGTATCCAGGATTTTTTAATGCAAGATGAAATAGTGTTCCTTCCTGATCATCGCGGCGTAAGCGTCAAGCATGTGGCGCTGATTACCGGTGGCTTTTTCATCATCGTACAGCTATTTGTTTTGGATTCGCTGGGGATAAGGTTGGCTTTCACTCTGGCTTTCTCGGTATTTCTGTTGGTGGGATTCTGGCTTTCGGCACGAAACACCAGAAGCTGGCCACAGAAAATCGTCATCAACCACTTGGGAATATGTTTTGACAATATGAAGGCACAGTATGGCGTAGACATGGTTCCCTGGAGCGATGTTGCCCGTATGGACCTGTTCCACAGCGCGCCCCGATTACCGCCTCATCTGCGTATTGGTCTTCGGCAGGGCGCATTCCATGAGCGCGTGAAAAGATCCCGTTTACAACGCTTGGGCATGGGGCTTGATATCAACATCCCGGTATCGGTGGAAGCCGCACCGGAAGTAGTACTGCAAACAGCTCAGCGGTACTGGAAGGAGGCCGGGCAGATCGGTAGTTGAGAAGGTTGGCTCAAATATACGACTATTGTTTCGAGTCAACTTGATATGCGTTCAATAGAACAACGTTCAGTATTGTTTGCCGAGATCGATAACGATATTCCCGGATTCCTCCTCTCTCTCCGGCAATGGTAAAGACCTTGCCATTACAAAGAAATTGCGGGTTATTGCACCCATCGACCGTTCGAGATAAATAGTGAATTCACATAGCGCCATACGCTTGGCGTCGGTCTCAGCATTGCTGAAGCCAGTGCTCATCGGGTTGCTGCAGGGATTACATGGTGCCCGGCTCTTGGAACCACACTACTCGCTGAAGGGAGTAAAGAGTACATTCCAGGCGGACAAGCCGTTCGACTGTGGCTCACTCGGACGTTCAGCGCTCCGCGCCTGTTCGGCATAGGCCAACCTGTTCGGCCCGATCAGGCACTCCGTGCCGAACCCCACTCACCTTGACGTTGAGCGTGAACATGACCAAGCATGAATTAGTCGAAACGGGTTATCGGATCTTCTCGGAATTTGAGAAGCCATCCTTGTTGCAGGAGTCGAGAGATCTTGACCCCGAAGGACGCGCACATGAGGCACTGCTGAAATCCAGGAAGAGAAATACACTACAATTGGATGATGTCGCTGGCATCGGTTACAACCCTATCACCTGCATTACCCCTGAAGGGATGGCTTACTTTATGCCCAGACTGCTTGAATTGGCTTTGGATATTGAATCCAATTCCAAATCAGAGGCAGAGCCGTATCTTTGGGGGTTCATTCTGCAAATCATGCCGAATTCGAATGAAGACCGGTTCAGGCGATTCAGATCTGAGCACTATTGTCATGTATGCAGTGTACTCCGGTTTATAGAGGACAACTTCATCTCCTATATAAAGGAGCAATTAATGGAAAATGAGTTTGAAATTACATTGAAGGCGTGGTGTGCGAAATGCGCTCAACAATCTACTTAACTCGTTTACTATCGTTCATGAGGTTGCGCGGCGGTTGTGCTGCACTGTACCGCTCAGCTCGGTGTTTGCTGCGGAACAACAGGAGGTGTCGTGAGGATCTCAGTTGAAACGACTGTCGAAGCACCACTGGAAGAGGTTTGGCGTGCTTATACGACTCCGGACGATATCATGCAGTGGAATGCCTCGTCAGATGACTGGCATACCACCGCATCGTCGGTCGATTTGCGTGTAGGAGGGGGTTTTTCTTCACGAATGGAAGCGAAAGATGGAAGCGTTGGCTTTGATTTCGCAGGCACATACACCAACATCGTCGATCATCAGTTAATCGAGTATTCATTCGGGGATCGAGCAGCAGAGGTTCGGTTTTCGGAGTCTCCGAATGGAGTGAAGGTATGGGTTACATTCGATGCGGAAACCACCCATGGCGAAGCGCAGCAACGCGAGGGATGGCAGGCAATTCTGAATAGATTCAAGCGCCATGTAGAGGGCAACTACCGGACATGAGGTTGGCCGCTGGCAAGATGTTTCAGTGGATCACGAATTTGTCGCGCCGCTGAGCGCAATGTTAGGAGAGGAAATGCGAATTTCGTTAGCGATCTGTATCTTGTTCTTCTCTTTTGCGACTATTGCCGATGAAACACTATGGCAACAACTGCAACGAGAGCCAAACATGATCGTTGTGGTACGCAACGCCGAGTCAAGCGGAAACCGGGACGGCGCAAACATGCTCACCTGGGACCCATCCGGGAGGTGCTTTGGGGAAAGCGTTCTAACTGCCGAAGGGAAAGTTCAGGCAAAACGCATCGGCGAAGAGTTTGCGAAAAGAGGCGTAAAACCCCTCGTGATCTCCTCTCCGATGTGTCGTTGCAAGGAGACCGCAGAAATTGCATTTGGAAATTTCGAGACGAATTCGCAGCTACGTCAAATGCCGCCGGAAAACGACCAGGCATTGGAATCGTTTCAAACGGTTGCACGCAACATGCTTCTCTCACACCGGGGAAATACACCGATTGTTTTCGTCAACCATCGCCCGAACATCAATGCCATGACGATGGAGCTGTTGAAAATCGGCGAGCTCCTGGTGGGGGTAATCGACGATGATGGTGAAATTGAGGTGCTGGGAAAAATCCGGTTAGAGCCGTAAAAAATTCTTAACAGTCACGCACACTCTGACAGTTGGAACCTCTCGCTGCCGCGCGACTCGCCGCCTCATATTCCAGGCGATGGACAATAGAGCATTATAAATATGAAGTCGGACGCGCGTGAAAAAGATCATGCTTCATATTGCTTCGACCTTTTGGATGAGGCTTTGAGTAATCTTGGAATGTCAGAGGCCTCGGAAAG
>JAGRGU010000079.1:5051-50005 GCA_020445335.1 Gammaproteobacteria bacterium
CCGGGCTGGTGCGCTTCTATTACATAACCGAGGATGGCAAGGAGTACAACAAATCCTTTTCGCAGGAGAATCAGTTTGCAGGAGCCATACAGTATACGTTTCAGCCGGAGCCCGGCAGATTCTACATTCAAGCGCTGGAACCGACACGGGCACTGGCGATCTCCCTGCAAGGACTGAACAGACTCTACCAACACTCTCTGCCGTGGGCGAACTTGGGCCGCCTGCAGATGGAAGCCCTTGCCGTTAAAAAAACCGCTAGAGAAGCCGGTTTCCTGCTGGATTCGGCCGAGCAGCGCTATAGGTCCTTCCTCGAGGAGGAACCTGGGCTTGCACGAAGACTGCCGCTGTATCAAATAGCATCCTTCCTTGGTATTACCGATGTCGCCCTTTCCAGAATCCGCAGACGGATAAAGTAGTCGTGTTTCTGAACTCAGGTTAAGGAAAACGGTATTTGCAAGGCTTAATCTGAATGCCTGTTCAAAACAGCTTCCTGGAGAATGGGCCGATGAAACTGAGTGATAACACCATCCTGATAACCGGTGGCGCATCCGGAATCGGGCTGGCTTTTGCCAATTTGCTACATGACAACAACAAGATAATCGTTTGCGGTAGAGACAAGGCGCGACTGGAAAAATTGAAAAATCGGCTCCCTGAAATCGCGACCTATCAATGTGATCTCGCCAACGAGGCCGATCTAAGCCGATTTGCAGATACGGTTCTTGCTAATCATCCTAGCCTCAACATGCTGATCAATAATGCCGGGATACAGTACAACTACCTTTTTACTGAAGAACAGCCACATGCAGGATTCGTGACTGAAGAGGTAAGGGTCAATCTTTTAGCGCCCATTCAGTTGACAGAAAGATTGTTGCCAAACCTGATGCGGCAAGACGATGCTGCCGTCGTGAATATAACATCGGCGTTGGCGATTGCCCCTAAAAAGTGCGCTGCAGTGTATTCCGCGACCAAGTCAGCAATGCGCAGTTTTACCCAGGCGCTGCGCTACCAGTTGGAAGGTTCCCACGTCGCTGTTTTTGAACTCGTTCCCCCGCTGGTTGACACCGATATGACAACGGGTAGGGGAGACGGAAAGATCACTCCACAAGCCCTGGCGAGTGAAGCGCTGAAAGCTATCGCATCGGATAAGCATGATGTACTTATAGGAAAAACCAAGATCCTCTATCTGCTCTATCGACTATTGCCATCTGCCGCATACCGGCTATTGAAGAATTCGTGAGGGCAGAGTGATGCTGCATACTAGAGCAAGAATGAGGCTTCCAAAAAAAATCAATATTCAAGCTGCTGCGATTCTTATCACCTCACTGTCGTTCGCTGGCTGTGTTGCCGTTCCAGCGAAAAACATCCATACATCGATCGATATAGATGCGCCAAAAGATAAAGTCTGGGCCGTTCTGGTTGATAATTCGGCTTACCCGGAGTGGAACCCTTACCACGTCGAAGTAAATGGTAAGATCGCCATCGGCGAAGAACTTGGCGTCGTGATCAATAAACCGAATGGGGAGACAGTGAAGATCCAGCCGCATGTTATGCGCTTGGAGCGGTTAACCGAACTGACCTGGGGAGGTGGCATCGAAGGGATATTCTTCGGTGAGCATGTTTTTTTACTCTCCTCTATTGATGAGTTCAGAACAAGACTGGTGCATAAAGAACGGTTTTCCGGCATAGCGATTTCCTTTGCTTCTCTTGATTCAATCGAAAAAGGCTATGATCTTATGAATCAGGCACTTAAGGAGAGGGTGGAAGAATACATGATCGAAGGAGTGCACAACAAGGCGCTGTCATCGGACAGGTTTTCCGCTGCGCTCCGAACTGGCGGCAGTGCGCGGCGTCAGGCCCGGAACAGCCTGACAAGCGACTGTGATCCCAAGTCAACCTGTTAGGCATGTTTTTCGTTCCACATAGTGTTGTCGTGTAGCATGGAACTGAAGGAGGACTCCTAAATGACAGATGAACTTGCAAGCTATTTTTCAGGAGAAAAACTGTACGGCGATGACTTCACCATGGAGGAAATAGACAAATGGTTTTCTGATGAAGCCGAAGGGTATGCCAATCTGGGATCCAAAGACAAAGACCACTATTCCTATGGTTATCATCAACTAAACCGATATCATGGGTATAGATTTCTGGCTGGCAGGCACTTTGACAATGCTTTAGGTATTGGAAGCGCCTACGGTGATGAATTCAGGCCGGTGGCAAAAAGCATATCGAAATTAACCATTCTTGATCCTTCGGAAGCGTTTGCGGACACCAAGGAGATATTGGGTGTTTCGTGCTCGTACCAGAAGCCAAATCCCAGCGGCGACATGAGTTTTGACAGCAGTTATTACGACCTGATTGTCAGTCTGGGTGTAATGCATCACATCCCTAATGTCAGTCATGTCCTTGGTGAGTGCAACAGGTGCCTGCGAAAAGGTGGCATCATGCTGTTAAGAGAGCCTATTACTTCAATGGGAGACTGGAGAAAACCAAGAAGTGGTCTCACCAAACGTGAGCGAGGAATTCCGCTGCATCTCATGGATCAGATTGTCAGGAAAGCAGGATTTACAGTACTGCATCGATCACTATGCGTTTTTTCACCTATACCAAAACTTTCAAACAAATTCGGTGTTGCGGCATATAATAATTTTGCGCTAACGGTGGCAGACTCGATTCTCAGCCAGGCGTTCTCTTGGAATATCAAATACCATAGAACGAATTATTTCGAGAAAGTCGCCCCTTCTTCTGTTTACTACGTCCTGACAAAATAAAATCCCAGCAAAGCGCTGCTCCGGAAGGCTATTCCACTATGCTCCATTAACACCGGTACGCTCGAGCGTTAGAGGAAAGAATGGCTGCATTATTCGCTTTTAAATGTTCCCAATGTGGTGAAGTGCACGAGGGCTCTCCCAGTTTCAGCTATCCGGAGCCGGCACCATTCGCTGAACAAAACGATGAAGTCAGAAAGGAAGGGCTTCTGAACTCTGATCTATGCCGCTATATAGATGAAGAAGGTCCCCATTTTTTCATTCGTGTTTGCTTGGAAATCCCCATTCAGGGAGTCGAGGAGCCATTTCTTTGGGGGGTATGGGTCTCTCTAAGCGAAGAAAGCTACCTCAAGTACGTTGAGGATTACGAAAGCCCAAATCCCGATGGATCCTTCTTCGGGTGGTTTTGTAATTACCTGCCGTATTACGCGAGCACTTATGCGTTGCCGACGATGGTCCACCCTCAGTCAGGAGGATCCAGGCCATTGATAACACTGGAACAATCGGAGCATGAGCTATGCCAGGATTTTCATCGTGGCATATCACCGGAAAAAGCACAGGAAATAGCGGAGATAGCCTGGCACCGCTAGCGAGCGATCTGCTTGTCGACAGGCATGCCGAATCCAGGAAGGTCCGCCGGCAGGGTATTGACGACCCGTATGTCGGCACCCGGTACGGAGATCAGAAAATCGCGTCTGTCCCGGCGCTCATCAATCCATTCGACCGGCGCGGCGATTTGCCGGTCTGGCTTGTCGATCCGGGGAGGGATTTGGCGTATGTGAGGACGGAAGCCTGTGGCCTGGACGACGACCCTTTCGACTGTATAGCCAGAGTGGCGATCGATAGTGTACCGGCGCCAGCTGCATCATTCAGGGCGCTGAAATGGGCCCCGGACTCGTAGACGACCGCATCCAGTTGAGTTTTGCCGACATCGATGCCGACGTGCCCGGATCTCTCTTTACTCTCAGGCATTGTTCAAAGACCTCGCCCCTGCTAAATTCTGGCTCTTGGGCCCATTCGACTGCTGGAGATGAATAGTTAATCCAGGAAGCGCTAAACACTCCTGAACGGTCTCAGACTTGCTGGAGCCGAGGCTCAATCAGGCTGCTGAATGGATAACCTGGTGCTGCAGGTTACGGACCCACACCACTCCAAAAGGTTTTTTCTATGTGGATCGAAAAAAGGGTGATTACAAGATAGCGACCACTACAGAGGTGGATCGCCATTTATCGCTCGTTCTGAATGAAGGTCAAAGCAGATATGTACGACTCAATATCGGTATAGGCTTTTTCGTCGGTCATGTCTATCCAGAGTTGGTTGATGACGAGGTGGGTATGAAAGAGATCCAGGAGTGTAGTTACACCGGATTACCCTAGAGCAGACATAATAAGCAGTTGCATCGGATTCTGAAAAGCGCTCCGCTTGGCATACTGTTGGCCACCAAAGACACGGGGAATATGATGTTCCAAAATTATTGGCACGCCGGAACTTCGCGATGTCAATATCACTATTTTCGAGGTAAGCGATATGCCGGAAAGATGGTTGCAAATCAAAGGCGATCCTTCGATACGAGCGCAGTTGTTTCAGCAACAACGGGTCGAAAGTCTATTCGATACCGAGATTGACCGCATACACGAGATTGTACATACGCTCCTGAACAACAAAGGAGTGTTTCATACCAAGATTCACTACTCATCCAGCCAGCTGACGTGTTGGTTTGCCAAAGACCCTTTCGTGTACGAAAAATATGTGCGTGAGGAAGTTCTCGCGGATGGATTTCTCGACCGTTTTGTGGATACCGATCATGCGGGTAGAAAATCCCTACTTGGCGGCAACGAACTTTCCATAGTCTTAAAGGAGTTCAAGCGACTGAGAATAAGCGACGAAACGATATACCTGCGAAACGGAGCGATAAACCTGATCAATGGAATGATTAACATGTCATTTTCCTGTGACGGCACGCATTATATCGATCACAAGACATTCTTCAGCAGGCTCGAAAACTTTGAGACCGCAGACTGATAAAAAAATCAAGCTGAGTTCCTTTGTCGGCAGCAGACTCCGACGTTGATGCAGAAAAGCGATGAACTACCTGGGCAATTTCATACTGGCGGCAATCGTTCTTGTCTCGATTACCATGCTAGGCGTACTGGTAGCCCATTGGTTGTTTCGACTACTGTACGTCGGTCGGGAATATAAGGGCATCACCATTGCGGAAGATGTATTCATACTGCTGTTCACGATCCCCTCGGGAGCGGCAGCAGGGTATATCGCAATGATTCTGCCAATCGGCTTGTCGTTGTTGATTTCGACCGGGATACTCATTTGGTTCGGTGAATGGCCCAAAGATGAACCACTATTCTCGATGAATGAATTGGCAATTTTCGACTGGCCCAAAAAGCCAGGGCAATGGTGGAATTGGATCGCTCTCATGGGTTTGTGGCTAGGGCCAGTGATAGCTGTTTCCTCTTTTCGGCGGGGAAAGGCGAAGCGAAGAAATAGCTCAGGTGGGGGGTGTTAACAGTACGGTCAAACCGTTCGCCGCGCCCACTCTGATGCTTCGCGCCATTGCTGCTCCAAGCCGGTAAGCAAGGTCTTTTATGTGAAATTTAGGGAATGGATATATGAATCATATAGAGTATCTCAGGATATATACCGATGAGGTTGATTGCTCCCATTTCGAAGAAGTTAAAATCGGCCTTGATTCAACGAATTATGCTCCTCCTGCACCAAACCTGAATACATCCGAAGCAGGGGAGGCAAATAAGTATGTGTTCCTGGATTTGCCTGTTGATTGGTATGGGGATTGGCATCCAACACCCGTAAGGCAATGGCTTGCATTGATGTCGGGCGAATGTGAGTTTGAAGCTGGTGATGGGGAAAAAAGAGTAAGGAAGGCCGGCGATATTGTTTTACTTGATGATACATCGGGCAAAGGGCATCAAACCAAAGTAGTTGGAAACACATCGGTACGAATATTGGCCGTACATTTTTAGCGGTAATTCATATTCCACATATCACAGCCTTGGGCTGCCGGACTCAGCGCCAGGTGCTTCGCCGTTGCAGAGGGCGCTAGGCAGAAAAATATGGATAGTAAAACAACAGACCGGGTCTTTCTCTCTTATGCTCGTGAGGATTCCGGTTTCAGTTTGGCACTTGCAAATGAAATTAAGCAAAAGGGCGTCAACATCTGGGTTGACCAGTGGGACATTGCAGCGGGAGCCGATTGGGATCAATCAATCGATGAGGCGCTGTATTCCTGCGACACACTTGTATTAGTGCTGTCTCCGGATTCGGTTGCGTCTTCGGAAGTGCGTTCCGAACTACGTGTGGCGCTCAGCGAGAAGAAGACCATTATTCCTGTATTGTATCGAGAGTGCCGCAAACCTAGACAGTTGCTCCTGATTCAACACGTTGACTTCACAAAGGGAGATCCCGCTGATGCAACCGCGATAGGCCAACTGTTAGGGGTCATCGACGCGGTAATCGAAGCGGATTCAACTGCAGAGGATTCTGTCGAACAGGTTCACCCTTCAACGGAGAAGGTTTCTGTGGAGGCCCCATCCCCAAGGACAACCGACAGCAAGTCGAATACGATAGTCAAGCAGTTCAAAAATGTGATGCACTGGAAGGATTTTCTTGGCTTCAATCAAGCTGTAGGAACGTTCACCGTCTACAATGACAGGTTCGAGTTCCGCAGCTCGAAGCGGAGCTTCGATATCTATTTCTCAAATATTCTCAAGATTTCGGAAGGGTCCGTGACGCTTTCCATACGAACTGCCGAGAAAACCATACAATTCAGCAGTGATACATTTACCGATCTCAGTATGAGCTCCATATCGGAAGAACTTCAATCGTACATGGGAACGTCGAGTTGACAACTCATTCGCTATCGTCTGGTCATCGGTTGGCACGGAGTTAATTGCCTCTAATCAGTTACATACGCGGGGGAGTATGAACCTGGAGTCGATATCTGAGAAAGTTGGAGTTTTCTCGATAGTGTTACTCGGCTCGATACTTCTGAGCGCTTGTTCTACAACTTTTGAGCTACCTAAGCAGACGAAGGAGATGGAAGCAGTTTACTTACTGAAATACTCCACCTGGGGGCATCACTCTCTGGCTTTTTATCACAATCAGATGCTGACCGAATATACTTACGGGGATTGGGAGCTGTTTGCATTGAACAGACGCGATGCATGGACCGCCTGGAAAAACATGACCTTTTTGACTCAGGGGGCTTTAGGCAGAAAGTCTATTTTTCTGAAATCAGGAGACTCGATCTGCGAGCGATTTATCGGCTGTGAATCAGTGGCCCAGTTTCTTGCCCCTGCAGAAAAGGTGAGGTTATTGGAGCAAAAATTACAAAAAGACTATCTCCTCAATATTGAAACAGAGGTGTTCAACTCCAAGGAAGGAGTATTTTTCGTCAAGCATGAAGTTCCCTATTGGGGATTCCATAACTGTAATCATCAATTGGTTGAGTGGTTGGAGTTTCTTGGGGCAAAAGTATCCGGCAGGGTCCTTTACGACCCTCGGCTGATTGAGGGTATGGTGCCAAAACAGAAGTCGATTACAGTACTTCCTTGAAAGTATTGGCCAAGTACGATCCAGTATTTTACGGAGCAGACCAGCGGATTGCCCTCAACCAGTAAAAGTGAAAGTTAATCTTGATCCGACCTATAATGCTCATGCTGCTCCCAATCTCGTCACATGAATCTGGAGAGGGAACCCGATCTGAAAAACACATTTTTCATTTCGTCCTTTCTACGCTGCACCTCAAAAGTACTGTACGCTTTTCAGCCTGTTATGTGAGCGTAGGTTTTAAAAATCAGCACGACCGGGTTAGCTTTAGAAATGGCCAAAAATAAGAAGAGTCTGTCGAAAAGAAGTAAAAAGTTCGCTCATGATGTGCTTATGCACACCCCGATTTTGAGGTTGATTGTTTTACTCGTTGTCTTGTGGATGATTTTTGCCGCAGGGTTATACTTTGCCGAGCGTGGAGCGGAAGGGACATCCATAACATCGTATGGTAGAGCGCTATATTGGGGAATAGCTGCCTTTTCCACAGCGGGAATAGCGGATATGCCCAGGAACGGGGTGTCGGAAATCATTGGGGCGGTATGGATCGTCCTGGGATCAATGCTCTTCTTCGGAGCAATAGTCGCCACTATAACCGCATATTTCATGCGTCCTTTGCAGCGTCCATCGAGGCAAATTATTGATACCATCGAGTACAATCTGGAGCAGCTGGATGACTTGAGCGTAGAGGAACTGAAGCTCCTGAAACAGACGATAGACTCGCTGATAGAACACATGGAACGTCTGAAACTAAAAAAAATAGCAACAAATAGAAAGTGATATTTGGAAGTAAAAAAATAACAAGGCAAATACAGCAACGTGCCAACGACGCGCGTAGCTGATTTACATCTTTGCCAATGAAATCCGATTGCACCTGTCAGCCCTGCAGGGGTGATCGGCTATTTTCAATAGGGGTGGAGGATAAGGAACCAATGAAAAAAATACTAAAAGTTGTAGCTGGCATCATACTGATCACAGGACTTGCTTCCGGTTGTTCCATGAAATCATTGATGGTGCAAGAACGAGTGAGTCCGTATGGCGTTGAGGATACTGTCAAGAAAATCCAGGCTAATGCCAAAGCCATCGGCTGGGTATCGCCTGGTGTAAAAAATATGAACAAGAGCATCGCCAAGCATGGCGGAAACGATATTGGAGGACAGGTTCGTATAGTTGAGCTATGCAACGCACAGCATGCAAGCAAGATACTGTCCAAAGACGAAGGTCGCTACTCCGCTCTATTGATGCCCTGTGCCATAGCCGTTTATGAGAAAAGCGACGGCAATACATACGTATCAAACATGCGCGCGAAAGACATGGGCAGCATGATGGGAGGAGTTGTCAGCGAGGTAATGGCCGACGTCGATATCGATCAGCAGAAAATACTGGAGTTTCTGCCGAAATAGTCGGATAGCCCGCTGGATGACTGATGCAATCACCAGCTGGCTGACTTTTCGTTCTGGGCCGCCGCCCGCCGCCAGGCTCTTTCAGTTTTATATCGAGCTTCATGGCGGCTGGCGTCGGTTCAGTTCGGGCGTTGGTGGTGAAAGCGGCCTGCGGGATATCCACGCGATCGTGAAGACCGCGCGTCGTTCGGGTTACGTTATAGCTGGCTGGTGTTTCTCGCAATTCCGTCACGGAAAGTTTCAGGCGAACATGGACTATTGAAGCAGAAAATGTCGACACTGGAACGAGCAATCGAAATAGCGGCCAAAGCGCACGCCGGTCAAGTTGATAAAGCTGGCGAGCCCTATATCATCCATCCAATTCGAGTCATGCTTCGCGTAACCAGCATCGAAGCGAGAATATCTGCCGTGCTTCATGATGTCGTGGAAGACTCGGACGTCACAGTGGATGAATTGCGGAATGAGGGATTCTCTGAGGTCGTTCTTCAGGCCGTGGAGGCACTTACAAAACGTCCTGGCGAAAATCGAATTCAGGCAGCGCTTCGCGCGGTATCAAACGAGACAGCCAGGAAGGTAAAGTTGGCTGATAATGCCGAGAACATGGATCTGAGCCGTATTCCCAATCCAACAGCAAAGGATCATGCAAGGGTCAAAGAGTACGAAAAGGTTCGTGAAATACTTTTGGGCAGCAATGGCGCCCATTAGGACCGCTTCATACTGGCGTACTTTCTCACAATGACAAGACTAAAAATGCTGGTGGCTATCACGCTCTCAACGGCACCCGTTCATGCGTTTGCATCAGGGGTGGACGCGGTAGTGATCATTCCCTTGTATGTCATTTTGTTTGTCCTGTCGGTGATTGCTTTTGGCAGGATCGACATGCCAACCAAGTCGCTCCCCCTGGCGCTGATTTGTGGGCTGTTGCTGTTTTTGAATTGGATGTTTTCGTTGCATATATATCTGAAGTGGTTGTCGAATCTGGTCGACAGTTTGGAAGTGGGATTGGTATCCGCGGCCATCACTCCTTTTCTGATCGTTCACTTCACCAATTTACTTACGAGAAGAATAAGATAGCGAGCACTTAAATCTGGATATGGACACGGCGGCGTGAACGATTCTCCGCTGTGCTGACTCGGCCCCGTCGCATCTGTGCCACTTCACTCTCTTTGGCGAGATCGATAACGATTACCGAACCGGGTTTGCCGGGGATAAGGAAAAGCACCTGTAAACAAAAAACCAGCGGACGCCAATACGTGGCGCCGCCGATTTGGCTGCAAGCCTGGTACCGTCAATCGGCTTAGGATTGGAGAACCCCTGAAGTACTGAGGCTAATCCGCCGACTGCCCGGCCATGAAAAGCCAGGTATCGATAACACTGTCCGGGTTCAGGGATACGCTGCTTATACCCTGCTCCAGCAGCCACTTGGCGAGGTCGGGATGGTCCGATGGCCCCTGACCACAGATACCAACGTACTTGTTCTGCCTGTTGCAGGCGCTGATTGCCATGCTCAGCATCTTTTTGACCGCCGGGTCGCGCTCGTCGAAACGGTGGGCGACCAGGCTGGAGTCACGATCCAGTCCCAGTGTCAGCTGGGTCATGTCGTTGGAACCGATCGAAAAGCCGTCGAAATACTCCAGGAACTCGTCGGCCAGAACGGCGTTGGAGGGGAGTTCGCACATCATGATCAGGCGCAAACCCTTTTCACCGCGCTTGAGGCCATTCGCCGCCAGTGCCTCGACCACTTCCCTGGCGTCCTCCAGCGTACGCACGAACGGGATCATGATCTCGACATTGTCCAACCCCATCTCTTCGCGCACATATTTCAGCGCCCTGCACTCCAGCTCCCAGCAGGCCTTGAAATCTTCGGAGATGTAACGGCCCGCGCCGCGGAAGCCGATCATCGGGTTCTCCTCCTCCGGCTCGTAACGTGGTCCGCCTATCAGATTGGCGTACTCGTTGGATTTGAAATCGGACATACGCACGATTACCGGCGCCGGTGCGAATGCGGCGGCCAGTGTGGAGACCCCCTCGGCGATCTTGGCGATATAGAACTGTTCGGGGCTCTCGTAGGCGGCGATCAGGGGCTCGATCTCCTCCCTCAGGTCCTCCGGGAGTTGCTCGAACTCCAGCAATGCCTTTGGGTGGATGCCGATCATGTTGTTGATGATGAACTCCAACCGAGCCAGGCCGATGCCTGCATTTGGAATCGTGGTGAAATCGAACGCACGGTCCGGATTGCCGACGTTCATCATGATCTTGGTCGGAATCTCGGGCATGCTGTCGAGCTCGATCTTCCTGTGCTCGAACTCCAGCATCCCGCTATAGATGAAGCCGGTGTCGCCCTCAGCGCAGGAAACCGTCACCGCGCTGCCGTCGGCGATCTTGTGGGTGGCGTCGTTGCAACCGACCACGGCAGGTACGCCGAGCTCGCGCGCGATGATCGCGGCGTGGCAGGTGCGACCGCCCCGGTTGGTGACGATGGCCGCGGCACGTTTCATGATCGGCTCCCAGTCGGGGTCGGTCATATCGGTAACCAGCACGTCGCCCGGCTGGACCTTGTCCATGTCGTCCAGGCTCATGATCACTTTGGCATTGCCTGCGCCGATGCGCGAGCCGATCGAGCGGCCCTCGGTCAGCACTTCGCCGCGTCGCTTGAGTTCGTAGCGCTCTATCACGTTGCCGCTGCGGCTCTGCACCGTTTCGGGTCGCGCCTGGACGATGTAGAGACGCCCGTCGAGGCCATCGCGTGCCCACTCGATATCCATCGGACGCTGATAGTGCTTTTCGATGGTCATCGCCTGGCGCGCCAGCTCCTCCGCTTCTTCGCTGGTGATCGAGAAGCGATCGCGCGCGTCGTCGTCGACGTCGATCGTCTTCACCGGGCTGTCGCCACCCGGGTTGTAGACCATCTTGATCGCCTTGCTGCCGACGTTGCGTCGCACTACCGCCGGCCGGCCCGCGGCCAGCGTCGGCTTGTGAACGTAGAACTCGTCGGGGTTGACCGCGCCCTGGACCACCATCTCGCCGAGGCCGTAGCTGGAGGTGATGAACACCACGTCGCGGAAACCGGACTCGGTATCGAGCGTGAACATGACACCGGAGGCGCCGATGTCGGAACGGATCATCTTCTGGATGCCGGCCGAGAGCGCGACCAGGCTGTGCTCGAAGCCCTGGTGAACGCGATAGGCGATGGCGCGATCGTTGAACAGCGAAGCGAATACTTCGTGGATCGCCTCCTTGATGTTGCCGAGTCCCGAGACGTTGAGAAAAGTCTCCTGCTGGCCGGCGAAAGAGGCATCGGGGAGATCCTCCGCGGTAGCCGATGAGCGCACCGCCCAGGTCACCTCGCTGCCGTACTCCTTCTCCAGCCTGGCGTAGGCATCTTCGATGGCATCGTTGAGCGCCTTCGGGAAGGGGGTCTCCATGATCCAGCGGCGGATGTCTGCGCCGGTTTCGGCCAGCGCACGCACGTCGTCGACGTCGAGCTTCGCCAATGCCCGGTTGATGCGATCCGCCAGGCCTTCGTGGGAGAGGAACTCGCGGTAGGCCTCCGCGGTGGTGGCGAAACCGCCGGGAACCTGCACGCCAAGACTGCTCAGATTTTGAATCATCTCGCCGAGGGAGGCGTTCTTCCCGCCTACCTTGTCGACGTCGTCCATTCCCATCTCGTTCAGCCACAGGACATGCTTGCTCATTTTCACTCCCCGAATTCAATATTGGCTTACGACAAACCTCGCCATTTTAGTTGTTTGACACTTTTGTGCAATGCAAAAAGGCACGGGCAAGATGCTCCTAACCCGTGCCTGAAGCGATGCCTTGACCTATGCAAAGTCCGGTTGGCGATCGCAAAATCAGGTGATTACATCAGGTTCTTGACGGCCGGTCCGGGATTCGATCTGGGCCAGGGAGCGGGCGATGGCAACCAGCGGCGCCATCACTTCGGCGGTCTCCTGCAGCTGTTTTTCCGGATCGGCTTCGTAGCGTTCCAGATAGACGCGCAGCGTGGCGCCGACGGTCCCGGTGCCGGAGAGGCGGAAGACGATGCGCGAGCCGTCGGTGAAGCCGATGCGGATGCCCTGGTTTTCGGAGACCGAGCCGTCCACCGGGTCGGTATAGGCGAAGTCGTCGGCGTAATCGATCCGGTAGCCCTCCAGCTCGGTGCCCGGCAGATCGGCGAGCCGGTAGCGCAGCTCATTGATCAGCTCCGCTGCGGCGGCTGCGTCGACCCCTTCGTAGTCGTGGCGGGTATAGAAGTTGCGACCGAACCGGTGCCAGTGGTCCCGCACGATGCGCTCGACCGACTGCTGCCTGATGGCAAGCAGGTTGAGCCAGAAGAGCACCGCCCAGAGGCCATCCTTCTCCCGCACATGGTCCGAACCCGTGCCGAAACTCTCCTCGCCGCAGATCGAGATCTTTCCGGCGTCGAGCAGGTTGCCGAAAAACTTCCAGCCGGTCGGCGTCTCGTAACACTCGATGCCGAGCTGGTCGGCAACCCGGTCGGCCGCCTGGCTGGTCGGCATCGAGCGGGCGATGCCGACGGTACCGGAGCGATAGCCCGGGATCAGATGCGCGTTGGCGGCGAGGATTGCGAGGCTGTCGCTGGGGGTGACGAAAAACTTCTTGCCGAGGATCATGTTGCGATCGCCGTCGCCGTCGGAGGCGGCACCGAAGTCGACCGGGTCGAAGCCGTGCGTCAGCTCCAGCAGCTCCTCGGCGTGGCTCAGGTTGGGGTCGGGATGACCGCCGCCGAAATCCTCCAGCGGAGTGCCGTTGATCACCGTGCCCTCTTCGGCGCCGAGGATCTGCTCCAGGATCTCTACCGCATAGGGCCCGGTGACCGCGTGCATGGCATCGAAGCGCATGCGGAACAGACCGGAGTTGAAGAGTTGATGGATGGCGTCGAAATTGAACAGCTGGCGCATCAGCTCGGCATAGTCGCTGACCGAATCGATCACTTCGACCGTCATGCCGCCCAGCGTGGTGCTGCCGCACTGGTCGATGTCGACCGGAGCGGCTTCGATGGTGCGGTAGCTCTCGATTTCACGGGTCCGCTGGAAGATCGCCTCGGTCACCTTTTCGGCCGCCGGCCCGCCGTTGGCGGTGTTGAACTTGATGCCGAAGTCCTCCTCCGGTCCGCCGGGATTGTGGCTGGCCGAGAGAATGATGCCGCCCTGGGTGCGGTATTTGCGGATCACGCAGGAGGCGGCCGGAGTCGACAGGATCCCCCCGCGACCGACCAGCACGCGGGATACGCCGTTGGCCGCGGCCATGCGCAGGATGATCTGGATCGCCTCGCGATTGTAGTAGCGGCCGTCGCCGCCGAGCGTCAGCGCGCCGCCGGCGAGATCCCCCTGGGTATCGAAGACGGCTTGCACGAAGTTCTCGAGGTAACCGCTTTGCTGGAAGACCTTGACCTTTTTGCGCAACCCCGAGGTTCCGGGGCGCTGGTCGGAAAAAGGTTTGCTTTGAATCTGCTGAATATCCATGACTGCAATCTGCGTGACGTTGATGACGAAGCGGCTATTCAATCACAGGCGGGGGGCTGAAATCGAGAGAGCGGCGCCGCGGCCGTGCGGCGCAGATCAGCCGCAGACCCGGGCGAGGCATAGCCTGGCGGCATCCGGACTTGAATTCGGCCAGGCTATCCCCATCTGTGGCGTTTGCCCGATCTGCAATCCACTCTATTCGCGTGGTTGCGGGTCACTGAACCATAGCTGAAGCCAACAGATGGGAGTCGATACCGGTCATGACAGTTGATGCGCACAAAGAGACGATGGAATTTCAGGCGGAAGTTAGCCAGGTGCTCAACCTGGTGATCCGCTCGCTCTACAGCAACAAGGAGATCTTTCTGCGGGAGCTGATCTCGAACGCCTCGGACGCGGCGGAAAAGCTCAGGTTCGAGGCGCTCACCGACGACGCGCTCTACGAGGAGGACCCCAATCTGCGTATTCGCATCTCGGTCGACAAGGAGCGTCGCACGCTGACCATCTCGGACAACGGCATCGGCATGAGCCGGCAGGAGGTCTCGGAGACGATCGGCACCATCGCCAACTCGGGAACCCGCAAGTTCCTCGAGGCGATGAGCGGCGATCAGGCGCAGGACAGCCAGCTGATCGGCCAGTTCGGCGTCGGCTTCTACTCGGCTTTCATCGTCGCCGACAAGGTGACGCTGGTGACGCGCCGCGCCGGCAGCGGCAGCGAGCACGGTGTACGCTGGGAGTCGAGCGGCGAGGGCGACTACACCATCGAAACCGTCGAGAAAGCGGGGCGGGGCACCGATATCACGCTGCATCTGCGCGAGGACGAGGCGGAGTTCGCGGAGAGTTATCGCATCCGCAGTATCGTCAGCAAGTTCTCCGACCATATCGCGATCCCGGTGGAGATGCTGGAGGAGCAGTATGGTGAACCCGAAGAGGGCGAGGAGAGGAAGGCGCCCGAATGGGAGCAGGTCAACAGCGGTACGGCGCTGTGGATGCGCAGCAAGTCGGAGATCAAAGAGGAGGAGTACAACGAGTTCTACAAGCACATCGGTCACGACTTCGAGGATCCGCTGGCGCATGCGCACAACCGGGTCGAGGGCAAGAACGAGTACAGCTCTCTGCTTTTCATCCCGTCGCGCGCGCCCTTCGACATGTGGGACCGGGAGCAGAAGCATGGCGTGAAGCTCTATGTGCGCCGCGTCTTCATCATGGATGAGGCGGACAAGCTGATGCCGCGCTATCTGCGTTTCGTCAAGGGCGTGGTGGACTCCGACGACCTGCCGCTGAATGTTTCGCGCGAGCTGCTGCAGCACAACCGCAAGATCGACAGCATACGCAGCGCCAACGTCAAACGGGTGCTCGGGCTGCTGGAGAAGATGGCCAAGGATGACGGCGAGAAGTTCGCGAAGTTCTGGAAGGAGTTCGGCACCGTGTTGAAAGAGGGTCCGGCCGAGGATTTCGCCAACAAGGAGCGGATCGCCGGCCTGATGCGCTTCGCCACCACCAAGTCCGAGGGGCGCGAGCAGTCGGTTTCGCTGGATGCCTACATAGAGCGCATGCAGGAGAAGCAGGAGAAGATCTACTACATCACTGCCGACAGTCACGCCGCGGCGCTGCACAGCCCGCATCTCGAAGTGTTCCGCAAGAAGGATGTCGAGGTGCTGCTGCTGACAGATCGAGTCGACGAGTGGCTGGTCTCGCACCTGAGCGAGTTCAAGGGCAAGCATCTGCAGTCGGTGGCGAAAGGCGCGCTCGACCTCGGTGAGTTGGACGATGCCGAGAGCAAGGAGGCTCTGGAGAAGGTCGCCGAGGAGCACAAGGATCTGGTGGAGCGCATCACCAAGGCATTGGGAGAGCGGGTGAAAGAGGTACGGATCAGCAATCGACTGACCGAATCCCCGGCCTGTCTGGTGGTTGGCGACTATGAAATGAGCGCCAACCTGCAGCGGGTGCTGAAACAGATGGGGCAGGATGCGCCGGAGACCAAGCCGATTCTTGAGGTCAATCCGACCCATCCGCTGGTGGCCAAGATCGAGCAGGAGCCGGACCAGGAGACCTTTGCCGATCTGGCCAGCATTCTGCTGGATCAGGCGACCCTCTCTGAGGGCGGTCAGCTCGAGGATCCGGCGGCATTCGTGCATCGGCTGAACCGGCTCATGCTCAATCTGTCGGCGGGCTGAAGTCCGCTCTGCCAGCGGCGCAGCGCCACCGGCAACGGGGTGTGGCGCCGCTCCCGGGATTGGCGAGCGCCGCCATAAAGCCGCTGAATCGAACCATTCGGACAAGCGTTTGGCAGATCGCGCGGGGCTGTGGCAGACTGCGACGGTTTTAATCGACATACATTGTATTTGCAGAGAGGAGAGAAGCTGATGCGCGTGATTCTGTTGGGTGGGCCGGGCGCCGGTAAGGGAACTCAGGCCAACTACATCAAAGAGAGGTACAGTATTCCGCAGATTTCGACCGGCGACATGCTGCGCGCCCACGTCAAGGCGGGCAGCGAACTGGGTGTCGCGGCCAAGAAGATCATGGACGAAGGCGGTCTGGTCTCCGACGACATCATCATGGGCATGGTGAAAGAGCGCATCAAAGAGGACGATTGCAAGAACGGTTTTCTGTTCGACGGTTTTCCCCGCACCATTCCTCAGGCGGAAGCCCTCAAAGCGGCGGGCGTCGAGATTGACGCGGTGGTCGAGATCGATGTACCGGACGCCGAGATCATCACCCGTATGTCCGGTCGCCGGGTGCACCTCGCCTCCGGTCGCACCTATCACGTCACCTTCAATCCACCGAAAGAGGCAGGCAAGGACGACGTCACCGGGGAGCCGCTGATTCAGCGCGACGATGACCAGGAGGAGACCGTCAAGGCGCGCCTGAAGGTCTACCACGACCAGACCGAGCCGCTGGTCGCCTTCTACTCCGGATTGGCCTCCAGCGGTGCAGCGGGCGCTCCCAAGTACCACAAGATTCCCGGGGTCGGCGGAGTCGACGATATCCGCAACGCGATCTTCGACGCGCTGGGCTGAACGGCGCGGAAACAGGGTGCAGAAGAGCCGGGCAGTCGCCCGGCTTTTTTGTATCCGTCGCTGTGACCCGGTAGCTGATCTTCACCGGCTGCTATACCGCTTCATTAGAAGATTTTGATATAATTCCATAAATTTCACTTAATTCCGCACAAGAAGGGGGCTCAAGTGGCCGTAGTCGAACTCAACAAAGAAAGTTTTCAGCAGACGGTTTCCGACAACGACTTCGTGATTGTCGATTTCTGGGCTCCCTGGTGCGGTCCATGCCGCTCTTTCGCGCCGACCTACGAGAAGGTGGCCGAAGACCATCCCGACATCGTCTTCGCCAAGGTCAATACAGAGGAGGAGCAGGAGATCGCCCGGCATTTCCAGATTCGTTCGATCCCAACGCTGATGATTTTTCGCGAGAAGGTGATCATCTTCAGCCAGCCGGGCGCGCTGCCGGAGGGCAGTTTCCGCGAGCTGCTGAGCAAGGCCGGCGAGCTGGATATGGCCGAGATCCACAAGCAGATCGAGGCGGAGCAGGCCAAAGCCTGATTCCCGGCGACAGCGGGCGAAGGGAGAGCCGGCAGCGCATGCCGGCTTTCTCTTTTCTCGGGTCGTCTATAATTGCGCAGCATTGTATTCCTCGAGGTAAACCAGACGCGAATCGGATGAGATTTCCTTGCTATCCCTGGGAGTTGAGATCGCTGTTGACCGGCAAGCCCACCGTGGGCTCGTTGATGGATCTCTGTGATGAGAACTATCGCCTGCTGTTACGCCTCGCCCCCTTGTTGCGCAATCTACGCGGTTGCCACCGCTCGACGCTGGCGGGCAGTCTCGATCTGCACCTGGAGATTCAGCAGCAGACCCCCTATACCACACTGGTGCATCTGACCTACCTCTTCTCCCGTGACAGCGGAAATACTCCCGACCCCGACGCGCTGCTGCGCGTCTACCACGACTCGTGCCAGGTCGAGGTGATCGAACTCAAACAGCATGCGTTGCCGCTGAACAGCGGCATAGTGCTGCCGACGCTGGAGCAGAAGTGGCGTATCAATCTCTTTCTTTCAAAATGGCTCGGCTATTGCGTCCAGCAGGGGCATCTTTTCGGTCGCCATTCGCAGCGCCTTTCCGGTGAGACGATCGACCGCAGGAGCGATCGCGCCGCTGCCTGCTGAACCGGCCTGCTCCGGGGAACTTTATGCGGTCCTGCGCGCTCACAGTAAGGTAGTGACAGTTGCCCTTTCCACGCCGACCGGCCGAGAGTTGCGGCGAACCACTCGAATTGCAGGTGATTACATTTGACAAAATTCCAGGGTTAATGCTAGGTTTAAACCGAGTATTTAAGTTGGTATTTGCCGGCTTCAGACAATAATGAAAGGGTTCAAAAAATGAGACTCTCGACCAAAGGACGATATGCAGTAACCGCGATGCTGGATCTGACGTTGCAGGGCGGCGACGGACCGGTAACCCTGGCGGAAATTTCAGAGACCCAGGGCATTTCGCTCTCTTATCTGGAGCAACTTTTTGCCTGCCTGCGCGGCAAGCAGCTGGTGCGCGGTGTACGCGGCCCGGGCGGAGGGTACTACCTCGGCCGGCCAGCCGAGGAGATCTCGATCGCGGACATCATCTGCGCGGTCGACGAGTGGGTCGAATTCACCCGTTGTGGCGGCAAGCGCGACTGCAAGGATGGCAAACGCTGTCTGACGCACAATCTGTGGGATGAACTGAGCAGTGAGATTTTCAATTTTCTCAGCAGCATCAACCTCGCCGAACTGGTCGAGCGGGGTGGGCTGAAAGAGGAAGGATGCATCAGGGAGGATAACAAAGACGACCTGGTTGCATCGCGTGGCACCACCCGGGCAGCCTGATCCCGGAACAGTGATGTAGTTTGGTTGTTGTGCATGCAAAGGCCGCCTTTCTGGCGGCCTTTGCATGTCTGCGTTACAGACGGATCAGGAGAGCGGAATCTGTACGCTGACCCGGTTCCCCTCCGTGGCGGCGGGTGAAATGGAGATTTCACCACCGTGCGCCTCGACGATCCGCTTGACGATTCCGAGTCCCAGTCCGGTGCCGGAGCTCTTGGTTGTGAAGAACGGTTCGAACAGCCTCCCGGCGATCTCCGCTGGAATGGGGGTTCCCGGATTGGTGACCTCCAGCGTCAGCATGCCCAGCGCCTCATCGCATGCCAGTCGCCAGACGATGACCGCGGCGTCGGGTGAGGCCTCCGCGGCGTTGTTATGGATGTTCAGCAGCACCTGCTGCAATCGGTCGCTGTCGGCGCTCACACTCAGCGGCCGCTCGCCGGCACGCAGCTCGTGCCGTTGTTGACGCTGCGCCGCAATCTCCGCCCTGCCGTTGAGGAACTCGCGCACGAACGCTGTCATCTCCACACTGCCGAGCGACAACTCCAGCGGCTTGGCGTAGAGCAGCATCTCCTCCAGCAGACGCGTCAGGCGGGCGGTCTCCTGCCGGGCGAGCGCAAGCCGTTTCTCCGCCGGCGGCTCCTGCTGGCTGCGCTGCATATAGTCCAGCGCCATGCCGATAGTCGACAGCGGGCTGCGAATCTCATGCGCGATCCCGGAGGCGAAGCCACCGATGGCCGCCAGCCGGGCGTGTTCCGAGAGTTTCACCGTGCGCCCGAAACTGTGGGTCACGAGTTTCGCGATATTGCTGATCAGTTCCAGATGTTCCCGCGTGTAGAGACCGGGATGGTCGGTGGCGAACGCCAGCACCCCCGGGATCGGGCTCTGATCGCTGATCGGCAGGAAGATCGCGTCGCGTAGACCTCGCTCCACCATATGGTTGAGAAACTCGTACTCAGGGTGGTCGGCGGCGGTCTCCTTCATATCCGGGATGTGCAGCGGCTGATCCGTTTCGAGCGCTTTCAGAAGCAGTGTGTTGCGGAGTCTGAAGCGTTTTTTCTGCGACAGTTCCGGGCTGCCGCCACGATAGCTTTTCTCCAGCGTTATGAGCGTCCCGTCGCCGCTGACGAAGAGTGCGCCGACCCAGTCCAGCGGCAGCAGTTGCGGGAACTGTTCGGCGACGAAGCAGAGGGTATCGTTCAGATCCGACCCCTGCTGAATCCGGTCGATGAGCTGAAATATGGCGTGCAGACGGCTCGACATCAGGTTAAACGAGGAGGTCAACGAAGCGAGTTCGTCGCTGCCGGCCAGGGGTACCCGAAAGCCGAAATCGCCCTGCGCGGCGACGCGGAAGCCCTTGACCGCACGGCTGAGCGGCCGCAGCACGCTGTAGTAGAACCAGATCAGTATGCCGAGCGTGACGGCGGTGACGACGATCAGCGCCAGCCAGTAGATTCTGTTGACCTGATCGAGATGGTCGCTGGCGACCCGCTGGATCTGCGAGCGCAGCACATCGATCGCTTCGCCGAGCGGAAACTGGTTGAGAGTGATGTATTTGGCAGCCTCCAGCAGCCTCGGGCCATGCTCCTCCATGCCCAGGGTCTGTTCGAGCCCCGCCTTGAACTCGCTCCATGCCTCCTCGACCGACATCACCGCCTGCTTGATCGCAGGGTTCATGTCAGGCCTGAAGTCCTGCGCCCTGTCGGTCAGTGAAGTGTCGAAAGTGCCTCGCATGAAGGCGTCCTGAATCTCATCGAAAAGGTTGATCTGCTTACGGATTTCACGATAGTAGAGCTTCAGGTCGCGCTGATAGGCGGCGTCGTCGGGCGGGCTGTTGCCGGCGTAGTTGATCGCCAGTTCCACCAACCCCTGGTCGACGTGCTGCAGGCGCGCGGTGATATTCAACAGTGTATTGAAGGCACGCTGCTCATCCACCGCCGGCATGGTCAGTGCCACCAGACTGCCGAACAGCGCCAGAATGAGCAGCAGCGCGGCAGTGATCTGGAACTTCAGGCTTTTGTAAAGGCGCATGGTCGGGGATGGTCGCACGAGTCGTTGCGCTCAGACTGCCGCAATCGGATGTGGTTCACAAGCGGTGGAACGCAAGCGCTTTCAACGCGGTCGGGGGGTGCGCGATTTTCGCTCTCTCCAGTCAAATCGGCTATCATGCCCCAATTTCGCCGGCGCTCTCGCAATGCAACAGGATACAGAGTCTCTGGAGACCATTCGCGACTTCATCCGTTGGGGCGCGAGCCGTTTCAACAGGGCGGAACTCTGCTACGGTCACGGTACCGACAACGCCCTCGACGAAGCGCTGGTACTGGTGCTGCATGCGCTCTCCCTGCCCGCCGACCTTCCTTTGGCCTATCTCGACGCCCGCGTTACCGCGAGCGAGAAGCGCGACATTCTGTCGCTGCTGACCCAGCGAGTCGATCAGCGGGTTCCCGCAGCCTATCTGACCAATGAGGCCCGCTTTGCCGGCCTCGATTTCTACATTAACGATCATGTGCTGGTACCGCGCTCGCCCATCGCCGAGTTGATCGTGCAGGAGTTCTCGCCCTGGGTTTCGGCGAACTCGGTCGGGCGGGTGCTGGACCTCTGCACCGGCAGCGGCTGCATCGCCATCGGCTGTGCCTACGCCTTTCCGGATGCGAGCGTCGATGCGGTGGATCTCTCGCCAACCGCGCTGGAGGTGGCGCAGATCAACATCGCCCGTCATGAACTCGGCGACCGGGTCGAGGCGATCCAGTCCGATCTGTTCAACAGCCTGCGCGGGCGGCAATACGATCTGATCGTCAGCAATCCGCCCTATGTGAGCCAGGAGGAGTACCTCTCGCTGCCGCTGGAGTACCATCGGGAGCCGATCATCGGCCTGGAAGCGGGACCGGATGGTCTCGATCTGGTATCGCGTATACTCAGCGACAGCAGCGACTATCTGGAACCCGACGGGGTGCTGATCGTCGAGGTTGGCAGCAGCGCCGAGGCGCTGATACGGCGCTATCCGGAGGTGCCGTTCATGTGGCTCGATTTCAAGCATGGCGGTGATGGCGTGTTTCTGCTGAGCGCCGAACAGCTGGCCGAGTATCAGGCCTTTTTCGATTGATGGTTTACATGAAAGATTATCAGGAGCGTGTCGAATGACAGCACCGCAGCGTGCACCACGGGTCCGAGCGCGGGCGGATCGGGCTGGTTTCGGATCGTCGTCGCGGCGGATCGGCGCCACGATCAGTTATGCTCCGATTGCCGGCGAGGGGCGTTGAATGGACCAGTCACTGATATTCGATCTGGAGCTTATCCACAAGTACGACCATGCCGGGCCACGCTATACCTCCTATCCGACCGCGCCGCAGTTCCACGAAGGTTTCGGCGAGCGCGAGTATCGTGATGCCGTGGCCGAGAGCAACCGCAGCGGGCAGCCGCTGTCGCTCTACTTCCATATCCCATTCTGCGACACAGTCTGTTTCTACTGCGCCTGCAACAAGATCGCCACCAAGGATCGTGGCCTAGCATCCCCCTATCTGCAGCGCCTCTTTCGCGAGATCGAGATGCAGAGTGCACTGTTCGACCCGGCGCGCAAGGTGGAGCAGCTGCATTGGGGCGGCGGCACGCCCACCTTCATCAGCCACCGGCAGATGCGTGAGCTGATGGAGGTCACGCGCGGCAACTTCGATCTCGCCGGCGACGATGAGGGCGAGTTTTCGATCGAGATCGATCCGCGCGAGGCGACCGCCGAGACCATCGCCATGCTGCGCGACGTCGGCTTCAACCGGCTCAGCATGGGTGTGCAGGATCTGGATCCCAGGGTGCAGAAGGCGGTCAACCGCATCCAGACCGAGGCGGAGACCATGACGGTGCTGGATGCGGCCCGCGAGCAGGGATTCCGCTCGGTCAGCATCGATCTGATCTACGGCCTGCCGTTTCAGACCGCCGACAGCTTCCTGCATACGCTCGACCGGATCATCGAGGTCGCTCCGGATCGACTCTCGGTCTTCAACTACGCGCACCTGCCCACGATCTTCAAGCCGCAGCGGCGCATCAACGCCGAGGATCTGCCACCGGCGCAGGTCAAGCTGGAGATACTGCAGCGAACCATCGAACATCTGCAGCAGGCGGGGTACGTCTACATCGGCATGGACCATTTCGCCCGTCCCGACGACGAACTGGCGATCGCCCAGCGCGAGGGGACGCTCTACCGTAATTTCCAGGGCTACTCGACCCACTCCGAGTGCGATCTGGTGGCGATGGGGGTTACCTCGATCAGCATGGTGGCAGGCACCTACAGCCAGAACGTCCGCGATCTGGAGGCTTACTATCAGCGCATCGACGCGGGTCGGCTGCCGCTCTTCAGAGGCATCGCGCTGAACCGGGACGACCTCGTCCGGCGCGACGTTATCACCCGCCTGATCTGCAACTTCGTACTCGACTTCGGCGATATCGAACGGCAGTGGTCCATCGGCTTCGAAGAGTACTTCGGCGAAGATCTGGCGAGACTGCGGCCGATGGAGGCGGATGGTCTGCTGCAGATGGATGCCCGGGGTATCCGGGTGTTGCCGCGCGGCCGCTTGTTGATCCGCAACATCTGCATGGTGTTCGACAGTTACCTGCCGCCGGCGACGCAGCAGAAAGGCTTCTCCAAGGTGATCTGAGCAAACCGGGCCAATGGAAAGGATCACCATCTCCCTGGACGATGAGCTCGCGGCGCAGTTCGACCGCTTCCTGGCGCGGCGCGGCTACCGCAACCGCTCCGAGGCGATCCGCGATCTGCTGCGTGGGCAGCTGGAGTTGGAACGGCTCACCAACCACGAGGAGGGGGAGTGCGTCGGCACCCTGACCTACATCTACAATCACCACGAGCGCGAACTCGCCAGCAAGCTGACCCGGGCGCAGCACCACCATCACGATCTCTCCCTGTCCACGCTGCACGTGCATCTGGACCACGACCACTGCATGGAGACGCTGGTGCTCAACGGTCCCACGCGGCGCGTGCGCGAGTTCGCCAACTCGTTGATCTCCAGCCCCGGCGTGCGCCACGGAAAACTCTACCTGGTACCGGTGGAGAGCGATCACAAGAGCCATAGCCATGGCCAGAGTCAAACCCCCTCGAGCCACAGTCACAAGCGACCGCAGACCTGAGTGACGCAGCCGAAGAGACGGGGCCGGGCAACGCTTCGCTGCCCCAGGTCAATGCAACGAACTCCGAAATCATAATAATTATAAATTCATCATAACTGTGTAGACTGATCTTTCAGGCAAGCGCCCGATACGAAAATATGCACCGTCGGCGCGATTGCAGGCCAGATCGACAGGAGAGAGGTCATCGCCCATATTCCGGACGGAATCGTTGCGCTGCCGGTGATCGCGGCGGCCACCAGCGGCACTCTGCTGCTGCTGGGACTGGCGCTGCGCCGCCTGCGCAGCGAGCAGATACCGCAGACCGCGATGCTGGGAGCGGTCTTTTTTCTCGCTTCGTTGATCAGCATTCCAATCGGTCCCGGCGGGGTGCATCTGCTCTTCTCCGGGTTGATGGGAGTGGTGCTCGGCTGGGCCGCGATCCCCGCCATTCTGGTGGCGCTGCTGCTGCAGACGCTGCTGGTCGGGCATGGTGGTTTGCTGGTACTCGGCGTCAATGCGTTGCATATCATGCTGCCGGCGCTGCTCTGCGCGCTGTTGCTGGCACCATTGCTGCGTCGCCGGTCACCGCTTCAACCGTTTCATGTCGGCGCCGCCGCCGGCGCCCTCGGGTGCCTGGCTAGCAGCGCTCTGGTGGCCATGACGCTGGCGCTGAGCGGCGAGGAGTATCTCACCGCCGCCAGGCTGATCGTAATCAGCCACCTGCCGGTGGCGGTTATCGAGGCGGCGGTCAGCGGTGCCTCTATCGCGCTGATTCACCGTGTCTCTCCGCGGTTGCTGAGTGCCGGCGGTCAAGCCTGATCGCGTCGCAGGCCCGCAGCGAATGAGCCGGCGACAGTGTCCGCGCCACTCCTCCTGAATCAGCCGCGGGCGAATCTGCTCGAGCATTGGGACCCGCGACTGCGAATCCTGGTTGCCTTGCTATGGGCGTTGACCGTGGTATCGCTGCAACACCCCGGCACACTACTTCTTGCGTTTGTCGCCGTGCTGTTTGCCCTGGTGCGGCTCGAACTGCTTTCGAGCGCTTTGCTGCGGCGCCTGCTACCGCTCGAGACGCTGATGCTGTTGCTGCTGATGCTGCTGCCGTTCACGCTGCAGCGCGGCGGGGTCTGGTTCCAATTTGGGCCGTTGACCGCTTACTGGTCGGGACTGGAGCGTGCGCTCGGTGTGACGTTGAAGGCCAACAGCGTGGTTCTGGCGTTGTTTCCGCTGGTCGGCACACTATCACAGGCCGAGCTGGCCGGGGCGTTGTCGCGCCTGGGCACGCCGCACAAACTGGTGCTGCTGTTGCAGCTGACGCTGCGCTACATCGGCGTTCTGCAACTTGAATACCAGCGCTTGCGGCAGGCGATGATGGTGCGTGCCTTTCGCCTCGGCAGCGACCTGCACAGCCTGAAGACGCTGGGCTGGTTGATCGGCATGCTGCTGGTGCGCTCTCTGGAGCGTTCGGAGAGGGTGCTGGCGGCGATGAAGTGCCGCGGTTTCGATGGGCGACTGCCGGGAATCGGTGAGAGGCTGGATTGGCGTGTCGCCGATACCACGAGAGCGCTGCTGTCGGCTCTGCTGCTTGCTGTTCTCGTCGGCGCGGATTTGTTGCTCGGGTGATGGGAAAGCGGTGAAGCTTTGAGTCGCAGGTGGATGACCCAGACGAGTCTCCATCGATCGACTGACGCCGCTACTACGCTTCCGTCAACACCAGAACGATCAGTTCGACCGGACCGTGAACACCGTAAGCGAGCGTCTGCTCGATATCGGCGCTCTTGGATGGACCGGAGATCAGCAGCGCATTGGTCGGCAGGCCGTTCTGCCACTGCTCGCGGGCGACCAGATCGGCAAAGGTATCGAATATTCGCTCTGCTTTGAGCAAGGCGATATGGATCGGCGGCACCAGCGAGAAGGTGCGGGGTTCCGCACTGTCCGGCCAGAGCACCAGCGTGCCGGTCTCGGCGATCGCCGCGTGGGTTGAGGTCAACGCCGCATCGATATCGCTGAAGAGCTGCTCCTGCCACTCTTCGATCTCTCCTGTCAGCGTTCGGAGCGGACCGTCGCTTGTGCCCCATGCTGCGCCAATCGCACTGCCGTACTCCGTTGGCGGTGAGTAGAGCAGTGTACCTATCCCTTTCTCGGAGACCAGCTCCTTCAGCAGATCGATCCAGCCGTTGTCGGGAACGATGTGGACCTCGGCGCGTACCGACTCCATGCGTTGGCTGAACCGTTCAATGCGTTGCGCGGGACTCCAGCGCGCCAGTGGAACCGGAGTCTGTTCAGCCGTTTCAGGCAGGCCGGGCCCGGCCTCTTTGAGCCTTTTCAGGATATTGCTGCGTGCGTCATTCATCGTTGAAACCGTTCTTGGCGGCCAGTTCGTGCAGGGTCCGGCTGGCGACTCTGGGTGTGCTTCTCACCCGGCTCCAGTTACCGAGCCGGCGTGGTTGCAGCCAGCGCAGGCGGCTGGCGATGCGGGTACCCAAGCGGTAGACGAGGGGGTGCGCGTGCAGCCAGCTCCAGGCGCGCCAGACGGTCGGCTCCCAGCCGTGGCGCTGACTGCCCTGGCCGGGAGTGAGGTTGTCGCCGTCGCTGCGCACGCGCTCGAAACGCAATCGATTGAGCAGGTCCGGAATCGGAATCTTGACCGGGCAGACCTCTGCGCAGGCACCGCACAGCGTGGAGGCGGTCGGCAGATCTCCAAGCCGGTCCAGCCCCGCCTTCTGCGGCTCAAGGATCGAGCCGATCGGACCCGGTATCGTCGTGCCGTAGGCGTGTCCGCCGATCCGCGCATAGACGGGGCAGTGGTTCATGCAGGCGCCACAGCGGATACAGCGCAGTGTCTGGATAAGCTCCTGGTCCTGGTAGATGCGGGAGCGGCCGTTGTCGAGCAGAACCAGGTGCACCTCTTGCGGACCATCGCGTTCGCCCGGCTTGCGCGGTGAGCTGATCATGTTGAAGTAGGTGGTGATGTGCTGACCGGTCGCCGAGCGCGGCAGCAGGCTCAGCAGCGGCGGGATATCGGCGAGATGCTCGACCACCTTCTCGATGCCGGTAACTGCGATATGCACCGGAGGCACGGTGGTGCACATGCGGCCGTTGCCTTCGTTCTCCACCAGGCAGATGGTGCCGGTTTCGGCCACGGCGAAGTTGACTCCGGAGAGTCCCACCGGCGCTTGATTGAACTTGCGCCGCAGAATCGTGCGCGCGCTGCGCGTCAACGTGTCGACATCCTCGCTGTAGGGAATGTCGGGAAACTTCTGCCGGAAAAGCTGCGCGATCTGCTGCCGGCTCTTGTGGATCGCCGGTGCGACGATATGTGAGGGCGGCTCGCCGGCCAGCTGCAGGATGTACTCGCCCAGGTCGGACTCGAGGCACTCGATGCCGTGCGCCTCGAGATAGTGGTTGAGCTCCATCTCCTCGGAGACCATCGACTTGCCCTTGATCAGCAGGCGTGCGTCGTGGCGCTGCATGATACCGAGCACGATGGCGTTGGCCTCTGCCGTGCTCTCCGCCCAGTGCACCTGGATGCCGTTTTCGTGGCAGCGTTGTTCCAGCCGCTCGAGCAGCTCCGGCAGCTTCAGCAGCGCATTTGCGCGGATCTCCGCGGCGCGAAGTCGCAGCCGTCGCAGTTCATCCTGGTCGGGAAAGGAGGCTTTGCGCTTGCTCATCAGGCCGTCCATCGCCTGCCGGAAGTTGCTCCTTATCTGCTCGTTGCCGAGTGCCTCGCGCGAACGGCCGCGGAACTCAACGCTCTGCTGCATTTGTGCGCTCCCATAGAAAACTGGCGATATGCTGCCCCTGCAGCGCTTCGTTGCGGTGTTGCGCATGGCCGTTGATGTTCATCAGGCAACCGCAATCGCCGCTGACAAGCCTGGTCGCGCCGGTCGCCACTACGGCATTGCACTTCTCCTCCACCATCGCCGCCGAGATCTCGGGATGTTTGACGGCGAAGGTGCCGCCGAAGCCGCAACACTCCTCGGCCCGCTGCTGTTCGAGCAGAGTGACCCCCTCGAGCTGTTGCAGCAGTACGCGGTGCTCGTCGGCCACCTGCAGTTCGCGTCTGGCTGCGCAGGAGACGTGCAGCGCGACCTCGACCGGCGCGCCTAGATCCTGCAGATCGATCTTCAATACATGCACCAGAAACTCGGTCAGCTCGAAGATCCGCGCCGCGAAAGCGAGCGCGGTCTCCTGTTCCGGGCTGCCTTGGAAGAGTCTCGGATACTGATGCCGCATCATGCCGGCGCAGGAGCCGGAGGGTACCACGATCGGATAGGGCTGCGGGAAGCAGCCTATCTGGCGCATCGCGACACTGCGCGCCTCGTCGCGATATCCGGAGTTCCAGGCCGGCTGACCGCAGCAGGTCTGGTCGCGTGGGTAGAGAACCTCGACTCCTTCGCGTCGGATGAGCTGCATGCCAGCCAATCCCGCTTCGGGATATAGCAGGTCGATCAGGCAGGTACCGAAGAAGTAGACCCGTTGTGGGCGTTCCGGGTAGCGATCGGACGGACTCATGCCGCTGCTCCCGCCTGCAGTCCGCGACCGCGAAGCCGGCCGGTCGGGAGATGGTGGAGACCGATCCTGCCCTTGCGGGGCGACGTTACCTGGCTACAAGTTGCAATTTCGTTCATGGCGTATGTTGATCGCTCTGTCAGTTCGGATCCCGATGGTGCCGGCTGTAGACGGGGATCCGAGGGATTGTCACTTTTGATAACGGGTTTCAGGTGATTCCACGCAGGTGACCGCGGTTGCGCACCTCTTCGCGGTCAATCTGCTGCAACGACTCCTCGACGAAGACCAGATGCGTCTGCGCCGCCTGCCGGGCCTTGTCCGGATCGCTCTCCAGCACCGTATTCATCAATCGCTCGTGCTGGTTGCTAAGCGGCTCGAAGACGCGCGGCAGCGTGTAGAGCTTGTCGAGGTTGTGACTGATGCTGTTCATCAACAGCGTGAACAGCCCGCGCATGACATGCAGCAGCACCAGGTTGTGCGACGCCTCGACGATCGAGAGGTGGAACTCGGCATCGGCGCGTGCCTCGTCCATCGGGTCGCCGACGCCGTGTTTGCTGATCATGATCTCGAACTTACGCCGGATGCGCGCCTTGTCCTCCTCGGTGGCGCGCAGCGCGGCATAGTAGGCGGCGGTGCCCTCCAGCGCGTGGCGAATCTCCAGTACGTCGTAGCGGGACTCCGGCAGCTCCTTGAGCATCGCCAGCAGCGGGTCGATAAACGACGGCTCGATATCGTCACGTACGAAGGTACCGCCGCCACGGCGGGTGGTGAGCATTCCGCGGCTGTTCAGTTTCTGGATGGCCTCGCGCAGCGATGGCCGCGATACCTGGAGCTGCCCCGCGAGTACGCGCTCTGCGGGCAGACGCTCTCCCGGTTGCAACTCGCCATCGGCGATCATCGTTGCCAGGGTCTCTGCGATTTTGTCTGATTTTCTTTGCTCTATCATCAAATTCTAATAATTGGTAATACCAATTTCAGCAGAGTGTAGACCCAAATCTGAACTAATGGAAGTGTTTCCAGATACCTGATCAGTCGCGATAATTGGGATTTCTAACCGTCAATTTGCACGCTGTTCACTCATTTGCTTCATTATATGCACCATAGTCAGCTTTCGATATGAAGCTTGACAGGGCAAAAATCATGGTCTAATAATTAACTGGCCTGACCAATTTGACTGGCGGGTCCATGATAACAGCGCGGCCGGGATATCAGCTTTTCTCAGCTGCCCCTGGATTCCATCCCTTGGAGAGAGAGGATCGCAGACTACCGGGGTCTGGCTCTGTATCACTCTCAGGGGGTGGCGCCACCGCCGGTGCGTCCCCCACTACTGCGGACAGGCAATGCAAACACCGAGTGAAAAGCTCTTGCGCGATCTGCGGCCCTTCATTGCCGCCGATCGTCTGATCATCGACCCGTTACGGCGGCTGGCCTATGGCTCCGACGCCAGCTTCTATCGGCTGATTCCGCAACTGGTGGTCAAGGTCGAAGACGAAGCCGAGATGCGGCGCATAATGGCGCTCGCCGGTAAGCACAAAAGTGCGATCACTTTTCGCGCGGCGGGAACCAGCCTGTCGGGGCAGGCGATAACCGATTCGGTGCTGCTTCAGCTTGCGGGCAGCGGTTGGAATCAGTGTGATATCGCTGACTCGGGGCGCGAGATCAGCCTGCAGCCGGGTATCATCGGCGCCCAGGCCAATCTTTGGCTGGCCCCGTTCGGCCGTAAGATCGGGCCCGATCCGGCGTCGATCAATGCTGCCAAGATCGGTGGCATCGCGGCTAACAACGCCAGCGGCATGTGCTGCGGTACCGCGCAGAACAGCTACAACACGCTGCTGGGCATGCGCCTGATTCTGGCCGACGGCGCCCTGCTCGATACCCGCGATGCGGAGAGCCGTGCCGCGTTCGCGCGCAGCCATGCCATGCTGTTGCAGCAGTTGCGGGCACTCGGCCAACGCGTGCGCGACGATGCCGATCTGGTTGCGCGCATTCGCCACAAATACCGTCTGAAGAACACCACCGGCTACAGCCTCAACGCGCTGGTCGATTTCGAGGATCCTTTCGAGATGCTCCAGCATCTGATGATAGGCTCCGAGGGAACCCTGGGTTTCATCTCCGAGATCAGCTACCGCACGGTGCCCGAGCACCCATGTAAAGCCACCGCGCTGATCATCTTTGCGGATATCGAAACCGCCTGCCGCGCGGTCGCGGCGCTCAAGCCGGCGCCGGTAACCGCGGTCGAGCTGATGGACCGTGCCGCGCTGCGCTCGGTCGAAAGCAAACCTGGAATGCCCGTGTTTCTGTCGCGGCTGGATGCAGAGGCGGCGGCGCTGCTGGTCGATGTCAGGGCGGCTGACGAGGCTCGACTGGAGCGGGCGGTGGGCGAGGTGACGGCGGCGCTCGATGGCATAGCGCTGCAGGCGCCGGCCAACTTCACCAGCGACCCGGCCGAGTATCAGTCGCTGTGGAATATCCGCAAGGGACTCTTCCCCGCGGTGGGCGCGGTGCGCGCGGTAGGTACCACGGTGATCATCGAGGATGTCGCATTTCCGGTACCGCAGCTGGCTGACGCGGTACGTGGGCTGCAGGCGTTGTTCGACAAGTACAACTACCATGAGGCGCTGATTTTCGGCCATGCGCTGGAGGGAAATCTGCACTTTGTCTTCACGCAGGATTTCGGCAGCCGCCGTGAGGTGATGCGCTACCAGGGTTTGATGGACGAGGTCAGCCACCTGGTGGTCGACGGGTTCGGCGGCTCGCTGAAGGCCGAGCACGGCACCGGGCGGAACATGGCGCCGTTCGTCGAGATGGAGTGGGGCAGCGATGCCTACCGGCTGATGTGGGAGCTGAAGCGGCTGCTCGATCCCGAGATGATTTTGAATCCCGGCGTCCTGCTCAACGAAGACAAGGATGTGCATCTCAAAAATCTGAAGCCGCTGCCGGCCGCGGACGGGATCATCGATCGCTGCATCGAATGCGGTTTCTGCGAGTCGGTCTGTCCTTCTCGCGATCTGACCTTGACGCCGCGCCAACGGATCATCTCCTGGCGCGAGATCAGCCGATTGCAATCGGCGCAGGACGACCCGACACGGCTCGACGAATTCCAGGCGGCGTTTCGCTATCAGGGTCTGGAGAGCTGCGCGGCGGATGGACTCTGCGCGCAGCACTGTCCGGTGAGCATCGATACCGGGCGGCTGGTGAAATCGATCCGCGCCCGTAACCACGGCAACTTCGCGGCGCGGGTCGGTGGAGCGGTCGAACGCGGCTACGCTGCGGTCGAAGCGCTCACCCGGGGAGGGCTGCGCCTCGCCGGCGCGGCCCAGGATCTGTTGGGGGACGACCGTCTGCAACGCTACAGCGGGGCGCTCTCACGTCTCAGCGGCGAGCGCATACCAAGCTGGAATCCCAGCTACCCCCGTGCCGCCTCCGCACTGGGATCGACTTCCATGACGCATGCCGGGCAGGGGCGCCAGGTGGTCTACTTCCCCAGCTGCGTCAGTCGCACGATGGGACCGGCAAAAGGGGCTCCTCACCAGCAGGCGCTGCACCGGCGGATGCGCTCCCTGCTGGCGAAGGCGGGCTTCGAAGCGATAATCCCGGAACCCGTTGCCGGGCTCTGCTGCGGTATGCCGCTCGAGAGCAAAGGGCTTCCCGACCCCGCAGGGAACGCGTTGCACAAGCTCGAGCAGCGGCTGTGGGAGAGCAGCAGGGGCGGCAGGGTACCGATTCTTTGCGATACCAGCCCCTGTACCCGTCGCATGCTCGAGGGTATCTCGCGGCCGATGCAGTTCTACGAACCGGCCGGATTCATCAGCGACTTTCTGCTGCCGCACCTGCAGCAGCACAAGCAGGTGGAGTCGGTGGCACTGCATCTCACCTGCAGCAGCCGCAAAATGGGCCTCGAGCAGACCCTGATGACGCTCGCCCAGCGCTTTGCCAGGAAGGTCGTGATCGCGCAGGAGCAGGGCTGCTGTGGATTTGCCGGTGACAAAGGATTCACCCACCCGGAGCTGAATGCGTCCGCGTTGCGCAACCTGAAGGCGCAGATTCCGCCGGAGTGCGAATTCGGCGTCTCCAACAGTATCACCTGCGAAATCGGTTTGACGCGCCATGCCGGAATCCCTTTCCAGTCGATCGTCTACCTGGTCGACGAGTGCTGCGGCGCCGGGCAGTAGCACCACTCTCTCCCGTTCGCTGGCGGCGCCCCTATGGGCGCCAGGGAACCCCACGCAACATCGTCGTCAGTGCTTTTTAGTGATTGACTTAACCTATACGTAATAAAGTTGACGTATACGTCATGTGCAACTATTTTTAGGGCTGAAATGCGCGACGAAAGACTGACAACGATCACCGAAACGGCCGCGGCGCTCGGCATCACCGCGCGAGCCATCCGTTTCTACGAGACCAAGGGGCTGATCGCGCCCCAGCGGGTCGGCGCCAATCGCGTCTACAACCACCGTGACCGTGGCCGCCTCAAGCTGATCCTGCGGGCCAAGCGGTTGGGTTTTTCACTCGAGGATATCCGCGAGTATCTCGACCTCTATGACGCCGATCCGGTGCAGCTGGAACAACAGCAGCTGCTGCTTGCCAAAGTCGAAAAGCGAATCGCCGAACTGGAACAGCAGCAGACCGATCTGGCGATCACGCTTGATGAGCTGCGAGAGATTTCGCGCCAGACCCGGGTCTATCTGGAGAGGAATCAGTCGGAGGAGAGTCAGTGACTCCTCCATGGATGTCGCAACTGTTTTAACCGATGAGGTAGCCGATCGATGAACAGCACCGTTATCGCAGCCTACAGGCGCACTCCATTCACACTGGCCAACAAGGGGGCATTGGCGCGTACGCGACCCGACGACCTGGCGGTCGCCGCGGTTCGGGGAGTTCTGCACGGCAGCGGAATCGACGGTGGCATGCTCGAGGATCTGATTCTCGGCTGCGCCTTTCCCGAGGGCGAGCAGGGCTTCAACATGGCGCGCATGGTGGTGCTGTTGAGCGGTCTGCCGCAGAGCGTTGCCGGGACGACCGTCAATCGCTTCTGTGGCTCATCGATGCAGGCGATCCACCAGGCTGCCGGAGCGATAGAGATGGGAGCGGGCGAGGCTTTCATCTGCGCCGGTGTCGAGTCGATGAGCCGGGTGCCGATGACCGGCTTCAATCCGATGCCCAATCCGCGGCTGGCGGCCGATCTGCCGGCGGCTTATATGAGCATGGGAGAGACGGCGGAGAACCTGGCGCGGTTGCACGCTATATCGCGCCAACAGCAGGAGGCCTTCGCGCTCGCCAGTCATCAGAAAGCGGCTGCGGCACAGAAGAGCGGAAAGTTCGACGATGAGCTGGTGCCGCTGGATGGCGTTACCCAGGATGGCTGCATTCGTGCGGAGACGACGCTTGAGGCGTTGGCAGAGTTGGCGCCCGCCTTTGACGCCGGCGGCAGCGTCACCGCGGGTACTTCGTCGCCTCTGACCGATGGCGCCGCCGCGCTGCTGGTCTGCAGCGAAGCCTTCGCCGAGCGCCTGGGGTTGCCGAAGCTGGCAAGGATTCGCAGTATCGCGGTATCCGGCTGTGCGCCGGAAATCATGGGCATTGGACCGGTGGTCGCCACGCAGAAGGCGTTGGCGCGCGCGGGCCTGCAGATCGGGGATATCGACCTGGTCGAGCTCAACGAAGCCTTCGCTTCGCAATCTATTGTCTGCCTGCGTGAGCTGGGCATAGACGCGGAACGGGTGAATCTCGACGGTGGGGCGATCGCGCTCGGTCATCCGCTCGGCGCGAGCGGCGCGCGGATAACCGGCAAGGCCGCGGCGCTGCTACGGCGCGAGGGCGGCAGATTCGCGCTTGCGACCCAGTGCATCGGTGGCGGCCAGGGTATAGCGACAATCCTGGAGGCGGTGCAATGAAGATCGACAGGGTCGCCGTGATCGGCGCCGGCGTTATGGGCGCCGGCATCGCCGCGCAGATCAGCAATGCCGGAGTCCCCGTGGTGCTGCTCGATATCGTTGCTGAAGAGGGGGGGAGCCGCAGCGCGCTGGCAGAGCGCGCAGTAGCCGCGATGCTCAAGCGGCAGCCGGCGCCGCTGATGCACAGGCGCAACGCCAGACTGATCACCTGCGGCAACATAGAAGATGATCTGACACTGCTCGGAGAGTGCGACTGGATCATCGAGGCGGTGATCGAGCGGCTGGAGATCAAGCAGTCGCTATACCGGCGGATCGACGCGGTGCGCAAGTCGGACGCCATCGTCTCATCCAATACTTCGACCATTCCGCTGCGTGATCTGGTGGCCGGGATGCCGGAAGCTTTCGCGCAGCGCTTTCTGATCACCCACTTCTTCAACCCACCGCGCTACATGCGGCTGCTGGAGCTGGTCGCCGGTGCGCGCAGCGATACCGAGGCGTTGGCCAGTATCGAAACCTTCGCCGACAGGCATCTCGGCAAGGGGGTGGTGCAGTGCCGGGATACACCCGGCTTCATCGCCAACCGCATCGGTATCTACTGGATTCAGGTGGCGGTCAGCGAAGCGATCAAACTCGGTTTGAGCGTGGAGGAGGCGGACGCCGTCGTCGGTACACCGATGGGGATACCAAAGACCGGCGTCTTCGGTCTCTCCGATCTGGTCGGCATAGATCTGCTGCCGCACCTGATGGAGAGTATGACCCGTACCTTGCCTGCCGGTGATCCGTTGCACGCCTACAGCGACATTCCGCCGCTGTTGGAGCGGATGATCGCGGAGGGATACGTCGGGCGCAAGGGGAAGGGTGGATTCTATCGTATCGAGCGCAGCGACGGTGCTAAGGTGAAGCAGGCGATCGATCTCCGCACCGGGGAGTACCGGGCGTTGGCAGAGGTTCGGCTCGAGAGCATCGCAGCCGCCAGAAAAGAGGGTCTGCCGGCGCTGCTGCAGCATGCGGACAGGGGTGGTGAGTACGCCCGTAGAGTGCTGCTGAAGGTACTCGGCTATGCCGTGGATCTGGTTGGCGAGATAGCCGCGGACATTGTCGCGGTGGATGAAGCGATGCGCCTCGGCTACGCCTGGAAACGGGGACCTTTCGAGATGCTGGACAGGATCGGCGCCGATCGTTTCGCCGAGCTGTTGCAACAGTCGCGAACGCCTTTGCCGAGGTTGCTCGAAACAGCGCAGGGCAGGCCCTTCTACCGGGTCGTCGAAGGCCGGCTGCAGTATCTGACGCTGCAGGGTGAGTACCACAACCTCCGGCGTGCCGACGGGGTGCTGTTGCTGGCGGACATCAAGCGGCAGGGCGAACCACTGGCCGCCAACGCCTCCGCGTCGCTGTGGGACATCGGCGACGACGTCGTCTGCCTGGAGTTCCATACCAAGATGAATGCGCTCGATCCGCAGATTCTTGAGATGCTGGAACGGGCGATCGAATTGGTTCCCAGGCAGCACAAGGCGCTGGTGATCTACAACGAGGGCAGCAACTTTTCGGTCGGCGCCAATCTCGGCCTGCTTTTATTCGCCGCCAATATCGCCAGCTGGGATCAGATCGAGGCGCAGGTCAGGGCAGGGCAGCGGATCTATCGTGCCCTGAAGACGGCGCCTTTCCCGGTGGTCGGAGCGCCCTCTGGCATGGCCCTGGGCGGCGCCTGCGAGTGTCTGCTGCATTGCGATGCGGTGCAGGCCCACGCTGAGAGTTACATCGGTCTGGTCGAGGCGGGCGTCGGCGTGATCCCAGCCTGGGGAGGGTGCAAGGAGCTGTTGCAGCGCTGGGTGCTGAACCGCCGACGCGCCGGTGGGCCTATGCCGCCTTTGATCAAATGCTTCGAGACGATCTCTACCGCGACCGTGGCGAAGTCGGCCGACGAAGCGAAGGATTATCTCTTCCTGCGACCCGAGGATGGCATCACGATGAACCGCGATCGGCTGCTGGCGGACGCCAAGCGACGCGCGTTGTCACTGGCCGAAAACTATTCGCCTCGGGAGTATCGGCCGATGCATCTGCCGGGAGCCACCGCTGCCTTGGCGATGGGGATGGCGGTACGGAGTTTTCGTCTCAGCGGCAGGGCCACCGCACACGATGAGGTCGTCGCCAGCGCGCTGGCTCGGCTGCTCAGCGGCGGTGATAGCGATATCTGCGACGAAATCTCAGAGGAGCAGATGCTGACGCTCGAGCGTGAAGCCTTCATGTCGCTTATCAGGCTGCCGCCGACCCTCGACCGTCTCGAACAGATGCTGGAAACCGGTAAACCGTTGAGGAACTGAGCCAATGCCCAACTATTCGACGCCGCTGCGCGATCTTCGGTTTGTCTATCGGGAGCTGCTCGATCCCGGTGTGATGCAGGGGCTGCCGGGTTGCGAGGAGGTTACGCCCGATCTGGTCATGGCGATCCTGGAGGAGGCGGGGCGCTTCTGCGAAGAGCGGCTGCAGCCGCTCAATCGCAGCGGCGACGAGGAGGGGTGCAGCTTCGACGGCGGCCGGGTCAGCACGCCGACCGGGTTCCGGGAGGCTTACCGGCAGTTTATCGAAGCGGGCTGGACCACACTCTACGGTTCGCCGGAATATGGTGGGCAGGGGCTGCCGAAGTTCATCAACATGATGCTCGAGGAGATCATTTCGTCGGCCAACTTCTCCTTCGGTCTCTACCCGGGGCTGACCAACGGCGCCTGCAGCGCCATCGAGCGCTACGCCGATGCGGCACTGAAGCAGCGCTTCCTGCCCAACATGATCGCCGGGAAGTGGAGCGGAGCGATGTGTCTGACCGAGCCGCATTGCGGAACCGACCTGGGCATGGTACGGACCAGAGCCGAACCGCAGGCTGATGGCAGTTATCTGCTCTCGGGAAGCAAGATGTTCATCACCGCCGGCGAGCACGACTTGACCGAGAACATCATCCATCTGGTGCTGGCACGCACGCCCGATGCACCCCGGGGTACCCAGGGAATCAGCCTCTTTCTGGTGCCGAAGATCAAGGTAAACGACGATCAGACGCTGAGCGGGGCCAACGGTGTCAGCTGCGGATCGATCGAAGAGAAGATGGGTATTCACGCCTCGTCGACCTGCGTCATCAACTTCGATAACGCGCTCGGCTGGCTGGTGGGGGAGTTGTACCAGGGCATGGAGGCGATGTTCGTGATGATGAATACCGAGCGCCTGGCCGTGGGTATCCAGGGGCTGGGCATCGGCGAGGCGGCCTATCAGGGGGCGGTTGCCTACGCGCGCGAAAGAGTTCAGGGACGCGCGTTCGACGCCAGCAGGCAGACCGAAGGGGAAGCCGATCCGATACTGGTGCATCCGGACGTGCGGCGTATGCTGCTGACCATGCGCGCCTATACCGAAGGCAACCGGGCGCTGGCGGGCTGGGTTGCACGCGAGCTGGACAGGTCGCTGCGGCTCGAGGATCCACGGGCGCGCCGCGACGCGGCCGATTTCGTCGCGTTGATGACGCCTGTGGTGAAGGCCTTCATGACCGACTGCGGCTTCGAGGCGGCCAATATCGGGATGCAGGTCTACGGCGGCCACGGCTATATCCGCGAACATGGCATGGAGCAGTTCGTACGCGACGCGCGTATCGCGCAGATCTACGAGGGAACCAACGGGATTCAGGCGCTTGACCTGGTCGGTCGCAAGCTGCCAGCGCACGCCGGACGCTACCTGCGGCAGTTCTTTCATCCCGTGCAGTATTATCTACAGGAGAAGGCGAATGATGTCTCGATGCAGAGCTTTCAGCCGCCTTTGGCGAAGGCATTCGGTCGCCTGCAACGGGCAACCGCCTGGCTGGCGCAGCGCGGTATGCAGAATCCCGAGGAGGCGGGTGGCGCGGCCAGCGAGTATCTGCGCCTGTTCGCGCTGGTGGCGCTCGGTTATCTATGGATGCGCATGGCCGAGATCGGAATTCGTGAGCGCGATGGTGCGGAGGCGCTGTTCTATCGGGCGAAAGTGGCTACCGCCAGCTTCTACTTTGAGCGCATCCTGCCACAGAGCGGCGCGTTGTTCGCGGCTGTAATGGCCGGTTCGAAATGCATGATGAGCTTCGAAGACGACGCGTTCTGAGCATTCGTAAACGTTGTAGATGTAGATATCGCTGTGAGGCTCTGGATCCGGGTCGGGGCTCGGGCCCTAGAAGAGCTCTACCCCGCCGGCGCTGCGGTTGCTGCTCTCGTAGTGCGCCTTCTCCCCGCTCAACGCCGACAGGGTCGCGATCATCTCCTGGCTGGCCCGCTCGGCGTCGCGGTAGTGGTTTATGATGGTGGCACGTGCCGACGGATCGCGCTGCCAGTCGCGCAGTGACTCGGCCAGCGCCTGATGGACATTGCTGTGCACCCGGATGTGCGGGTCCATCAGTTTGCGGTAGGAGGGGAGATGGCCGAACAGTTCATGGCCGGCGCCCCCCTCCTGCCACTGACCGAAACGGCAGCTGTGATGGTCCACCTGCACCGCCTGCCACTCGTCGGAGTGTTCACCCGTCTCGAAGGCGCGGTAGCCGTTCTGCATGTAGATCATATGGTCCATCTTCACCAGTGAGGCGCTGCTGACCACCTTGGCCAGGCCGACGTGCTTGTGCGTCTGCTGCGCGATCGAGGAGAAGGTATTGAAGTCCTGTTCGAACTGATCGACAGCCTGCTTCGAGGTGCCTGCCATTCCGGCCATGGTCTCGGCGTCATCGGTCATGCGCGTGGTCGCGGCGCGAAACCCCTGGATGATGTTCTCGACGCTGCCGGTGGCCTCTTTGGTTCGCTCCGCCAGCTTCTTTACCTCGTCGGCGACCACCGCGAAACCGCGTCCATGCTCCCCCGCGCGGGCCGCTTCTATGGCGGCGTTCAATGCCAGCAGGTTGGTCTGGTCGGCAATGCCGATGATCAGTGACAGTACTTCGAAGATCTCGTTGCTGCGTTCGCTCAACGACTGGGAGGAGCCTTTGACGCTCTCGATCATCTCCATCAGGCTCGTCAGATTGGAAGTGACCTGGGCAATGGAGGTCTGACCTGCTATCGCGGTCTCGACCGCCTGCGCCGATATTCCCTCGACCTCATCCATGCCGCCGGAGATCTCCATCAGATCCTTCTGACCGAGGCGCAGATTGGTCAACAGCGCGTTGGTGCGCAGCTGCGAGATCTGCTGCTGCATCTCGCTCTGTTTGCGGTTGTGGTAGGTCTCGGCCATCGAACCGAGCGAGCGGTTGATGCGTTCGATCGCGGCACTGTAGACGCCGTGCAGACCACCCACCAGACAGTGGCGATGAAATTTCTCCTGCTCGGCGTGGGAGAAGGCGGTCTCGATCTCCTTGAAGAACGCTTCGTCCTGATCCCGGCCGTCGTTCAGATTCCAGGCCGTTGCCGCCAGTTCGTGACCAGGGTCGATGCCGGTGATGCGATAGTTGAGGTCGCCGTTGGCGATCGCCTCTCCCATCCGCTTGATCTTGGAGAGCATCTCGTCGCCGTTGCGGGCTGTGCGCCGCTGCAGCATGAAGAGCATAGATGCCGCCAGAGCGAAACCGAGCAGTAAGGGGTTGAAGCCGTGCAGCATGAACTCAGTGGCCAGAGAGAGGCCCATCAGGCCCAGCATCAGGTTGAGTGTGCTGCCGCAGCTAAATTTCAAGGACGAAATGCTCATAGGTTGTTCCGGTTGCGCTCAGACGTTGATGTAGAATCTTTTTTGCTGCCTCCATGGCTTGTTTGGGTCCCGCCGCCTTTTCGGCAGCCAGCATCTCGCCGTATAGCGGCGTTATCACATCCAGTGCTTTAGCCTCCGGTTTGCGGCGGACCGAGTAGTAGCCGACCAGCTGACCCTGTGGGTCATAGCTCGGCGTGACGTTGGCGAAGACCCAGTAGAACCCGCCATCTCTACTCAGGTTCTTGATGTAGCCGAAAAACTCCTCACCCTTCTGCACCGTATCCCACAGCAGCTGGAAGACCGTTCGGGGCATGTCGGGGTGGCGAATGATGTTATGCTGCTTGCCCAGCAGTTCCGCTTCCTTGTAACCGGCCAGACGCATGAATATCCGGTTGCAATAGAGAATGCGCCCCTTGGGATCGGTCTTGGAGACGATGAAGTCGTCGGCATTCAGGGTATGTTCCGTGTCGTTGGGAGTAATATTGGGTTTCATGTCGCATGGTCTTCGGTTGTTGCTTCCAAATGGTAACGGCTTTTATTACCGGGACTTTATAGAGGCCGATGATTATTCCGACGGCCACCGCCCGATAGCGCAGTTTCGCCGCTCGCAAGCGCTACGTGGCCAGCCGGGAAATTTAGAAAAAGAATCAAAAATCATAATCTTATCTCTGTTTAGATGGGGGTTTTCCGTATATGTCGGAGATCGTTGAATTTGAGCTTGGAGAGCAAATTGCCTGGTTAACGCTGAATCGGCCGAAATCGCTGAATGCGCTAAATCGGGAGATGGCGGAGGGGCTGAACAGGGTGTTGCGACAGCTCCAGGGGGAGACTGATCTGCGCTGTCTGGTGATAGGCGGCGCCGGGGAGCACTTCATGGCTGGCGGCGATATCCGCTACTTCCAATCTTGCCTGCAGCAACCGCGTGTTGAGTTAGAGGGGGAGATTGCCGCCGTCATCGACCTGGTCAATGACAGCGTCGTGCGGCTGAGGTCGCTGCCGTTTCCGGTGATCGCTTCGATTCGAGGTAATGTGGCAGGTTTCGGCGTCTCATTGGTCGCCGCCTGCGATCTGGCGATTGCCAGCGAAAACGCCCGTTTCACGCAGGCATACGCGCAGATAGCGACCACGCCCGATGGCGGCAACACCTGGCTTCTGCCGCGGCAGATCGGACTGAAACGGAGCATGGCGCTGTCGCTGTTGAACGAGATGCTGGATGCGGCGGCAGCGGAGCGCATAGGGCTGATCAATCGGGTGGTGGCCGATGAAGCGCTCGATGAGGAGACCAGAGCCTGGGCGCGCAAGCTGCGGCGTATGGCACCGGGCGCACTTGCCGGTGTCAAACGGCTGCTGAATGCCTCGCTGGAGAATTCGCTGTCGCAGCAGTTGGCGTTGGAGCGGCACTCGTTCGTCGCCTGCGCGCTCGGCGAAGATTTTCGCGAGGGTATAGATGCGTTTGTCGAAAAGCGCGCGCCCGACTACAAATAGCTGCTTCAGTGCCCCTGGTAGAGCCGCTGCAGATCGTCGTCGTAGTGTTTGAGGACTTCGCTGCGGCGGGTCTTGAGCGTCGGTGTCAGCAGGCCGTTCTCCACCGACCAGGGCTCCTGCAGCAGCGTGATCGCGCGTATCTGCGCGTAGCCGGGGAATTCGCGCAGCTGCGCGCCGATGCGCGCCATGACCTGTTGCAGAACCCTTTCGTCACGGTAGCTGGCAGCGGCGTCGGGATCCAGCCCGAGATCAGCGGAGAGTCGCTGCCAGGGCTCGCGCGCCGGCACGATCAGCGCGGAGAGAAAGGCGCGCCCCTCGCCGACCACCATCACCTGCTCGATCAGTGGATCCAGGGCGATGGCCAGCTCCATGTCGGCGGGTGAGACCTTTTCGCCGTTGGCCAGCACGATGATGTCCTTCAGGCGACCCGTGATATAGACGTAGCCCTGCTCGTCGATGCGTGCGACGTCGCCGGTGTGCAGCCAGCCCTCGGGGTCGATCACGCGCGCCGTCTCCTCCGGCCGGTTCCAGAAACCGAGCATCACCGACTCGCCCTGCGCCAACAGCTCACCCTCGTTTCCAACCTTCAGCGCGACATGATCGAGCCTGGTGCCGACACTCTCCGGCAGATTCGCCTTGACCCGGTTGACCGTCAGCACGGGACTGGTTTCGGTCAGACCGTAACCCTGTATCACCGGTACGCCGAGGGCGAGAAAGGTACGCGCGATATCGGCAGGCAGCGGCGCGCCACCGCTGATCGCGGTGTGCAGCCTGCCGCCCAATCGGGCAACCACCTTCGCCGCGACCAGCCTCTCCAGCAGCGGCCACAGCAGCAGCGCGGGCGACCAGCCGGCGCGTCCCTGCAGATATTCGAAGCGCTTCCAGCCGACATCCACGGCCAACCGGAACAGTTTGCGCACAGCCGCCGGTTTCTGCTGCAGTCCCTCCTGGATGCGGGCGTAGATGCGTTCATAGATGCGCGGCACGCTGATCAGCACTGTCGGGCGGATCACCAGCAGATCCTCCGGCAGCTCGGGCACCGAGCGCGCGTAGGCGACAGTGATATCGCCCATCATCGCCAGATAGTAACCGGCCATCCGCTCCAGCATGTGCGACAGCGGTAGAAAGGAGAGCATCACGTCACCGCTGCCGACATCGGTGGTCATCAGCGAGTCGTAGGCGTTGCAGAGCACGTTTCTGTGGCTCAGCATCACCCCTTTCGGGTGTCCGGTCGTGCCCGAGGTGTAGACCACTGTGGCCAGGCTGTCCGGTCCGATATCCTCGCGTAGCCGGTAGCTTCCACCCTGCTGCGGCAGCCATTCGGCCAGCGTCTGTGGCGCTGCCTGGCCGGGCTTCGGCCGCACCGGCTGGCAGCTGATCACTCTGGTCGTGGCCTGAATCTGCTCGAGCACGGGCTGCAGGCTCTGCCACTGCTCATCACCCTGGATGAAGAGCAGACGCAGATCGGCGTCGCCGACGATATAGGCTACGTTGCCGCCCCTGTCGTTGTAGAAAAGCGGTACGTTGACCAGCCCGAGTCCGAGTGTCGCCTGATCGAACAGCACCCATTCGCGGCAGTTGGGCATCATGATGCCGACCCGCTCGCCCGGCTCCAGTCCCTCCGCCAGCAACGCCTGCTGCCAGCGGCCGGCAAGTTCGGCCATCTCCCGCCAACTGCTGTCAAGCCACTGCTGCGTCCGCTTGTCGAAGTAGCGGTAGGCGACGTGTTCGGGTGTCCGCTCGATCCGTTTGCGAAATAGATCGGGCAGTGTCTCGACCTCGCCCAGTGTAATGTCGATCGGTATTGTTCTCATTATCACGACTCCGATGGCGGCAGAGGGTGAACCGACTGTCTTAAAGCGTAGGAGAGGGGATCGACCTTCGCCAGCGTTGCCGCACCGGGGTGGAGAGGCGGTCGGTGCACGCCAACGGTCAGCTCAGTGCGACACCATGGTTCGCCTGATAGGGATGGTAGTGCTTGATCTTGCGTCTGATGTTGCGCTGCACGATCACGCCCTCTATTCTGCAGCTTCCGGCTGCTAGAGGTATCTCCGGATAGTCCGGATTGACGGCGACCAGCTTGTCGCCGCTCTCCTGTTTGACAAACTGCCGGAACCAGCGTTCTTCGCCAACGGTGGCGATGACGTAGGCACCGCTGGCGCACACTTCCGAGGGTTCGATCACGATGATGCAATCCTTCGGGAACTCGGGCTCCATGCTGTCGTCGAGTACCTGCAAAGCGTGGAGTTCGTTGTAACTGCAATCCTGGGTCATGGGGCTCTCCCGGAGCGGCGCAAGGGCCGACCGCTGCCGTTATTTATGGTCGGGTTTCCGCTAAAATCGTATGCCCGATTCTAGCCGCGATTGCGCTGGCTGTTAACAGGACCGAAGTTGGTAAATCATACACAGAATCAATCCCGTCCACATAAGGATCGGCGCGACTGGCACAACCTCAGGGCGATGCTGCCCTTTCTGCTGGAGTATCGCGGCAGAGCGCTGTTCGCGCTGGGCTGCCTGGTGCTTGCCAAGGTGGCCAATGTCGGCATTCCGGTGGTGTTGAAGCAGATCGTCGACCAGATGGAGCAGGCGCGCGAACTACTGCTGGTTCCGCTGGCGCTGATATTCGGCTACGGCGCGCTGCGACTCGGCAGCTCGCTCTTCAACGAACTGCGCGACGTGGTCTTCGCACGCGTGCGCTACCATGCGATGCGCCGCTTGTCGACCCGCGTGCTGGCGCATCTGCACAACCTGTCGCTGCGTTACCATCTGGAGCGGCGCACCGGCGCCATCAGTCGGGACCTCGAGCGCGGTACCCGCAGCGTCAGCTCGATCCTCAATTACATGGTGTTCAGCATCCTGCCGATGCTGGTCGAGTTTTCGCTGGTGGCCGCGATTCTGCTCGCCCAGTACCAGCCCCTGTTCACGCTGATCACTTTTGCCACGGTGGCGGTCTACATCGCCTTCACGTTCGCCGTGACCGAGTGGCGCATGGACTTCCGCCACCAGATGAACCGCTTCGAGTCGGAGTCGAATGCGCAGGCGGTGGACAGCCTGATCAACTACGAGACGGTCAAGTACTTCGGCAACGAACAGCTGGAGCTGGAGCGTTACGACAGCACGCTCAGCGAGTGGGAGGGCACCGCGGTCAAGAGCCAGACCTCGATGTCGCTGCTCAACTTCGGCCAGGG
>JAGRGU010000080.1 GCA_020445335.1 Gammaproteobacteria bacterium
TCGACGACTACGGCCACCACCCGCGTGAACTGGAGGCGACGCTGCGGGCTGCGCGTGAAGGTTGGCCCGATCGGCGCCTGGTGCTGGCTTTCCAGCCGCACCGTTACACCCGCACGCAGGAGCAGTTCGAGGATTTCGTACAGGTTCTTTCGCAACCGGACCTGCTGCTGCTGTGCGAAGTCTACCCGGCCGGTGAAGCGCCAATCGCCGGTGCCGATGGGCGCGCGTTGAGCCGTGCGATACGCGCCCGTGGGCAGATCGACCCGGTGTTCGTCGATCCGCTCGGTGAGCTGCCGGCGGTGATCGCCGGACTGGCCGGCGACGGCGACATTCTGTTGTTGATGGGCGCCGGAGACATAGGCGCGATCGCCGCCGATCTGCCCACTCGGCTGCAGCGGCTGGGGGCAGGCCAATGAGCCGCATCACGGACAGAAGATTACACATGGGGTGCGGCGAGTCGCTCGCCGGCGACCGTTCAAGCACCGGTCGCCGGGCTGTCGTGAAAGAGAAGCGCCGGAAGACCGGACCGCAGCGCTCGGCTCTGCGCACGAAAGGGGGCAGGCAGCGGTGATGGCAGCGATGAGAGATATTCCATTGCGCGGCGAGATGCGTCTGGACGAGCCGCTTGCGCGCCATACCAGCTGGCGTGTCGGTGGTCCGGCGAAGCGTTTCTACCGCCCGGCAGACAGCGCTGACCTGGTGGCGTTTCTGCGCCAGTGCGATGCCGACGAGCCGCTTTTCTGGCTCGGACTCGGCTCGAATCTGCTGGTGCGCGATGGTGGGTTCAACGGCACCGTCATCGCCGTGCAGGGCTGCCTGGAGCGGCTGGAGCTGCGCAAGGACGCGCTGCTCTACGCAGAAGCGGGCCTCTCCTGCGCCCGGGTCGCGCGTTTCGCCGCGCGCCAGGGGCGGGTCGGGATCGAGTTCCTGGCCGGTATTCCCGGAACCATGGGCGGCGCGTTGGCCATGAACGCCGGCGCCTTCGGTGGCGAGACCTGGCGCTCGGTCGCCTGGGTCGAGACGGTCGATCGTTGCGGCAATGTGCGACGGCGCATGCCGGAAAGTTTCAGCGTGGGCTACCGGCAGGTGGACGGACTGAACGGCGAGTGGTTCCTCGGCGCGGCTTTGGCCACCGTTCAGGGCGATGTGGCGGCGGGCCAGCAGCGGATCCGCGCGCTGCTGGCGCAGCGCGCCGAAAGCCAGCCAATCGGGCTGCCCAGTTGCGGCTCGGTTTTTCGCAACCCGGCGGGCGATCACGCGGCGCGCCTGATCGAGGCCTGCGGTCTGAAAGGGATGCGCATCGGCGGTGCGGTGGTCTCCGCCAAGCACGCCAATTTCATCATCAACAGCGACCAGGCCAGCGCCGCGGATATCGAAGCGCTGATCACGCTGGTACACGATCGAGTGGCCGCTGAACAGGGTGTGCAGTTGCAGCCCGAGGTTCACATCCTGGGGGAGAGCGAACAGTGAGCGCGGTCGGAGATATGGCTCGCTTCGGCAGGGTTGCATTGTTGATGGGCGGTAGCTCGGCCGAACGCGAGGTGTCGCTGGATGGTGGCGCGGCGGTGCTGGAGTCGCTGCTGCGCAGCGGAGTCGATGCGGTCGGCATCGATGTCGGCAGCGACGCACTGGAACCTCTGCGACGGCTGCACTGCGACCGCGTCTTCATCATGCTGCACGGGCGCGGTGGTGAGGACGGCACGCTGCAGGGGGCACTGCAGCAGATGGGGTTGCCCTACACCGGAAGCGGCGTCGCCGGCTCCGCGCTGGGCATGGACAAGTACCGCAGCAAGCTGGTCTGGTCGGCACTCGGATTGCCGACCGCGCCATTCGTCATGCTGCGTGACGAGGCCGATCTGGAAGCCGCTGCCGTGCTCGGCTTTCCGCTGATGATCAAGCCGATTCACGAAGGGTCCAGCATCGGCATGGCCAAGGTCGACGATGCCGCGGCGCTGCGCGACGCCTGGTCGGCGGCGGCTGCCTACGATCGCGACGTAATGGCGGAGAAGTGGATCTGCGGCGGCGAGTACACGGTGGCGATCCTCGGAGAGGAGGCGTTGCCATCCATTCGCTTGCAGACGCCGCACCAGTTTTACGACTACGACGCGAAATATCGCGCCGACTCGACACAGTACGACTGTCCCGCGGGGTTGAGCCCGGCGCGGGAGCTGGCGCTGCGCCAGTTGGCGCTCGAAGCTTTCCGTGCGGTCGGGGCCAGCGGCTGGGGACGCGTCGATGTGATGCAGAACGAAAACGGTGAGCCGTTCCTGCTCGAGGTCAATACCGTGCCTGGGATGACCAGCCACAGTCTGGTGCCGATGGCCGCAAGGGAGCACGGGCTTACGTTCGACCAGCTGGTGCTGCGGATTCTGGAAACTGGAATGGAGTTGCGTTGATGGAGAAGCGTCGAGCCAAGAGTCGCCTTTCCGAGCAGCGCAACGCGCTGCGGTCGCTGGATTGGCGCCGGCTTGGCCGCTGGTCGCTGGCGCTGGTTCTGTTAGGCGCGATCAGCAGCGGAGCGTTCTGGCTGCAGGAGCGGCTCAGCGATCCGCGGGTGCTGCCCTTCAAGCTGGTGCGCATCGATGGTCAGTTCCGCTACCTGCAACGAAGCGTGATCGAGCAGGCGGTTGGGCGCGAGATTCGCGGCAACTTTTTCACCCTCGACGTCGAGCGCGTGCGGCGTGCGGCGTTGGCTCTGCCGTGGGTGGAGAGTGCCAGCGTGCGCCGCGTCTGGCCGCAGACACTGGTGATGCAGATCGAAGAGCAGGTGCCGCTGGCGCGCTGGGAGGGGGAGCGGCTGGTCAATCCCAAAGGGGTGATATTCGCGCCTGAGCCGGTTCGGCTGCCGCCGGATCTGGTGCTGCTGGCAGGGCCGGACGACAGTTCGCGGGAGGTGGTCGCGCAGTACCTGGCGTTGCAACCCAAGCTGGCCCGACTGGGGCTCACGATCGAACGGCTCCAGCTCGATGCGCGCGGTGCCTGGCAGTTGACCCTCGACAGCGGCCTGCGGTTGCAACTCGGGAGTGGCGAAACGGACAGGCGAGTGGCGCGTTTTCTCGCCTACTACCCGCATCTGCAGCGAGAGGGCGGCAGCGAAAGGCGGATTCTGGAGATGGATCTGCGTTACAGCAACGGCTTCACTATCCGCTGGCAGCGACAATCGGTTGAAGAGTTGAGTGAACAGAAGCGGACGGAACTAGGTATGCAATCGGCGCGGGCTGGGGAGCGGGTGTAAATGACCAAGAAGGCGGAGAAGAATCTGATCGTCGGACTGGATATCGGCACCTCCAAGGTGGTTGCGATCGTGGGCGAGGTGAAGCCGGATGGCGAGATCGAGGTCATCGGTATCGGCTCGCATCCATCGCGCGGTCTGAAAAAGGGCGTGGTGGTCAATATCGAGTCGACGGTGCAGTCGATTCAGCGCGCGGTGGAAGAGGCGGAGCTGATGGCCGCGTGCGAGATTCACTCGGTGCACGCGGGCATCGCCGGCAGCCATATACGCAGCCTCAATTCGCACGGCATTGTCGCGATCAAGGATCGCGAGGTGACCCATGGCGACGTCGAGCGCGTGATCGATGCGGCGCGTGCGGTGGCGATTCCCGCTGATCAGCGGATTCTCCATATCCTGCCCCAGGAGTTCATCATCGACCAGCAGGAGGGGATTAAGGAGCCGGTCGGCATGTCGGGGGTGCGGCTCGAGGCGCGTGTCCATATGGTCACGGGAGCGGTCAGCGCGGCACAGAACATCGTCAAATGCGTGCGCCGTTGCGGGCTCGAGGTCGACGATCTGATCCTGGAGCAGCTCAGCTCCAGTTACGCAGTGCTGAGCGAAGACGAAAAAGAGTTGGGTGTATGCCTGGTGGATATAGGTGGCGGCACGACCGACATCGCGGTCTTTACCGAGGGATCGATCCGCCACACCGCGGTGATTCCGATCGCGGGCGACCAGGTGACCAACGACATCGCGGTGGCGATGCGCACGCCGACCCAGCACGCCGAGGACATCAAGATCAAGTATGCCTGCGCACTGACCCAGCTGGCGGCCAGCGACGAAACCATCGAAGTGCCGAGCATCGGCGACAGACCGGCGCGCCGGTTGTCGCGGCAGACGTTGGCGGAGGTGGTCGAACCGCGCTACGAGGAGTTGCTGACGCTGATTCAGGACGAGCTGCGTCGCAGCGGTTTCGAGGACTTGATAGCGGGCGGGGTGGTACTGACCGGCGGCAGTTCGAAGATGGAGGGGCTGATCGAGTTGGCGGAGGAGATTTTTCATATGCCGGTGCGCCTGGGTGTGCCGCGCTATGTGACGGGACTGGTCGATGTGGTGCGAAACCCGATCTATGCGACCGGGGTGGGGCTGCTGCTGTTCGGGCACCACAACCGGGCCAGTCGTTTGCGCGACCTGCCGGCAGGCGGCGGATTCAAGGCGGTTTGGGAGCGGATGAAGAGCTGGTTTCAGGGCAATTTCTAGCGGCTGGTTTGGTGGTTCAGGGTTGCAATTTTTTAGCTAAAGACGTCGGCAGTCAGGGGCCGGCAGAAATCGAGGAGAGAGGAAATGTTTGAATTGATGGATTCGTACAGTCAGAGCGCGGTGATTAAAGTTGTCGGTGTAGGTGGTGGCGGCGGCAACGCCGTCAACCATATGCTCAGTGCGAGCATCGAAGGGGTCGAGTTCATCTGCGCGAATACCGACGCGCAGGCGCTCAACAACAGCGAGGTGCGCACGGTTCTGCAACTGGGCTCGAACATCACCAAAGGATTGGGTGCCGGTGCCAACCCGGATGTGGGGCGCGAGGCGGCGATGGAGGATCGTGACAGGATCCACGAAGCGCTGCAGGGCTCCGACATGGTGTTCATCACCGCCGGCATGGGCGGTGGCACCGGTACCGGCGCTGCGCCGGTGGTTGCCGAAGTTGCCAAGGAGCTGGGGATTCTGACGGTGGCAGTGGTGACCAAGCCGTTCCCTTTCGAGGGCGGCAAGCGAATGGAGATCGCCAACAAGGGCATCGCCGAGCTGAGCAAGTATGTCGACTCGTTGATCACCATCCCGAATGAGAAGCTGCTGGCGGTGCTGGGCAAGGATATGAGCCTGCTCAACGCATTCAAATCGGCCAACGATGTATTGCTGGGCGCGGTACAGGGCATCGCCGAACTGATCACCCGGCCCGGCCTGATCAACGTCGACTTCGCCGACGTCAAGACGGTGATGGCCGAGATGGGCGTTGCGATGATGGGGTCGGGTTCCGCACGTGGTGAAAACCGCGCACGCGATGCGGCGGAAGAGGCGATTCGCAGTCCTCTGCTGGAGGATGTCAATCTTTCCGGCGCCAAGGGTATCCTGGTCAATATCACCGCGGGGCTTGATCTTTCGATTGGCGAATTTGACGAGGTGGGCAGCACCGTGAAAGAGTTCGCCTGTGACGATGCCACCGTCGTCGTGGGTACCGTGATCGATCCGGAGATGTCCGACGATCTCAGGGTGACCGTGGTGGCCACCGGATTGGGCGAGACGACAGCGCGTCAGGCGCCCAAACCGGTACTGCAGGAGGCTCCTCCGGTTCGTATGGCGGTCAATTCGGATCTGGTGGAGACCGCGGAACCGGTGGATTATCGCGGTATGGAGAGCCCGACCGTGATCAGGCGTGACCGCCTGGGCGACCGGCAGTCGGCGAAGTCGTACGTAGACGCGGCGCAACAGCAGGAGATGGACTATCTGGATATCCCTGCTTTCCTGCGCCGTCAGGCAGACTGAGCGAGTATGTAATAAACTTGCAAACGGGTTGGTAAACTGGTATTTATTAGGGATTACCCTAATGCATTTTCCGGGGTAGTGGCTTATTCGGGGATTGACTCAAGTCTTCACGCTTTAAAGAACGGCTCTCCAAGCTGGCGATATCGTTGGAGGGGACTAATGAACTCGGGCCTGCACTTTTTCTGGGCAGGCCGAAAGGATTAGTGAAATCAATATGATACGGCAGCGAACACTGAAGAATGTCATTCGTGCGACCGGCGTTGGGCTACATACGGGGGAAAAGGTGTTTCTGACCCTCAGGCCGGCTGCAGTCAACTCCGGCATCGTTTTCCGGCGGGTCGATCTGGAATCGCCGGTGGAGATCAAAGCCTGTCCGGAAAATGTCGGCGACACCCGTTTGTCAACCACGCTGCAGAGCAATGGCGTGCGGGTCTCCACGGTGGAGCATCTGTTGTCGGCCTTCGCCGGTCTGGGTATCGACAACGCGTATGTCGATGTCAGCGCGCCGGAGGTGCCGATCATGGACGGCAGCGCCGGTCCCTTCGTCTTTCTGATACAGTCCGCGGGCGTGGAGGAGCAGAACGCGCCCAAGCGCTTTATCCGGATCAAAAAGCGGGTTGCCGTCGAAGAGGGCGACAAGAGCGCGGCCTTCGAGCCTTTTGACGGTTTCAAGGTTTCGTTCGCGATCAATTTTGACCATCCTGCATTCACCGAGCGCACGCAGTTTTCCTCCATCGACTTCTCGTCTACCTCCTTCGTCAAAGAGGTCAGTCGTGCCCGTACCTTCGGTTTCCTGCAGGAGATCGAGATGCTGCGCGAAGCTGAACTTGCGTTGGGCGGCAGCATGGACAACGCCATTGTCGTCGACGACTACCGGATCCTGAACGAGGATGGGCTGCGCTACGAGGACGAGTTCGTCAAGCACAAGATCCTGGATGCCATTGGTGATCTCTATCTTCTGGGGCACAGTCTGATTGGTGCCTTCAGCGGCTATAAATCGGGTCATGCTTTGAACAACCGGCTGTTGAAGGCGTTGCTTGCAAACCGGTCGGCCTGGGAAGAGGTCACGTTCGACGAGGGTGATCGTGTGCCGATCTCCTACATGAAACCGATTCACGCAGGCTAGGTGCCGTCCGGACCGGCTGATCCACCGCAGCCGGCCCGAAGCTCCGGTCAGTGGCCGTGGTGGCGCGCGAGACGAAGCAGCGCAGCGCGCAAATCCCTATCTTTCAAGCTCTCCGCGGTACTGGTGATTATCTGGCTGTTCTCCCTGCTCAGGGGAGCGCGTTTATAGCGCAGCTGCCTTTGATTGAGGGCGGCAGATGCTACCCGCACCGTCACCTTGGTGAAAGCTTCCTTCCGTTGCGCCAGTCTTGCCAGCAGTGTGCGCGACTGGAATCTGAGGCGGCTGGCCCAGGCGGGTGATGCGGCGTAGAGGATCAATCGACTCCCACTGGTGAGCGCAGCCAGGATGGCCTGGGCCGACTGCTTATCCGAAACCGCTCTGACGCGTTGCAGTAACGCCTCCTGTTCGGCCGCCCGGGTGAGCAGTTCGGCCACCTTTCCCGAGTGTTTCAATACGTTTTGGATCGGTCGTGGGTCGCGTGGCATTATCGCTAACTTTTGATTTTAGTGAAGAAAGTCTGTAATCTTCAGAAGGTTAGACTCTGAATGTATTGTCGCTGTCGCTCGTGCGGATCGGTTGATTATATGAAGGTCAGAATTCTCCAACAATTACAACATACTTCCATGCGTCGTCAGACTGGCCTGGCCTGGCTGCCGGCCGTTGGCTTGCTCCTGGCGCTTACCTCCGTTGCTCTCTGGGGTGGGTACAAGTTGGGCAGCAGCGCGGCTGTTGCCAGTAGTGTCGATGAGCACGAACTGCAGCGCCAGCTGAGCGATCAGAGTCGTGCGATCGAACAGGGTCAGCTCGAGACGCGGGCGCATCTGGACGCCATGGCCAAACGCCTGGGAGAGATGCAGGCGGAGTTGTTGCGCCTGGAAGTGTTGGGTGGAGAGTTGGTCAAGGCTGGAAACCTGGATGCCGAAGAGTTCAATTTCGACGCTCCGCCGCCGCGTGGCGGCCCCGAGGCGGGCGATGATGGTATCTCTGTCGATCTGCCGGAACTGCTGGCGGAGATGGAACTGCTGGCGCGTACCATCAGTGATCGCGCACACAAGCTGGAACTGGCTCAGGGGCTGATCGTCGATGGCCGGGTGCAGCAGAGCCTGCTGCCGAGCGGACAACCCGTGCAGAAGGGGTGGATATCCTCGCACTACGGTTATCGCAAGGATCCGTTCACGGGCAAGAAGGCGTTTCACAAAGGGGTCGATATCGCCGGACGCCGGGGTGCGGAGGTGCTCGCTGTCGCTTCGGGACTGGTGACGCTGGCTAAGGCCAAGACGGGCTATGGTTATACGGTCGAGATCAGCCACGCAGACGGCCTGACCACGCGCTACGCACATAACAAAGAGATCTTTGTGCAGCAGGGCGATCTGGTAGAGAAAGGGGATATCATCGGTTCGGTCGGGTCGACCGGGCGCTCCACCGGCCCCCATGTGCATTTCGAAATTGCCCGTAACGGGAAGCATATCAATCCTGCCAAATTTCTCGGCAAACACTGATCGTTGCCACCCCGGTAGAGCCCTAATTCAGCCGGGGTTATCGCCCCTCTCCAGCTGTCGTTGTTGAACATTCGCCGTTGAATATGGGGTATCATCCCCTAACTTTTTGCCACTCAGATTGGAAGTCTCGGTTTCATGGTCAGCAATATTCTCAGAAAGGTCTTTGGGAGTCGTAATCAACGGCTCATCAAACGCATGTCGAAAGTTGTCGCGCGCATCACCGCGATGGAAGAGGAGTTGCAGGCGCTGACCGACGAGCAGTTGCAGGCAAAGACCACCGAGTTCCGTGGCAGACTCGCGGATGGTACAGCGCTCGACGATCTACTGCCCGAGGCTTTCGCAGTGGTGCGTGAGGCCGGACGCCGTACCATGGAGATGCGTCATTTCGATGTACAGATGATCGGCGGCATGGTGCTGAACCAGGGCAAGATCGCCGAGATGCGCACCGGCGAGGGTAAAACGCTGGTAGCGACCCTCGCGGTCTATCTCAATGCGTTGCCCGGTAAAGGTGTTCATGTAGTCACCGTCAACGACTATCTGGCGCGCCGCGACGCCGCCTGGATGGGCAAGATCTACCACTTTCTCGGATTGTCGGTTGGCGTTATCAACTCCACCGGCGGTCTGGGGCCGGACTCATCTTCCTTTCAGTACGATCCCGGCAATCAGGGCAAGGAGAGCGGCAATCCCAATCTGAAACTCGTCTCGCGTCGCGACGCCTACCGCTGCGACATCACCTACGGCACCAA
>JAGRGU010000007.1 GCA_020445335.1 Gammaproteobacteria bacterium
CTAACCAACTGAACTACCGCTCCGTGCGGAAGAGCGGCGAAGTATATAGCTTCCACTGCAAAGGTCAAGCTTACGCAACGATCGCCGCTCCGTTGCCGTTGCGACCGTCGGATTCATGCGGCGTCGATCAGCGCGTAGAGCTGTTGAATCTCCTCCGCCCAGATGCTGTCATCGATGGTTTCGAGAATCAGCGGGATCTCGTCGAAGCGATCGTCGTTCATGATGTAGCGGAACGCCTCCCAGCCGATCTTGCCCTTGCCGAGACTCTCGTGGCGGTCGACGCGATCGCCGAGATCCGGCTTGGAGTCGTTGAGGTGCATGCCGCGGAGATATTCGAATCCGACCAGGCGATCGAACTCGGCGAAGGTCGCCGTGCAGAGCTCTGCCGTGCGCAGGTCGTAACCGGCGGTAAAGGCATGGCAGGTGTCTATGCAGACGCCGACCCTGCTCTTGTCATCGACGCGTTCGATGATGTGCGCCAGATGCTCGAAGCGGTAGCCGAGATTGGAGCCCTGGCCGGCGGTGTTTTCGATCACCGCGGTGACCCCTTCGCTGCGCTCCAGCGCGCGGTTGATCGACGCCGCCACCAGATCGAGGCTCTGAGCCTCGCTGATCAGCCGCAGGTGCGAGCCCGGATGGAAGTTCAATAGCGGCAGCCCCAGCTGCGCGCAGCGCGCCAGCTCATCCTCGAAGGCGTTGCGCGATTTCTCCAACGCGTCGGGGTCGGGGTGGCCGAGGTTGATCAGGTAGCTGTCGTGCGGCAGCACGTTGCGCGGCTCGATCCCCACCGTGGCGAGATTCTGTTTGAACGCCTCGATCGATGCGGCCGTCAGCGGCCTGGCCCGCCATTGACGCTGGTTCTTGGTGAACAGTGCGAAGGCGGTGGCACCGATCCGCTGCGCGTTCAGCGGCGCGTTTTCGACGCCGCCGGCGGCGCTGACGTGGGCTCCGATCCGTTTCATGTGGAACTCTGGGGTATTGAAAGTACAGCCTGTGGATGGCATCCATTATACGACCAAGTACAATGGGATCGTGTCGGAATACCCATCCAACGAGAGCAGGAATCAGGCTTTGACGAGCAGCGGTGAATTCGATCATGCAAGACGCTTCGGCGGCATCGCCCGGCTCTACGGAGAGGCGGCGCTGCAGCGCTTGGCCCAAGCCCACGTCTGTGTCGTCGGCATCGGCGGCGTCGGCTCCTGGGCGGTCGAGGCACTGGCGCGCAGCGCGGTCGGTGAATTGACGCTGATCGATCTCGACAATATCGCCGAATCCAACGTCAACCGGCAGATCCATGCGCTGGACCCGGAGTTCGGCCGTGCCAAGGTCGAGGCGATGGCGGCACGTGTGCGGGCGATCAACCCATCCTGTCGGGTGCATCCGCTGGAGCAGTTCGTCGAGGTGGAGAGTCTCGAGCAGCTGATCCACTCCGGTTACGACTATCTGCTCGACTGCATCGACAGCTACCGCATCAAGGCGGCGCTGATCGCGCGTTGCCGCAGGCTCAAGCTGCCGCTGGTGACGGTCGGAGGGGCGGGCGGCCAGCGCGACCCGCTGAAGATCACCCTTGGCGATCTCAGCCGTACCGAACAGGATCCGCTGCTGTCGAAAACGCGCAAGCTGCTGCGTCAGGAGTACGGCTTCAGCCGCAACCCCAAACGCCGTTTCGCGGTACCCTGCGTCTACTCGCGGGAGCAGCCGTGTGCGCCGCTGGTGGAGGCTGCCGCCTGCGACAGCGGCACGGCTGTCACCGGGCTGAACTGCGCCGGTTACGGTTCGGCGATGACGGTGACGGCGAGTTTCGCATTGGTTGCGGTGGCGCATCTGCTGGAGCGTCTGGGCGGGCAGCAGCGCCAGGGAGAACGCTGATGTCCTGGGTATTGGCAACCGTTCTGCTGCTGGTGGCGCTGGCCATCGCTTTTCAGCTGTCGCTGCTGGCCAGGGCGAAGAGGATGGAGGGGGAGCGGGCGCCGGCTTTGGCGGACGAGGCGGAGGATGGCGACGGCGGCTCCCGCCTGCTCTATTTTCACAGCCGCAACTGTGCCCCCTGCCGTCGCATGTCCCCGACCATCGAGGCGCTGATAGTGGAGTATGGCCGGCGCGTGCGCAGCATCGAGATCAGCGAGCATCCGCAGATGGTCGATGACTTCCGGATACGAGCCACGCCGACGACGATGCTGGTGCGGGATGGCAATATCGAAAAGGTGATGCTGGGCTTTCAGCCGGAAGCGCGTCTGCGCGCGTTGCTGGGCGGTAGCGGCGGGGCGGAGCCGCCGCAGCGGACTCCGCGCGACTGAGTGCGGCGCTCAGTTCAGTCCGCACATGCCGCCCGGACAGCAGCCGCCGCTGGCGCAGGCAGGCTCGGGTCCGCTGCCGGTGCTGCCGACGATCGCCGCGCCCGAGATCAGCTTTCTGACCGGCGTCTCCGCCGGTGTATCACCCAATGCAGCGCCGCTTCTTTGGCAGAGCTCACCCCAGTTGGCGATCGACTCGCTCATCTTGTGGATCACCTCCACTTTGCGGTCGTTGGCTTCACAGTAGTAGTCGTAGGTTGGCACTCTCTTCTCCTGCTAATTCGGAGCAGGGGCCGGCGGCCCGAACCCTCTCCGCTCTCGATAAAAAACTATTCGTAAGCCTTCGGCACCATGCACATGAACTTCAGCGGCACCTCGCCGGTATTGCGGTACTGGTGCCTCTCGTTCGGCTTGACCAGCACATAGTCGCCGGCGGCAACGGCGCGCGGCGCGTCGCCCTCCATCACTTCGCCGCTGCCCTCGAGAATGTAGTTCAGGTGTTCGCTCTCGTGGCTGTGATGAGGGGTATGCCCGCCCGGCTCCAGCGTGAAGACCCTGATCGAGAAGTTGGGGACGCCGTCGGCGATTCCAAGCGGTACCTGTTTGGATGCACCCTTGATGCCGTCCATGTGGATAGGCAGGGTGGGGCAGTCGTCGAGTCGGGTTATTTTCATCGGTCGCAACCTCGTAGTTGTGTCTACCTGACTTGGGGCCTGTTATCGCAATATAGTTTCAACAGATCCTGGTATCGGCCACGGCGTCGGATCCGGTCGATCTCTGCTCTCGCTTAGCTGTCGCCGCGCGAGCGTGGATGAAACGACGCCATCCGATCGAGCTACAGATTCTGAATCTTGACCAGCTGCTCCTCGAGATTGAGCCGTGCGGCCTCCTGCGTTGCCAGCTTGTCGCGCTCCTTCTGCACCACCGCCTGCGGCGCCCGCTCGACGAAACTGGCGTTCGACAACTTGCCGCGCATGCGCTGCAGGTCGGCGTCGATCCTGGCGATCTCCTTCTGCAGTCGGGCCAGCTCCGCCTCCTTGTCGATCAGGCCGGCCATCGGGATCAGCACCTTCATCCCGCCCACCAGCGCGGTGGCCGATTCGGGCGCGTCGGCGCCCTCGGGCAGCACCTCCACCCGCTCCAGGCGCGCAAGGAAATCGAGACAGTGGCGGTTGGCGGCGAGGATCTTCAGATCGCTTTCGGAGGGGTTCTGCAGTAGCACCGGCAGCTGTTTTCCGGGGGCGATGTTCATCTCCCCCTTGATCTTGCGGATGCCGAGGATGAACTGCCGCACCCAGGCGATCTCCTGCTCGGCCGGCTCGTCGATCAGCGCCTGGCGGTAGCTGGGAAAAGGACGGGTCATCACGGTCTCGCCGCTGGCGCCGGCCAGCGGACCCGCTTTCTGCCAGATCTCCTCGGTGATGAACGGCATGATCGGATGCGTCATGCGCAGCAGCGCCTCGAGTACCCGCACCAGCGTGCGGCGGGTGCCGCGCTTGGCCGCGACGGAGGCGTCGGGATCGGTCAGCACAGGCTTGGAGAGCTCCAGATACCAGTCGCAGTACTCGTTCCAGGTGAACTCGTAGAGCGCCTGCGCGGCGTAGTCGAAGCGGTAGCTCTCGATCGCCTCGGCCACCGCCCTCTTGGTCTTCTGCAGCCGCGACAGAATCCAGCGATCGGCGGCCGAGCGCTCGATTTCGGCGCTCGCCGGCGAGTGGCCGCTGCTCTCTCCAGCGATGCCGCAATCCTCACCTTCGGTGTTCATGAAGACGTAGCGCGCGGCGTTCCACAGCTTGTTGCA
>JAGRGU010000081.1 GCA_020445335.1 Gammaproteobacteria bacterium
ACCGGAAAGGGTTCGCCGGGATGGGCGCGCTGCCAGTCGCGGAAGTCGAGGGCGCCGCCGCGATGGCTCAACCAGCGCATGATGACGCGATTTCCGGCGATCACCTGCATGCGGTAGATGCCGAGGTTCTGGCGCGGCTTGTCGGGACCGCGCGTGATCACCAGGCCCCAGGTGATCAACGGCCCCGCGTCCCCCGGCCAGCAGGTCTGCACCGGCAGCGCGCCGAGGTCGACCTCCTCGTCGCTGAGCACCACCTCCTGGCAGGGTGGTCGTTTGATCAGCTTGGGCGCCATATCCAGTACCTTGCGGTAGAGGGGGAGTTTCTCCCAGGCGTCCCTGACCCCTTTCGGTGGTTCGGGTTCTTTCAGGTTGGCGAGCAATTCGCCGACGCCGCGCAGCGCGTCGACCGAGGACTCCCCCATGCCGAGCGCGACCCGCCTGGGAGTGCCGAAGAGATTGCCGAGTAGCGGGTAATCCGAGCCGGTGACATTCTCGAACAGCAGAGCCGGTCCGCCGCGACGCAGTGTGCGATCGCAGATCTCCGTCACCTCCAGGTGCGGACTCACCTCATGGGTGACCCTTTTCAACTCCCCCTGTACTTCGAGCTGGGCGATGAAATCTCGCAGATCTTTATATTGCATGAAGTTTCGCCGGGTTGGTGCGGGCGACGGCTGTCGCGGGACTATAGTGTGTCATTGCGCGGCCCGCGAAAGCCCGGTTTTGGCTGCGCGCCGCGCGATACGGTAGTTCTTGAAGGCGATACCGCCGATGAATCCGAGCAGCAGCAGCAGCGGTGCCAGCGGCAGCAGCCACAGCGGCAGCCGTGTCTCCGGCGTGGGCTGCGGCGGGGCGCCGGGGTTGACCCCGGCTTCTCCGGCGAGGGCCGCCCTGGCCTGCTCGATCGCCGATCTGAGCCTGGCGTTTTCGCGCAGCAGCGACTGACGGGGGGGCGGATCGGTGCTGGACTCAGACGGCGTTGCGGCGGGCTGGTGCCCCTCCTGTCGGCGCAGCAGCTCGGCGTTCCTGGCCTGCAGTTCGAGCAGACGCACCTTGGCAGGTTTCTCGGCCGTGATGAAGCGATTCTCGACCCAACCCTCGCTGTTATCGCCAAGCCTGACACGCGAGAAATCGGTTTTCCGTTCCAGAATCTCCAGTGGCGTGCCGCTACTCAATGCCCGCAGCGGCTGGGTGCCGGCGTCGGGTTGGGCGTAGAAACCGGCCAGCAGCTTGTCGGTGATGTAGAGACCGAATCCCGGCTGGGCAGCGAGCAACAGCAGCAGTGTCAGCAGCGGGCGAATCATCTTTTGTCAGGCGGCGATACCGCTGTGGCGCAGCAGCGCGTCGATTCTGGGCGCTCTGCCGCGGAATGCGACAAAAAGCTCCATCGCGTCGCGCGACCCACCCTGCTCAAGAATGTCGTGCAGGAAGGCGGCGCCGGTGGCGGTGTCGAAGATACCGCGTTCCTCGAACAGCGAGAAGGCGTCCGCCGAGAGCACTTCGGCCCATTTGTAGCTGAAATAGCCGGCGGCGTAGCCCCCCGCGAAGATGTGCGAAAAGCCGTGCGCGAAGCGGTTGAAGGCCGGCGGCCGGATCACCGCCACCTGCTCCCTGACCTGATCCAGCGTGGCATAGATGCGATCGCCGGCTGCGGGGTCATATTCGCTGTGGATGCGGAAATCGAACAGACTGAACTCAAGCTGGCGCACCATCTGCATCGCCGACTGGAAATTCTTTGCCGCCTTCATCTTGTCGTAGAGCTGGTCCGGGATCGGCTCGCCGCTGTCGACGTGTCCGGATATCAGCGCCAGTGCTTCACGCTCCCAGCACCAGTTCTCCATGAACTGGCTGGGCAGTTCGACCGCGTCCCAGGCAACGCCGTTGATGCCGGCGACGCCCGGGTAGTCGATGCGAGTGAGCAGGTGGTGCAGGCCATGACCGAACTCGTGGAACAGCGTCTCCACCTCCTCGTGCGTGAACAGCGCCGGTTGCGCGCCGACCGGCGGCGAGAAGTTGCAGGTGAGGTAGGCGACCGGCGTCTGTGCGTAGGCAGGGGTGGCGATGCGGTCGATGCAACCATCCATCCAGGCGCCACCGCGTTTCTTGGGACGGGCATAGAGATCGAGGTAGAACTCGCCTCGAAGCGCGCCGTCACGATCGCGAATCTCGAAGAAGCGGACATCCTCGTGCCAGCGGTCGACCCCCTCGACCTCGACGATATCGATGCCGTAGAGCCGCTTCACGACCGCGAACATTCCCGGTAAAACGCGGGTTTCAGGGAAATATGGTTTGAGCATCTCCTGGGTGATGTCGTAGCGCTCCTGGCGCAGTTTCTCGGCGTAGTAACCGATATCCCAGGCGGCCAGCGATTCAGCGTCGTAGCGCTCGGCGGCGAATTTCCGCAGCGCCTCAAGCTCGGCCACCGCCTGCGGGTGCGAGCGTTCCGCGAGATCCTGCAGAAACGCCAGCACCTGTTCGCTCGACTCGGCCATCTTGCGCGCCAGCGAACGCTCGGCGTAGTTGGCGAAGCCCAGCAGTTGCGCCTGCTCGTGGCGCAGTTCGAGAATTCTGGACATGAGCGGGCCGTTGTCCCAGCGACCGGCGTCGGGACCCTGATCCGAGGCACGGGTGGAGAAGGCGGTGTAGAGCTCTTCGCGCAGTTCGCGGTTGTCGGCGTAGGTCATCACCGGCAGATAGGAGGGGAACTCCAGCGTCAGCATCCAGCCGTGTGGTTCGCCGCGCTGCTCGGCGGTCTGCTTCGCCAGCGCAAGGGCGGATGGCGGCAGGCCGGTGAGCAGGCGTTCATCCTCGATCAATTTGCTCCAGGCGTTGGTGGCGTCCAGCAGGTTCTCCTCGAACTGGCTGCTGAGCTGCGACAGTTGCTGACTGATCTCCTTGAAGCGCACCTTCTTCTCCGTCGGCAGGTCGACGCCGGAGAGGTGGAAGTCGCGCAACGTGTTGTCGAGCAGCTTGCGCTGTGCGGCATCCAGTGGCTCGTCGCCCTCGGCCACCGACCGATAGGCCTCGAACAGCCGTTCGTTCTGCCCCATTTCGGTCGCGTACTCGCTCAGTTTCGGCAGACAGGCGTTGTATGCGGCGCGCAGCGCTTCGCTGTTGACCACCGAATTCATGTGGCTGACCGGCGACCAGGCGCGTCCGAGGCGGTCATCCAGCAGTTCGAGGGGCGCGACCAGATTCTCCCAGTTATAGGGGCCGCCACGTTCGAGCAGTGCCTCGGTTTCGGTGCGACCCTGCGCCAGCAGCGCGTCGATGGCGGGCTCCACGTGTTCGGCTTCGATTTTAGAAAAGGGCGGCAGGCCCTGCAGATTCAATAGCGGGTTGCTCATGCGGTCCAAGGCTCTTCAGCGGAGAGTTGCAGGGGCGCTATTCTGACACGATTCCCGCGCCGAGGCACAGCAGGCCGGCGCTCCGCCAACTTCCGGGGGTCAGGCGGCGAGTCGCATGCTGAGCAGCCAGACACAGATCGCGCCGCCCAGGAAGAAGCCACCCAGCAGCAGCGCCGCCCAGCGCTTGCGCTGTCGGACGATAGCGAACTGAGGCAGGGTCGAGAGCAGAAAGGGGAGCTCCGGGTCGACGGGCTTTGCCAATCGATGGGGTTCGCTGACCGCGTCGTGCCGGCGTTGGTCGATGGCGCTTTGCGCTGCTGCCGCGAGGCGTGCCTGTTGCCACTCCTGCAAATCGATCTCTCCGTCGCGGTTGCGGTCGAAGCGGGCTTTGAGCTGTTCCGGACTCTGTTTCCACTCGCGCAGCAGTTCGCGCTCCCTGGTCTGCAGCTGGCGTGCCTGATCCAGGTCGTCACGGGTGTGGAATCCGCCGAGCGCGTAGAGGGTCTCTCCAGGGTGGATGCGCGACTCGCTGTAGCGGTAGCGGCCGCCGAGACCGATTTCACGGGTCAACAGCTGCCAGCCGCCCTGCGCCCGCCCGGATTGCTCTCTGCCGGGCAGGCGGCTGTTGCCGTACCAGACCTGGGGTTGGGTGACGGTCACCCGGGCACCCTCCGGCTCGACCCGGCACCTCCCACTGTCGTCGCTGAGCAGAAACGGCGTGTTGCTGCACGCCCGCTCCAGCGTGCGCCAGCGCTTGTCGCCGCGTTTCTCGATCTTGTATTCGTACCAGCAGCAGGCCGTGCCGCTGAGCGGAGCGCTGAGCTCACCCTCTGCTGCCGGCAGCACCCGCCCCTCGAATTCAGCGTAGCCCTGCTGGGCGTGCGCGATCCGTGTGGTGGGGGTGTTCTCGATCAGGCGGGCCAGCTGCAGGTGGCGGAAGGCGAAGAAGAACGCGGCTGCCGCGACCCCACCGGAGAGCAGGGTGAAAAGCCAGAACTGCGCCGTCGAGAGGTGGATGATCTGTTCGGTAATAGTCATGGACGAAGGTTGCAAGACCGCTGAATGTTGCTGTCGTTATTGTCCGGTTCGAGGCAGTTATCGCCCCTTCGCAAGGCGATCTTGAGTCGCTGTAGGCAAGCGGACCCACGGATTTGTATCATAGGCGCACCTGTTAGACGACAGAGGTCGACGGTCTTGACAAGCGCTTGCGCGAGGTGGGCATGGATGCTGCTCGGATGGATTGAGCTGATACTGCTCGGTTTACCGCTCTATCTCTTCAGCTTTCTGCCGGGGGAGCGGAGGGGTGGCTGGTACGTACGTCTGTTTCGGTTCTGGTGCCGGGCCTTCGTGCATGCGCTGGGGGTCGACCTGCGACTGCATCAGAAGAATCTCAGAGCGCTGCCGGATCGTTATCTGCTGATCGCCAATCACCCTTCGGCGTTCGAGGATATCGGCATACCGGCGCTGTTCGACGTCGATAGCCTGGCCAAGATCGAGGTGCGCGACTGGTGGCTGGTGGGTCGAATCAGCGTAGCCGCCGGCACGCTGTTCGTGGCGCGCGAGTCACGCAGCTCACGGGCGAATGCGATGCGGCTGATCGAACAGCGTCTGGGAGAAGGGCGCAACGTCTCCCTCTATCCCGAGGGCGGGGTGAAGGGCATGCACCTCCACGACAGCTTTCACCACGGCGTGTTCGATATCTCGCTGCGTACCGGGATACCGATCGTGCCTGTCTTCATCCACTACGAGAGCCAGCAGGATTTCTACTGGGGCCGGCAGACGCTGCCGCAGAAACTGCTGCAGATCATGCGCACGCAGAACAATCGCGCCAACTACTACCTCTTCGATGCGTTCGAACCGGGTGAGTATGCTGATAAAAGGAGTTACAACGCCGCGGTTTACCAGCGCTATCTTGCCTGGCAGCACAAGTACCTGGAGTAAGCCAGTGTCGGTTCAGCCGAAGAGACGGCCGAGGTCGACGTCGCTGGTCTGGTCGGAGTCGAACTGCAGCGGTTCGGCGGGTGCGAAGCGCAGCAGTCTGGCCAGTATCAGGTCCGGAAACTGCTCGATACGCACGTTATTGAGGTTGACGCTTTCGTTGTAGAACTCGCGGCGGTGGGCGATGCTCTCCTCGAGGCCGGTAATGCGTGCCTGCAGGTGGCTGAAACTTTCGTTCGCTTTCAGCTCCGGGTAGGACTCGGCCAGCGCGAAGAGTCTTCCCAGGCCCAGGCGCAGCTCGCCTTCCGCGGCACCCAGCGCGGCCAGATCGCCGCGGGCGCCGGCGCTTGAGACCGCCGCACGTGCGCGCATCACCCGCTCCAGCGTCTCCTGCTCGTGCTGCATGTAGCGCTTGCAGGTATCGACCAGTTTCGGCAGTTCGTCATGGCGCTGTTTCAACAGGACGTCGATATTGGCCCAGGCTTTGGCGACACCGTGCTTGAGGGTCACCAGGCCGTTGTAGATGACGATCGCGTAGATCGCCAGCGCCAGTAGCATTCCGAGAATGATGAAAGTACCGATCTCCACTCCTTCCGCTCCTCCTTCGCCTCTGCCAGTGGTCGGTTACGGCCTCTCCGCCCGACTGCAGCTGTAGCGGCGGTCGGCACTGTTTGTTTAGCGGCGGCGGCCTTCCGGCGCTGCGCTCCCGGCCGCCCTTTTCACTACCGGCTGCCGCTCAGCATGGCGATGACCGGCGCGGTTTCGGGCCGTATGCCGCGCCACAGGAAAAAGGATTCGGCCGCCTGTTCGACCAGCATGCCCAGGCCGTCGAGGCTCTGGTCGGCGCCCTGTGCCCGGCCCCAGCGGACAAAGGCGGTCGCCTCGCTGGCGTACATCAGATCGTAGCTCCAGCCTCCCGGTTCGAGCAGCTTTGGCGGTAGTGCCGGCAGTTGGTCCGAGAGCCCGGCCGAGGTGCCGTTGATGATGAGGTCGAAGCGTTCATCGCCGAGCGCGTCGAGCCCGCAACCCCTTACCAGGCCGAGCGATGCCAACCGCGCCGCCAGGTCTTCCGCCTTGGCGGCGGTGCGGTTGGCGATGGTCAGCGACAGGGGGCCCTGTTCGAGCAGTGCCGGCGCCACCCCCTTGCTGGCGCCGCCGGCGCCGAGCAGCAGAATCCGGCTGCCGTTCAAGTGGCAGCCGTGGTTGACCACCAGATCGCGCACCAGGCCGATTCCGTCGGTGTTCTCTCCGCGCAGTCCGCCATCGGCTGCGGGGATCAACGTGTTGACCGCCTGCGCCAGTTCGGCGCTGGCGCCGAGACGGTCGGCCAGTCGCCAGGCGCGCTCCTTGAACGGGACTGTGACGTTGAGCCCGCCGCCCCCCTGGCGGAAGAAGTCGGCCACCTCCCGCTCGAACCCCTCAGCTGTGCCGAGTATACGGCGATAGTCGATCTCATCACCGCTCTGCGCGGCGAAGGCGGCGTGGATCAGCGGTGACTTGCTGTGCTCGATCGGGTTGCCGATCACGCCATAGCGAACGCTCACAAAGAGCTTCCTGATGCGGGGCGGGAACTCACTCGGCCAGCCACTGCGCTGCACGTTTGGCGAAATAGGTGAGAATGGCATCGCCGCCGGCACGCTTGATACCGAGCAGTGACTCCATGACCACCGCGCGTTCGTCGAGCCAGCCGTTCTGTGCCGCCGCCATCAGCATCGCGTACTCACCGCTGACCTGATAGACAAAGGTGGGGACGCCGAACTCCCGCTTCACCCGCTGTACTATATCCAGATAGGGCATGCCGGGCTTGATCATCACCATATCGGCACCTTCGGCGATATCGAGCCGTACCTCGTGCAGCGCTTCGTCGCCGTTGGCGGGGTCCATCTGGTAGGTATATTTATTCCCCCCGGCCAGATTGGCGGCCGAGCCCACCGCGTCGCGGAAGGGCCCGTAGAAGCTGGAGGCGTATTTGGCCGAGTAGGCGAGAATGCGGGTGTGGATGCGTCCTTCCGACTCCAGCGCGTTGCGAATGGCACCGATGCGGCCGTCCATCATGTCCGAGGGCGCGACGATATCGGCGCCTGCATGGGCGTGGGAGAGTGCCTGCCTGACTAGCACCTCTACCGTCTCGTCGTTCATCACGTAGCCGTTGGAGTCGATCAAACCGTCCTGGCCATGGGTGGTGAACGGGTCCAGTGCCACGTCGGTGATGACGCCGAGCTCCGGCAGCGCCTGCTTGAGTGCGCGCACCGCTCGCTGCGCCAGACCTTCCGGATTGTAGGCTTCTGCGGCGTCCTCCGATTTTGCCGACAGCGGCGTCACCGGAAAGAGCGCAATAGCCGGTACGCCGAGTGCCTGCAGCTCGCGTGCCTCCTGCAGCAGCAGGTCGATGCTGAGACGCTCGACCCCTGGCATCGATGCCACCGGCTCGCGGTTGCCGCTGCCCTCGAGCACGAACACCGGGTGGATCAGATCGGCGGGGGTGAGGTGATTTTCGCGCATCAGACGGCGCGAAAAATCGTCGCGGCGCATGCGCCGTGGTCGCGTCGCAGGATAGTGGGGCGCTGAGGCAAAAAGTTTGTCGGACATGTCGCGCGGACTCCTCTCGGGTGAGGCGACATAAGATACCCCAAGCCGTTGCACCGCTCCACCGAGGGCGTGCTATGGTGGCGATTGGTAGTAGTAGTCTTGGAAGTGAGTCATGAAGATCGAACGGGAGTATCTCTACGACGTCGACGAGGGTGATTTTCAGCAGCGTGTGATCGCCGCCTCGCAGCGGCGGCCGGTGTTGGTCGATTTCTGGGCGGAGTGGTGTTCGCCCTGCATTGCCCTGGCGCCGGCGCTGGAGCGGGCGGTCGAGCAGTACGGGGGCACCGTCGCGCTGGCCAAACTGGAGGTGGATGACAACATGCGCCTCGCCGGTCATTACCGGCTGCGTGGCTTCCCCACGGTGATTCTGTTCCATTGTGGCCGGGAGCTGGCGCGTTTCAGCGGCGCGCGGCCGGCGCACTGGATCAGCGAGTGGCTCGAGGAGCATTGTGACAAGGATGTGCAGTGTCCTTAATTTCCCAGGAATTGCTTTCATTTAGTGCCAGCTTCGCAACTTTTCCTGACATTTTCACTTCAGGCTGATGGTGCTTTGCCGTTAGCTCAAGGTAGTGTGCAACGCTGATTTCAGGAGAGTGAAAAGATGATTGGGGCTGGGCAATGGCAGGGGCGTCGAATCGCAGGCTGGACGGGGTTGCTTATTCTACTCGCCGGGTTTTCCGCCGCCTTGGCGGCGGAAGAGGGTCCGGAACAGGTGATAGCCCATATCTCGGACAGGCTGTTGCAGGTGGTGACCCAAGAGGGGGAGCGGCTGCAGAGCGATCCCGGCCTGGTCTATCAGCTGGCCGACGATATCCTGGTTCCGCATGTCGATTTTTCGAGGGTGTCGAGCCTGGTGCTGGGCAAGCACTGGCAGCGCGCCACACCGCATCAGCAGCAGGCTTTCAGTCACCAGTTCAAGCGTCTTTTGGTGCGCACCTATTCAAGCGCATTCAACGAATTCAAGCACTGGGAGATTCGTTTTCTGCCCAGCAGGCAGGGGGCCACCGACGACGATGTTTCGGTGCGTACCCAGCTGCTGCTGCCGCGGCTCGACCCGGTGGAGGTGCTCTACCGGATGCACCGCAAGGAGGGGCGCTGGCTGGCCTACGACGTCAAGATCGACGGTATCAGCCTGGTGACCAACTACCGATCGAGCTTCAATCGCGAATTGCGCCACGTGGGCATGGATGGCCTGATCAAGAAGATCGAGGCGCTGAACGATAAGCGCTCGGGAAATCAGATCGCCAGCAGAAACTGAAAAAAATTCGATAAAAACGTTAAAGGTCCTGAAGCAGACGACGATACATAGATTGACAACGGATTTTTGATGGGCCTCTGGGCGGGGCGTTACCGCCCCATCTCCGGTCCCGATCAAATGTCAGTCATCCTCCTCCAGCGCTTAATAATTAAGCGCTTTATCGCCCATCTCTCCCCAGGTGGGCTTTTTTTTGCTTTGGCGAACGAAAAGCGGGTGGCGGGGTTGTGAGTTCCCCTGTGGTCAGCTGCGTCGCTCCTGATGATCCTGATTCAGCTATTTTTCAAATCGCTGCCATTGGCATCGAGCCGGGGTGGGATCTGGCTCGGGGTTTCGGATGTTGCGTTGCGGAGGTGACCGCTATCTCAGCACCGCACCCGTGCGGGCATCGCGTATGCGGCTCGGTTGCGCCTGCTCGCCGAGTGCCCCGTTGACGATCATCTCCAGCTCTTCGCCGAAATAGCGACGCACCTCGAGCGCCGAGCGCGCCGGGCGTCGGCCTGCGGGGTTGGCGCTGGTGGAGACCAGCGGCATGCCGCTGGCACGGCACAGTGCGGCGCTGAGCGGGTGAGCGGTCACTCTCACCGCAATTGTTTCCATACCGCCATTCAGCCACGCGGGAAGCGCAGTCGCGGCGGGCATGATCCAGGTGTTGGGGCCGGGCCAGCTGGCGAGGATCGGCGCCATGTCGATGTCGTTCAGCGGTGCGAGAAAGGGCCTTAGCTGGGCCAGATCGGCGGCGATCAGGATCACCCCCTTGCTGGCAGTGCGCCCCTTCAGCTGGAAGATCCGCCGCACCGCTGCGCCATCGAGCGGATCGCAGCCGAGTCCGTAGACCGCCTCCGTGGGGTAGGCGACGACACCGCCGGCCCTGATCGTCAGCGCCGCCTGGCGCAACTGCCAGGGCGAACTGCCTGCTGGTGTCGTCAGCGGGGTGCTTTCCGTCTCAGCCTGCAAGTTTGGCCTGCAGTTCGGCATCCTTTGCCTTGACCCCCTCGGCGTTGGCTTCGCGCTCGGCTTTCACCCGCTGTGCGAGGTAGGGGTCGAGCAGCGAGATGATCTGTGCCGCCAGATAGCCAGCGTTCTTGGCGCCGGCCTTGCCGATGGC
>JAGRGU010000082.1 GCA_020445335.1 Gammaproteobacteria bacterium
CTGCTGCTCTACTACATCTACGAGAACGCCTTCTCCTATTTCGACACCAACTACGCCGCGACACTGACCGTGGTGCTGCTGGCGATGCTGGCGATCATGGCGCTGGCGCAGTTCTTTTTTCTCGACAGACGCATACACTACCGATGAACCCGAGCAGCCCGAAAAAGCGTTACTGGACGCTCGACGCCTCGCTGGAGACCTTTGCCGCCTGGTTCATCGCGATTCTTTGGATCTCACCGCTCATCTACGCGTTCTGGGCGGCCTTCCACGCCAACGAGTACGCGATTCATTTCGAGCTGTTCGCGCCGCTGACGCTGGAAAACTTCCGTGAGGCGCTGGCGCAGGCACCATTCCTGCGCTACGGCTTCAACACCTTCGTCCTGGTCACGATGCTGCTCGCCTCGCAGCTGGTGATCTGCACGCTTGCCGCCTACGCCTTTGCGCGCTTCGAGTTCGTCGGCAGCAACCTCGCCTTCGCGCTGGTGCTGGTGCAGCTGATGATCACGCCGGAGATCCTGATCGTCGAGAACTACGGCACGCTGGCCGATATGGGCCTGGTCGACACCATTACCGGTATCGGTCTGCCCTACATGGCGAGCGCGTTCGGCATTTTTCTGATTCGCCAGGCGTTCAAATCGACGCCGAAGGAGCTCGAGGAGGCGGCGCGCCTGGAGGGCTGCGGTCTGTTCGGTATCCTCTGGCGGGTCTATGTTCCCCTGGCGCGTCCGACCTATCTCGCTTACGGTCTGGTCTCGATCAGCCATCACTGGAACAACTTCCTGTGGCCGTTGATCATCACCAACTCGGTCGAGACCCGTCCACTGACCGTCGGTCTCGGCATCTTCGGTGCACCTGAGTCGGGCGTCGACTGGTCGATCGTCTCTGCGGCGACGCTGTTGTCGGTCGCCCCGCTGCTGATCGCCTTCCTGCTGTTCCAGCGCCAGTTCATCCAGTCGTTCATGCACTCGGGTATCAAGTGACCGACATTCTGTCATGGAATATCCAGAACGGGCGGGGCCTGGACGGTGAGGTCTCGCTGACGCGCATCGCCGATGTCATCGCGACGATGGGCGAGCCCGACGTCATCTGTCTGCAGGAAGTTTCGCGCGGTTTGTGGTTGACCCCCAAAGCGGGCGCGCCGGATCAGGTCGCCGAGCTTGCAGATCTGTTTCCCGCCCATGAGATCGTGTTCGGGGTTGCTGTCGATGCCGGATCGCCCGTCGCGCAGAACCGCTGGCAGTTTGGCAACGCGCTGCTGAGCCGACTGCCGCTGCTTTCGCTGCAGTCGCATCCGCTGCCCAGACCGGGAGCAGGCGGCATGCGTCACATGACCCGCCAGGCGACCGAGGTGGTGGTGGCGACTGCAGCGGGGGAGCTGCGCATCGTCAATCTTCATCTGGAGTATCACAGCCCTGCCCAGAGACTGGCCCAGGTGGAGCGACTGCGGGCGCTGCAGCTCGAGGCGTTGGAGCAACGTCGTCAACCCTCCGAGGTCGATTCCGACGGGCCTTATCAGTTCGTCCCGCGGCCGGTGGAGAGCGTCTACTGCGGCGATTTCAACATGGTGATCGGCTCGCGGGAGCATCGGCGCCTGGGGGACCCCCTGGAGGGCGAACCCCAGCCTTTCCGGGATGCCTGGGAACTCGCGCACCCGCACATACCGCACGCGCCGACCTGCGGTGTTTTCGATCGTGTGCAGTGGCCCGAGGGTCCCCACTGCCGGGATTTCTTCTTTGTGAACGGCCGTTGTGTCGATGCCGTGAAGAATCTTCGCGTCGATACCGAGACCGATGCCTCCGACCACCAGCCGCTCCTGCTCGAGCTTGCGGACGATCCGGGTTGAGTCACCGGGATCAGGGGAGAGAGGCTGCCGACGGGGGCAGGGGGAGAGAGAGGAGAAGGGCAGCAAGATGATGCCATTGACAGAGTTTGGCGTGGATCGACAGCGCAGAATCCGGGCTGTGTTCACCGATATCGACGACACGCTGACCACCGACGGGCGCTTGACCGCGGAGGCCTACGCGGCGATGGCGGCGCTGGAGAGTGCCGGCATCCCGGTGGTGCCGATCACAGGGCGTCCAGCCGGATGGTGCGACCTGATCGCGCGTCTCTGGCCCGTGCTTGGTGTGGTCGGTGAGAACGGCGCTTTCTATTTCCATTACCAACGCTCCCGAAAACGCATGGTCCGCTTCTTTCAGGATGCCGAAGCGGAGCGCGCCGCGCATCGACGACAACTGAACGAAATCGCGCAAAGGATCCTTGAAGAGGTCCCGGGCGCGGCGCTCTCGGCCGATCAGGCATACCGTGAAACCGACCTGGCGATCGACTTCGCGGAGGACGTTCCGGCTCTTCCGGACGCCGACATAGACCGCATAGTCGAGCTGTTCCAGCAGGCTGGTGCGACCGCCAAGGTCAGCTCCATCCACGTCAACGGGTGGTTCGGTGTCTACGACAAGCTTTCGATGACCCGGAGGTTCGCGGCCGACTGGCTGCAGGTCGATCTGGCGCGTCAGCGCGACGAGTTCGTTTTTGTCGGCGATTCGCCTAACGACGCGCCGATGTTCGGGTTCTTTCCCAACGCCGTCGGGGTCGCCAATGTACGCGCGTTCGCGGCGCGTCTGCAGACGCCGCCGGCCTTCGTCACGGCAGCACCCGGCGGGGCCGGTTTCGCCGAGGTGGCAACGGCGCTGGTCGCGGCCCGGGCGTCCGGGTCCTAGCTTCGATCTCTACCTCTTGGCCAGGCCGCTCAACAGGTGATTGGCGACTCGGTGCGCCAATGCCAGTTTGGCTTCCTGGCCTCCGGCCCTGTGGTCCAGAGTGCCGGTCGAGGCCAGCATTGCGAAGCCGTGAACGAGCGACCATGCCGTCAGTGCCAATTCATCGGTATCGCCTCGGCGGAATACGCCCGCCTGCTGTCCCAGCGCGATGATACCCACAAGGCCCTTAAAAGCCTGATCCGATCTCTCTTCGAGCGAGTCATCGACTGCATCGTCTTGCAGAACACCGCCAAACATCAGGTTGTGCAACCTGGGGTGCTCGATCGCCAGTTCTACATAGGCGACCCCGGCAGCTGAGAGTTGCAGCTCCGGATTCCCGGGATGCAGCTCGACCGCCTCCTCGATGCGCTGTGCCAGCAGGCGAAAACCGGTCGCCGCGATACCGCGCAACATCGCATTCTTATCGCTGAAGTGGCGGTAGGGTGCCGTGTGGCTGACGCCGGCCGCCTTGGCCACCGCCCGCAGGCTGACATCCGCGACCCCTTTTTCCTCGACCAGCTTCGTGCCGGCTTCCAGCAGGGCTTCCCGCAGGTTCCCGTGGTGATAACTGCTCTCCTTACTCATAGATCCTCCGTAAGCGGTTGGAAAAAGTTTAAGCGCCAATGTTGACAACGTCAACAAATAAGTTGACAATGGTAACATAGGATCAAGCAGAATCCTGTCTCAGCAACTGCCAAAGGAGATCAACCGTGTACAACCAATCATTTGCAGTCGTCACCCCTTATCGTCCCTGTCTCCGCGAGATCGCCTCCCGGATCGCATATCCGGCGACGCTGGGCATCTGCCTGGCGTTTGTCTACGCTCTGCATCTCAACGGCATGGCGTTGGAATCGGTGCTTTTCGCCGGATTTTTCTTTTCACTGGCGGTGATGGCACTTCTCGAGGCGGCGCTGCCGTTCCGCAACGACTGGAAGCCCGGTCGGAAGGATTGGACCGTCAACGGTCTCTACTTCCTGCTGAACGGCGCGGTCGACAATATCGGCAGGATGACCGTCGCCGCGGTCGCGGTGTACCTGGCCCCGGAGGCCGGGCCCAGCGATCCCCTGACCCTCACCGGTTCCACGCTGCTGGCGCTGCTGATCGGCGATCTTCTGGGTTACGGGTGGCACCGTCTCGGTCATATCAGTTCGTTGCTGTGGCGTTTCCACGGTATTCATCATGTGCCGACAAAGCTCTACATGTTCATGAACAACACCGTTCACTTCGTCGACCTCTTCATAGGCAGTCTGGTTTCCGCGATACCGCTGGTCCTGCTTGGATTCTCCGCCGAGGTGATCGCGCTGTCGCTGTTCATTTCCGGATTCCACGGCTTTTTCGCCCACGTCAATGCCGATGTCCGTATGGGCTTGCTGGGTTATCTGATGCTTGGTCCCGAACATCATCGTTGGCATCACAGTACCCGGGTGGAAGAGTCTCAGAACTTCGGTTCGGCCGTCGCGCTCTGGGATCTCGTTTTCGGCACCTTTCGCTACCGTCGCGGTGAAGGCCCCCAGGCCGTGGGTGTCGCTCACCCGGATGAGTTCCCGGGCGAACACCAGCTGCTACGCAGCTATCTCAGCCCCTTCAAACGCTGAACGGCCGATACGAGCGCGGCAAGATGGTGGCGCTAAGCTGTTCGCCATCAACCTTTTTTGATATCGCGCGGTGCGGCATGGAAGCGGCACCGGTAGCCGCATGGTAGGGGAGACCGTTCACCGGGATCAGGGGCCAAGAGTTGGAGGAGGGCAGGGGAGCGGAGCGAGTTGTCGCAGATCCCTCCGTTACGTTTGCCACCCATGTCGAGCTGCTCCGGGTCTGCCGCACCGATTCGGCGAGATCGGGATGACCGGGTGCGGGATACTCGAGCGTATACGGCTCCGGCGGAAAACCACCGAAGTCATGGATGGTCGGAGGCTGACGATCGATGGTCAGATAACTGCCGCGCGTATACCGGTGCGCAGAGATGGCCAGAATGGCCGCCGGCCTCGGAATCAGCTCGCCTAGCTGTGCGAAGCCGCGACTCCACCGATTCTCCCGGGCCAGATTCATGGGTGAACCATGACCGACGAAGATCACCGGCATCTTGTTTTGGAACGGGCTGCGTTTATCTTCGATCATGCCCACCTATGACAAGTCAGGACACTCTTCAAATATCAGCTTCGTTCCCTGGCGGCGTTTCCATAGACACGATTGCATTGCAACCACGCCGTATCGGAGTCTTCAGTTTTTCAGCAGGAGAATTCCGTCGGGCTCGATGTAGAGCCTGACCTGGTCGCCGGTTGCGAAAACCGACTCCCCATGCCGATGGGTATGATCGACCAGCAGGTCGTCACCGTTGACGTCCACCGCGTAGCGGATGATGGAACCGAGGAACTCGGTGTGATGCACCACTCCGTTCAGCCCGGCTTCACCCCCGCTCTCTGACGCGGCGGAGCGGATATCGATATTCTGCGGGCGAAAGACGATTTTGTTGCCGGCAGCGCCATCTCCCGCCAATGGAAACTCCGCTCCGGAATCGGCGCGGAACAGATTCCGCCCCTCGGTATCGCGCGCCACCTTGCCCTGGACGATATTGGTGGCGCCGAGAAACTTCGCCACGAACAGATTGGCCGGTTTGTCATAGAGCTCCATCGGTGAGCCGATCTGCTGAATAACCCCCTGGTCGAGTACCGCCATGCGGTCGGAGGTGGTATTGGCCTCCTCCTGGTCATGGGTGACGAAGATGGTGGTGAGCTTGAGCTTCTGCTGCAGTTCCCTGATCTCGCGGCGCAT
>JAGRGU010000083.1 GCA_020445335.1 Gammaproteobacteria bacterium
CCGATCACGAGGTCAATATCAAGATCCTGCTGGGACAGGTGCTCGCCAGCGGCGAGATGACCGCGAAGCAGCGCAATCGGCTGTTGGCGCAGATGACCGACGAGGTGGCGGAACTGGTGCTGGCGCACAACTATGCGCAGACGCAGTCGATCAGTCTGGTTGCCTGGAAGTCCGCCGAGAAGCTCTACGAGCATGCCCGCTTCATCGACCATCTCGAACAGCGGGGCAAGCTCAACCGCAAGCTGGAGTATCTGCCCGACGCCAAGATGATCGCAGAGCGGCAGGCCAATCAGCGGGGCCTCACCAAACCCGAGATTGCGGTGCTGCATGCCTATAGCAAAATGAACTATTACGATGCGCTGATCGACTCCGATATTTCGCACGATTCCTACCTTCGGGCGGAGATGGCGGGCTACTTCCCACGGGTTTTGGTCGAGCGTTTTCCGGACGAAATCTCTGCCCATCGCCTGCTGCGGGAGATCACCGCTACCTACCTGACCAATCGAATCGTCGACCATATGGGACCAGGATTCGGTTTCCGGGTGCGCGAGGAGGTGGGTGCCAATATCGACAGCCTCACGCGAGCCTTCGTCTCCGTCTGTGTAATATTCGACATCGATCGAATCTGGAGTGATATCGAGGGTCTCGACAACATGGTTTCGGCGAGCGTGCAGATGGAGATGATGTACGCAGTGACGACGCTGCTGCGCCGTACTGTCACCTGGCTGCTGCGCTATCGTCCGAACGATCTGGAGATCGCGACCGTGATCGGGCATTTTCGGCGGGGCGTCGCCGAACTGACCGAGCAGATGCCCAAACCCTTGAGCGCGCCGGATCGGTTGGCGCTGAACCGGCAGGTTAAGACGCTGACCCAAAGCGGGGTGGAGCAGGAACTGGCGCGGCGGGTAGGGGTATTGCTGCCGCTGGCATCAGCGCTGGATCTGGTCGAGATCGCGCGTGACAGCGGGAGGGAGATTCTCGACGTTGCCGCGGTTTATTACCAACTTGGCAAGGAACTGGATTTCCACTGGCTGCATGCGCAGATCGACAAACTCCACATCCATACCCACTGGCATGATCTGGCGCGCACACGACTGCGCGAAATGCTGGACAACCATCAACGCGAGATCGCTGCGCATGTATTGAGGACAACCCGATCTTACAAGAAGGCTGGCAAGATGATCGAACAGTGGCGGGCGGCGAACCAGGCTGCCTTCCAGCGACACGGCGAAATACTTGCCGAGTTCAAGGCACGCTCGTCGGTCGATTTTGCGATGCTATCGATGGTGGTTGCCGGTGCGGAGACGCTGCGCACGGTCTGATCGCATCGCAGCGGGCGGTCTGGATGGGGGCCTGGCCCGTTCCGATCTCTTTTACCTGGGTGCTTTCCCCAGTCGTTGCCTGAGATACTCCGCTTCCTCCTGCAATTCGCCGATTCTGAGCGGCTTCAGCATCGACGCCGCGGTGCGTTGAAAACCTTCGGCATATCTGTCGCCGCTGACCCGGGCGAGGGTAAACCAGAGATAGGCACGGTCGAAGCTGCGATCGGTGCCGACTGCGTAGAGATACATTCCCCCCAGTCGTCCAAATGCGCGATCGTCGCCCGCTTCCGCAGCCTCCTTGAATGCCAGGAACGCCTCTGCGAAGTGGCCTGCTGCGTAGGCCCGCTGTCCTGATTCGAAGGGTTGATCTCGGCAGAAGGCGGGCAGGGCGAACAGCAACAGCAGCCAGGGGACGAGAATCCGGTGATGATATTTCCGCATGATGGAGTGATTATGGTGGTTGGTAAGGGCGCAAGATAGCCGGGTCTGGCGACTGCCGTAAAGTCCATCTGGACAGTCGCAAGGGGGCTACCTTGCCACAGCTGATCCTCGACGTTAGTTGATTTCGCGCAGTCAAGCGGCCGAAATCGGAGCCGCTATCCATAGTATTCTCGGGGTCAATTCACTATCCTAGCGCGCATGTCTGCAGTAGTCCCAGGTAGATTCGAAGAAGTTGTGGTGAGATCGATCATCTGGGGGCTCATCGGCGGAATCTACGGCGGTCTCTTCATCGGTTTCAAGGAGCTCATCAGCTCCCTCGGTTACGCCGGGATCGCCGTGATAGCCGCTGCCGCGCTGGCTGGCGCTGTCGGCGCCGCTTTCTACGGTTCCATCCGCGTCGCCGTGCTCGGGACGCTGGCGGGTCTCTTCTCCGGTGTCACCTATCTGCTCGCTATCGCCGAGGCGGATATCCAGCATCTGGCGACTCTTGCGGCGTTTTGCGGCATCGTGGTGGGCTTCATCTACGGCACTTTGCGCCCGGCGGTAAGTGGAGCCTTGATGAAATCGTTGACCGGTCTGGTGTCGGGAGGCATGGCCGGAGCACTGATATGGTCCGTCACTTCGCTAGGCATTAACGTCAATGACTTCCTCGTTGCCGGCATCCTGGCGCCACTGACCGGCACCTTCTACATCTTCTGGATGTTCAAAGTTGTGGACAATCTGCAGTGCAAGTTGCCATTGCCGCTGGTGGGGGCGATCGTCGCCGGTCTGCTGGCCGTGATTGTGGCCGGCAGCGTCTGGAAAATACAGGGTGCGCTACTGAATGCGGTCGATGCGGTGACCGTGCAATCCCAGAACGGCAGTTTTGGAGAGATACTGGCGTGCATCACCAGTGCCATTGCCGGTGGCGCGATCGCCGGCGGCAACTTTGCAATGATCGGTTTGCGCTGGCTGCGCCCGGATTGAGCACTTCCGGCGCCTGACCCTAGTCTTTCAACGCCTCATCCACCAACTCGATCCAGTGCTTGACCGGCAGCTCCGTTGCGCTTGCCAGATGCAGCTGGCAACCGATGTTGGCGGTGGCAATGACAACTGGACGCCCTGCCTGCAGCGCGGCCAGCTTGTTTGCCAGCAGTCGTGCGGAAAGATCCGGCTGCAGCAGCGAGTAGGTTCCCGCGGAACCGCAACAGAGATGGCTGTCGTTCACGCGCGTCAGTTGGAATCCGAACCGCTCCAGTATCCCTTCCACCAGACCCGGAAGCTGTTGACCATGCTGCAGCGAGCAGGGCGAGTGGTAGCTGACCGTTTGCGGTTCGACACGCAGATCCAGCCTGTCGAGCGGCTCTGCATCGAGCAGTTCGGAGAGATCGCGGGTCAGCGCCGCGACGCGTTCCGCCTTGGCGGCGTATTCCGGGTCGTCGCGCAATAGCCAGCCATACTCTTTCACCGTGCTGCCGCAGCCACTGGCAGTGACCAGAATCGCTTCGGCACCCTCTTCGAGCAACGGCCACCAGGCGTCGATGTTGCGCCGAATGAAGGTTAGCGCCTCCTTGCCTGCGCCGAGATGCTGGCTCATCGCGCCGCAGCAACCTTGGCTTTCGGCGCTCACCAGCGTGATGCCAAGCCGGTCCAGCACCCGTCTGGCCGCCCGGTCGGTATTGGGTGCGGCGGCATCCTGGACGCAACCCTGCAGCAGGATGACCCGGCGCGGGTGCGCGCCTGCGACGAAAGGGCTGGGCGCCTGCCGTGAGGGCAGTTTCTCCTGCACTCTCCGCGGCAGCAGTGGACGCAGCTGCTGCCCCAGTCGCAGCAGCGCCCCGAAGCGCTTGCGGTAGGGAAGCACCTGCCTCAGCGCCAGGTGCATGACTCGTTGACGCAGTGGTCGGATCCGGCGCTGCTCCAGATGACGGCGGCCGATATCCAGCAACCGATGGTAGTCGACGCCGGAGGGACAGGTGGTTTCGCACGCCCGGCAGAGCAGGCAGCGGTCTAGGTGGCGTTGAGTCAATAGTCCCGCTTTCTCGCCTTCGAGAAGCTGTTTGATGAGATAGATGCGCCCGCGCGGTCCATCGAGTTCGTCCCCCTGCAGCTGATAGGTGGGGCAGGTGGCGGTACAGAAACCGCAATGCACGCAGCTGCGCAGTATCCGGTCCGCTTCGGCACCTTCGGGCGTGTTGAGGAAGGTTTGGCTGAGAGTGGTCTGCATCAGAAATCCGGATAGAGCCTGCCGGGGTTGAGAATGGCGACGGGATCGAAAGCCTGCTTGAGCCGCTGATGCAGCTTCAGCAGCGCATCGGATAACGGATGGAAGCGTTCGTGTTCGACACCACGGCGAAACAGTGTTGCATGACCGCCGTGCTCGGCGACGATTCGTCTGATCGAGGTACCAGGTGCATCGCTCAGCAGCCAGCGCTGGGCACCGCCCCAGTCAATCAGCTCTTTTCCAGGCAGTGCCAGCGGCGCAGTCCGTGGCGGCAGCGAGAGACGCCACAGTGGTCGGGTGCTGTCGAAAAAGGCGTGCCGATGCTCGCGGATGTCCTGCCAGATGGTATCGCTGTCCGGCAGTTCGGTACCTCCCACCAGATCCCTGCCGGCGGCTACCGCCTCGGCCACGCCAGAAATGCGCACGTACAGGTGGAGCCCGTCGTAGCAGCTCGCCGTGAGCGGTATCGGGCGGGCAGCCCAGGCATTGACGACACGAATCGCCTCTTCCGGCGTGCGTTCCTGTACCAGCGTGATTTCGCGTTCCGGTCCGGGCAACACCTTGAGGCTGATCTCCAACAGCACGCCGAGTGTTCCCATTGCGCCACACATCAGGCGTGAGACGTCGTAACCGGCGACATTCTTCATCACTTCGCCACCGAAGCGCAGATTCTCGCCGCGACCGTTGAGCATACGCACGCCGAGCACGAAATCGCGCGCCGATCCGGCATAGGGGCGGGCGGGTCCGGAAAGACCGCAGGCTATGGTGCCGCCCAGTGTGGCGCCGTCACCGAAGTGCGGCGGCTCGAAGGCGAGTCGTTGTTGCTGCGCGGCAAGCGTGAGTTCGATGTCACGCAGCGGTGTGCCGGCGCGGGCGGTGATTACCAGCTCTTTCGGTTCGTAATTGACTATGCCCCTGTGCGCTGCAAGCGACAGCGGCTCGCCGTTGTCAGAGTTGCCGAGAAACGACTTGCTGTCGCCGCCGACCAGCCTCAGGGGGGTGTTGCGAGCAGCGGCCTCCTGCACCTGCTGCTGCAGGCTCTCAAGGATATCGTTATCCGCGATCAATTGGAGGCCTCTTGCCGCGCGCCCGGCCTTGTCAACAGCTCCCCGCCCAGAGACCTGTACTCGGAGCAGTGGCGCGGCAACGGTATTGCTTTGCCTGGATTGAGCAGCGCCTGCGGATCGAAAGCCGCTTTCAGGGCGCGAAACTGATTCAGCTCCGCGGCGCTGAACTGTACACACATCTGCTGCATCTTTTCGTGTCCGACGCCGTGCTCACCGGTGATGGTGCCGCCGACGCGTACGCAAAGCTCGAGGATATCGGCACCCAGATCTTCGGCCCGCTGCAACTCTCCGGGCTGGTTCGCATCATAAAGGATCAACGGATGCAGATTGCCGTCGCCGGCATGAAACACGTTTGCGACCGGCAGCTGGTACCGTTCCGACAGACCGCTGATAGTGGTCAGCACTTCACCCAGTCGTTTGCGTGGGACGGTGCCGTCCATGCAGTAGTAGTCGGGTGCGATTCTGCCGACTGCGGGAAACGCGTTCTTGCGCCCTTTCCAGAAGGTGATGCGCTCCGCTTCGGTCTTGGCGGTACGGACTTCGCGCGCTCCCTGCGCCAGCAGCAGCTTGCGTACCCGCATCGTCGCCGCCGATACCTCTTCATTGGTGCCGTCCACCTCGCACAGCAGAATCGCCGCCGCGTCGGTCGGATAGCCGGCGTGGACGAAATCCTCTGCTGCCCGCAGCGCGAGGCCATCCATCATCTCCAGGCCGGCAGGTATGATGCCGGCGGCGATCAGTGCGCCAACCGCATCGGCCGCCGTTTCCACGTCGTCGAACGCGGCCAGCATCACCTGCGCCCGCTGTGGGGTGGGCAAAAGCCTGACGGTGACTTCGGTGACGATACCGAGCATACCCTCCGACCCTGTCATCAGCGCCAGCAGGTCGTAGCCCGCAGTGTCCAATGCCTCACTGCCGATGGTGACCAGTTCACCGTCCGCCATCACCACTTTCAGTTGCAGGATATTGTGCACCGTCAAGCCGTATTTGAGGCAGTGTACGCCGCCTGAGTTCTCCGCCACATTGCCCCCGATGGTGCAGGCGATCTGGGAAGATGGGTCCGGTGCATAGTAGAGGCCGTGGCCGGCAGCGGCTTCGGAAATCGCCAGATTGCGGACTCCAGGTTGCACCCGCGCGCTGCGGTCGAGCGGATCGAGGTCGAGGATGCGATTGAATTTGGCCAGGCTCAGCAGCACGCCGTCCGCCAGCGGCAGTGCACCGCCGGAGAGTCCAGTGGCTGCGCCGCGCGCGACCACCGGGATATTGCGCCGATGGCAGAGCTGCATGATCTTTAACACCTGCGCTTCGGTCTCCGGCAATACGACGACCAAAGGGATCTGGCGATAGGCTGAAAGCCCGTCACACTCGTAGGGGCGCAGCGCTTCGGTTTCGTGAATGATCGAAGCAGAAGAGAGGATCGTGCGCAGCTGGGCAACGAGCTGCTGTTTGTCGATTGGCTTGTCTGGGGATCGGGATGCCATCTCGCGCGTTTACAACCGGTCCGTATCGGGTGGCTAGATTAACATAGGCCGAAGCCCAAAGATCAATGCCCGCGGTGATGTTCGGCCGGCCGCCTCGCGGTGGTCGCGCGATTGACACCGGTCAATTACCATGCCACCCGCTTGTGGGAAGCTGCCGGGTCTGTTGTAGAGGTTGAAGTCGGGGCGCCCACAACGGCACCGTGCGACCGACCGACGCACATTCCGAAACTGTGAGAGCACAACATGGATCTGGTCTGTCCCGCGGGTAATCTTCCGTCACTGAAGGCAGCGGTGGACAATGGCGCAAACGCGGTCTACTTCGGCTTCAAGGACGATACCAATGCGCGTCATTTCGCCGGCCTTAATTTCGGTCCGGATAAAATGGCGGAAGGGATCCGTTATGCGCGGCAACGCGGCGTCAGGGTTTTCCTGGCGCTCAACACATACCCGCAACCAAGCGGCTGGCGACGCTGGCAGACGGCGGTCGATCGGGCGGCGGAGTTGGGTTTGGATGCGATGATCGCGGCGGATATCGGCGTGCTGGACTACGCCAGCGAACGCTACCCCGAGTTGAAACTACACCTGTCGGTACAGGGATCGGCGACCAACTACGAGGCGTTGCGCTTCTATCAGGAGCGTTTCAATATCAGACGTGCGGTACTGCCCCGGGTCTTGTCGCTGGGTCAGGTGGAGCATGTGATCGAGCACAGTCCAGTGGAGATCGAGGTGTTCGGTTTCGGCAGCCTCTGCGTGATGGTGGAGGGACGCTGCATTCTATCGTCATACGCGACCGGCCAATCGCCGAATACCTTCGGCGCCTGCTCACCGGCCAGCCACGTCGAATGGCGGGAGACGGCGGACCGCCTCGAGACACGGCTGGGCGGGGTGCTGATCGACAGCTATCGCAAGGGAGAGAATGCGGGCTATCCAACGCTCTGCAAGGGTAGCTTCTGTGTCGGCGGCCACACCTACCATGCCCTCGAAGAGCCAACCAGCCTCAATACCCTGGAGCTGCTTCCGGCACTGCACCGGGCGGGGGTCGCGGCGATAAAGATCGAAGGGCGTCAGCGCAGTCCGGTCTATGTCGCACAGGTGACCCGTGTCTGGCGGGCGGCGCTCGACGCGAGCGCCCGCGACCCGCAGAACTACCGGCCGGATGCCGGCTGGATGGCGGAGCTTGGCAAGGTTTCAGAAGGTACGCAGACTACGCTTGGCGCCTATTCGCGTCCCTGGCAGTAACCGAACTGCGAAAGATCCGTCGCCGGCAATGACAAACACCATGAAGCTATCGCTCGGCCCACTGCTCTACTTCTGGCCTAAGGAGCAAGTCAACGAGTTCTACCGGAAAGCAGCGGAGCTGCCCGTCGATATCGTCTATCTGGGCGAAACCGTGTGCGCCAAGCGCGCCCAGATGCACGGCGAAGATTGGCTCGAGCTGGCCAGCCTGCTGACGGATGCGGGGAAACAGGTGGTGCTGTCGACGATGGCGCTGCTGGAGGCGGAGTCTGAAATAAAACGCCTACGGAGGATTTGCGACAACGGCGACTATCTGGTCGAAGCCAACGACATGGGCGCGGTGCAGTTGATGCAGGGTCGTCCGTTCGTCGCCGGGCACAGCGTCAACATCTACAACACCCGCACTCTGCGGGTGTTGGCCGGTGCAGGACTGATGCGCTGGGTCTACCCGCTGGAGCTATCGGCAGAGACGCTGGCAGACATGCAGCGGGAACTGCCGCCGGGAGTCGAGACCGAGCTGTTGGTCTACGGCCGTCTGCCGCTGGCCTATTCAGCCCGCTGTTTCACCGCGCGTGCTCACAATCTGCCCAAGGACGACTGCCGCTACCGCTGTCTTGACTACCCTGATGGTCTGACGCTGACCGCCCAGGACGATACTCGTTTCCTGGTTCTGAACGGAATTCAGACCCAATCGGCGCAGACCTGCAATCTGCTGGCCGAGCTGCCGCGTATCCGCGAACTCGGTGTCGACGTTATCCGCATCAGTCCCCAGGCGCAGCACAACGACCGGATAGTACAGATATTTGCGGATTGCCTGAAAGGTGAAACTGATCCGGAAGAGGGTGCGGCGCTGCTAAATGACCTCATGCCGGTCGGTCCCTGCGACGGCTATTGGTATGGCGACGCGGGGATGCGGCAGGTGGCGCCGCAGGCCGGCAACCTCGGCTGAGGTTGTCGCTGGCGGTCAGGCGAAACGGCCGATCAGGGATGTCGCACCGTTCAACAGTTTGAGCACCGCGCCCATGCGCGCCTCGATATCCATCGCGTCGAGAAAATTCTTCACGTAGAGCCCCAGTTCCGTATCGCCGCCGAGCTTGAGGCGACGATTGAAAAACAGGGTGTCGGTATCTTCACGACGCGTAGCCAGCAGCAGAAAATCGTACAAACTGCCCTCGATGCTCAGATCGTCCGCCTGCTCACCCCTGACCGCCGCGATTCGCCCGTTGCGCAGTGTCAGGCGGTAGCTGAGCCTGGCATCCGCGACTGTAATCAGCATCTGCTTCCCCTCAAGAAAATCGAGTTCGCCGTCCGCCAGATCGGGTTCGAACAGATGATTCAGGATTCTTGCGAGGACCTCGCTGTTGAACCGTGTAGGGATGATCGACAGCGGTAGCGCCAGTGGTGCGGGCAGTCGGGGTGCGTTGCGGAGGTGGGTGATGACACTATTCATGGGTTTGAATCCCTGCAGTTAGTGGCGGAAGGAAGGCGCGACTGTTACTGTCCGTCTATCGGCGAAGTGGCACCCTGTTCGGGATGGGGCGGGGTTTTGTACCAGCTAAGCTTCTCCTGCAGCCGAACCACTTCGCCGACGATGATCAGTGTCGGCGGTTTGGGCTTTTCGCGTTCGACAATCTGCTGGATGCTGGACAGGGTTCCGGTGAAGACACGCTGATTCTCGGTGGTGCCCTGCTGCACGAGCGCGACCGGCATCTCTGCGGAAACGCCATGGGCGACCAGCTGCTTGGTGATGACCGGCAGCCCCAGCAACCCCATGTAGAAGACGATCGTCTGACTGGGCTGCGCCAGTTGGCTCCAGTTCAGGTTCATCGTGCCATCTTTCAGGTGGCCGGTGACGAAGGTTACAGACTGTGCATGGTCGCGGTGGGTCAGCGGTATGCCGGCGTAGGCCGCACAACCGGAAGCTGCTGTGACAGCCGGCACGACCTGGAACGGGACGCCCTCTTCCGAAAGCGTATCGATCTCCTCGCCGCCGCGACCGAAGATGAAGGGATCGCCCCCCTTCAGACGCACCACCCGTTTCCCCTCTTTCGCCAGGCGCACCAGCAGCTGGTTGATCTCTTCCTGTCGCATTGCGTGGTGGTCGCGCTCTTTGCCCACATAAACGCGCTCGGCGTCCTTGCGTGTCATCTCCAATACCGGCTGCGCAACCAGGCGGTCATAGACCACGACGTCGGCGCGCTGCATCAGGCGCAGCGCGCGAAAAGAGATCAGGTCCGGATCGCCCGGACCGCCCCCTACCAGATAGACCTCGCCGATCCGCGACTCTCCCGTCCCTTCGTTCAGCGCCTTCTCCATGGCCGCATCGGCCTCTGCCATGTGACCCGAAAAAACACGCTCGGCGACCCCCCCCTCCAATACCCTCTCCCAGAAACCGCGGCGATCGGAGGGGTTGGCGAAACGTTCCTTGACCCGCTCCCTGAAACGGTCCGCCAACTCCGCGAGGCGACCATAACCGGCGGGAATGAGGGTTTCCAGACGCGCGCGTATCAATCTTGCGAGCACCGGCGAAGCGCCGCCGGTGGAGACGGCGGCCACCACCGGCGACCGATCGACGATGGATGGGACTATGAAGGAGCAGAGCTCCGGTTGGTCGACGACATTGACCGGGATGCGCGCCGCGTCCGCCTGTTCGGAAACCTGTCGATTCAGCGCCTTGTCGTTGGTGGCGGCGATCACCAGTCTGGCATTTTCCAAATCGGAACGCTGGTAGGTCCGCTGCAGATGGATTATCTCCGCGGCTTGTGCCATCCGCGTCAGCGTCGGGCATATATCGGGTGAAACGACCGTGATTCTCGCCCCGGCCTTGTTCAGCAGCGCGACCTTGCGGGAGGCGACTTCACCGCCTCCGACCACCAGGCAATGGCGCTCTCTGATATTTAGGAAAATAGGTAAAAAGTCCATGTTATATAGATGATATATATAGTGAAATACAAACCAGAAAAACGCTCTCCCTAGTCGGGTTCGCATGCCTGGAGCGGGCACTCTAGCATGCTGACGCGATACCGGAAAATGGCATTTTCCCGTGTGTTGAACTTGTCAATAATAACAACATCATAATATACTGAAAAGTTAGTTTATTGTATCGGTTGCGGTATCCGGAGCGCACGTGGTCAAAGAGATCGAATCCGTAGAATTGGAGAAAAAGCTGTCCAACGATGAGCAGATAGTCCTATTGGACATCCGTAGCGAAGCTGAGGTGGTGCACGGCATGTTGCCCAACTCGTCGCATCTGCCCATGCATCTGATACCTCTGCGCATGAGCGAGTTTCCGAAAGACCGGGAGATCGTGCTCTATTGTCGCAGTGGCGCGCGCTCCTACCACGCCTGTCTCTACCTGATGCAGCAGGGCTTCAGCAACGTGGTCAATCTGAAGGGTGGAATCATCGATTGGGCCAGGAACAGGTTTGATATCGTCGCCTACGGATAACCTCCGGCCGGTCCCTCTTCCATGCGGATAGGGGCTGTCCATGTTACCGCTATGTGACTTGCGTTTCACGGATAGTTAGAATATAAGGTCAATCTGAATTACATACCAACAACTTCTTTGGAGAGAAAATATGGCTGATTTTGATCAAGAACTGGATGCCAGCGGGTTGAACTGTCCTCTGCCGATTCTGCGCGCGAAAAAGAGCCTGGCGGGTTTGGAAGCGGGCCAGGTGCTGCATATCATCGCCACGGATCCCGGCTCGGTTAAGGATTTCGAAGCGTTTGCCAAGCAGACCGGCAATGAGCTGATGGAGTCCAAAGAAGAGGGTGGTAAGTTCCACTTCCTGATCAAAAAGGCATAAATTGCTCAGTGATCTGGAATCTATCCTGTCGTTAAACTAATTAAGAGTTGGGAGGAGATTCGGATGGAAGAGAAAAAGTTAGCCATTATCGCCACGAAGGGGTCGCTGGATTGGGCTTATCCCCCCTTCATATTGGCATCAACCGCATCCGCGCTCGGTTATGAAACCGAAATTTTCTTCACTTTTTACGGCTTGCAGCTGCTGAAGAAAAATCTGTCACTCGAAGTTACGCCGTTGGGTAACCCGGGTATGCCGATGCCGATGGGTATGGACAAGTGGTTCCCGGTTGCGCTGACTGCGCTACCCGGCATGCAGTCCATGATGACCTACATGATGAAGAAGAAGATGGCAGACAAGGGTGTGGCGGGGCTGGATGAGCTTCGCGAACTTTGTCAGGAGGCTGAAGTAAGATTGATCGCCTGTCAGATGACGGTGGACCTGTTCGACATGAATCCGTCCGATTTCATCGACGGTATCGAGTTCGCCGGTGCCGCGAGATTCTTCGAATTCGCGGGCGAGTCGGATATCTGCCTCTATATCTGAACGCTGACGACAGGCGTTCCTAACGCCGGAATTAAAAAAGCCGTCACCTTTTTAGGTGACGGCTTTTTTATTACTAAATCAATTAATTAGAATTTATAGTTAAATCCCATTGTCAAGAGCCAGGCGGTTGCATTCTCGAACTCGGCACCACCACTGAGCGTGCCGGACGAGCCGGTGTTCTCCCCTGGATCTATCTTCAACGTCTTCTTCGTGTCGTACAGCAACCCGAAGCCGACATTGAGCTTGTCCGAGTACTGGTAACGTGCGCCCAGCGAGTAGATTTTCGCATCGGAATCCGGGAGTTCGTAACCGGCGAACTCGGCATCGACCGGACTCTCGTCATAGGCGAATCCACCCATCAGCGTCCAGCGGCTGTCCAGCTTGTGGGTAATGCCGATGCGATAGGTATTGGTATCCTTCCAGCTCTTCTCGATCGGTGCGTCGAATGGGGCGAAGCCGGGATGGAATGGGCTGCTGTAGTCGAAATCGAGCTCTTTGTAGGCCGCCCAACGGGTTCTCTCGTAGACCAGTTCCACGGTGGTGCGGTCGAAGGTATAAGCGGCCGCCAGATTGAGCGCCGCCGGAATCGGGATGGTCACCGATGCGCCGCCATCGTAGTCCGGAAGCAGGGCATGTGTCAGTTCCGCATTGCCGGTGACGGTGAGATCGATCTTGGAGCGGTAGGTCGCGCTCAGGTTGAGCTGTTCGGTGGGGCGGTAGTGGATGGCGAAGTTCATGCCGAGATCCCAGGAGTCTCCTTCCAGATCGCGGCTCGCGGCAGCGGTGCTCTTGACGACACCCTCGCTGTAGACGACGCGCAGGCCGGCACCGACGGCGACGGTGTCGCTGATTTTATAGGCGACGTTGGGATTGAATTCGACCGTCTTCAGGGTGAACTCTTCGGCAAACGCCTTGTTGAAGCCTTTCCAGCGCTTGCTGAGGCCAGCCGGTGCGACTACGGAGAGTCCGAAGCGCGTATCGTTGACGATCGGGCTGATGTAATGAAAAGTTGGGATCAGAAAAAGCTCTTTCTCGGTTTCATCCTTGCCGGTCAGGGCGTTGTCCATGTCGATGCCGGTCAGGTGGATAACGGTCAGATCACCTTCGATCTCTGCGCCATTCTCATTTAGCACCATCGCCGCCGGGTTGTAATAGTTGGCGTCCGCCCCCCGGGCGTTGGCGATATAGGCACCGGCAAGCGCAGTGGAGTTGACCGATTGCTCCGGAATTTTGTAGGCGGCGCCCATAGTCTGCGTCGAAGCGATAGCCATCGCGGTGAACAACACTCTTTTTTTCATTGAATCCCCCGTTAATATAGCCGCGGCCTTGCCTGGCTCTCGATTGTTGGTCTGTCAAACTGGATACACTATTTTCTTGTGGGAATCTAACACCTTAGCGTTGAAATCACAATAATCACAGTAATAACAAAAGCCTGCGCTCCTTTTAACGATATGGCTTTTATTTAGCAAACTATGATATAAAACGAGCTTATCTCTCCCCGAGTGAAAAAGCGGAAAGCGTTATGGCAGACAGAAGACTGCAAGTGTTCTTTACCGTCGCACGCCTGTTGAGTTTCACCAAGGCTGCAGAATCCTTACACATGACCCAACCGGCTGTCACCTTTCAGGTCCGTCAGCTCGAGGAGTATTTCAACACCCGCCTGTTCGATCGCACCCACAATCGCATCAGTCTCACCGAGGCAGGCCACCGGGTGTACGGTTATGCCGACAAGATTTTTCTGCTCTATAACGAGATGGAAAATGCGGTCAGGGAGATGACCGGCGAGGTGAGCGGCTCGCTGACGATGGGGGCGAGCACCACGATCGCCGAGTATATGCTGCCAGCGCTGCTCGGAGATTTCAAAAAACGTTACCCGGACATCAATATTCACCTGAAGGTCTCCAACACCGAAGGCATCGTCTCGATGGTGGAGAACAACACCATCGACCTCGGCGTCGTCGAGGCTCCGGTGGCCAACAAGAATCTGGTGTTGGAACGTTGTCGCGCCGATCATCTGGTGGCGATTCTGCCTCCGGATCACGCGGAGGCGGAACGTGAGCAGTTCACCTATAAGGATCTGTTGAACTACCCGTTCATCTGCCGTGAAGAGGGCTCCGGTACGCGCGAGGTCATCAATGAGTACATGGAGTCGGTCGGCAGCAACGCCGATCTGCTCAGTATCTCAATGGAACTGGGGAGCCCGGAAGCGGTTAAAGGCGCGGTGGAAGCGGGCATGGGCATCTCGGTGGTCTCCGCGGCGACCGTGCAGAAGGAGCTCAAGCTCGGGACGCTGGTGGCGATAAATCTGGATCCGCCGCTGGAACGACCTTTCTCGTTCGTGCATCAGAAACAGAAATTCCGCATGCGGGTGATGGATGAGCTGCTGGTTTTTGCACAGGATTACTGCAGAGAGCATCCCGGCGAAATCTGACGGTGCTGCCCCCGAAAGTAAAGCTGCCCGCGGATCAGCGAGCGTTACTGGAGTGCTACCAGCGGCTGGACCAAAAGGGACGCGAGACGCTACAGGCGTTTGCGGAGTTTCTGGCGGAACGTAACGAAGGCTCCGGGCAGGAACCGCAGCAGGGCGATGCAGCGCCGCGGACTCCGAGATCGATACCGCGACCGCGTAAAGAGTCGGTCATCGGCGCGATAAAACGACTCTCGGAGACATACCCCATGATCGATCGTGCAGATCTGCTGACCGAGACCTCGTCGCTGATGTCGGCGCATATCATGCATGGCCGAAACGCACACGAGATCATCGACGATCTGGAAGCACTGTTTGACAACCACTACAAGAAATACCTCGCCGGCAGCGGCTGAAGCCTGACACGGAGTCTGCCCGATGCAGTATCTCACCCGATGGTTCAAACGCTACTTTTCAGATCCCGAAGTTGCCTTTCTGACGGTATTTCTACTTATCTTCTTCGCCGTGGTACTGACCATGGGCGATATGCTGGCGCCAGTACTGGCGAGCCTGGTGATCGCCTACCTGCTGGAAGGGGTAGTGGCACGCTTCGAAGTGAAAGGCGTACCACGCCTGGGTGCCGTGCTGGTGGTCTACCTCGGTTTTCTGATGTTCGTGACGCTGCTCCTTTTCGTACTGATGCCACAGTTGTCGCGGCAGGTCACTCAGCTCTTTCAACAGATTCCGGCGATGATCACCGAAGGGCAGCGACTGCTGATGCAGCTGCCACAGAGCTATCCCGATTTCATCTCACCCGAGCAGGTGCAGGAGATCATCGGTGTCATCCGCCAGGAGATCGCGGAGTTGGGGCAACAGGTGTTGTCGATCTCGTTCTCGTCGGTTGTCGGCGTGATAACGGTGCTGGTCTATCTGATTCTGATGCCGTTGCTGGTCTTCTTCTTTCTCAAGGACAAGCAGCTGATCATCGACTATCTGAGCGGCTTTCTGCCGCGTGACCGGAGCATGGCCGACGCGGTCTGGGCAGATATGGATCGACAGATCGCCAACTACGTACGCGGCAAGTTCTGGGAGATCATCATTGTCTGGGGGGTTAGTTCCCTGACCTTCAGCCTTATGGGACTGGAGTACGCGGTACTGCTCGGTGTGCTGGTCGGGCTGTCGGTGATCATTCCCTACATCGGCGCCGCGGTGGTCACCTTTCCGGTGATCCTGATCGCCTGGTTTCAGTGGGGTTGGAGCGCAGACTTCATCTATCTGACAATCGCCTATTTCGTGATCCAGATACTGGACGGAAATGTTCTGGTGCCGCTGCTCTTCTCGGAAGCGGTCAATCTCCATCCCGTGGCCATCATCGTCGCCATTCTTGTCTTCGGTGGCCTGTGGGGGTTTTGGGGGGTGTTCTTCGCGATACCTTTGGCGACCCTGGTGCAGGCGGTCATTTCCGCCTGGCCTGGCGGCAGACTGCTGGACGACCTTGAGTGACGCCATACCCCTCCGTTTGCATGCCTATCGCCTCAGCGGCAGTCATCTGCATGGCTCTTCCGAGACTCCGGATCCGCTCCTGCTCTGCCTCGTCTTTCTCCTCGCTGAAGTGAACTTTTTATTACAGCGCCTCTTCCCCGGTTGAATTTCGGTGGCTTTGGACTAGATTTCGAACGCGAGTCAGGTTGCATCGGGAGCTCCGCTTGACCCTGGTCAGAAGGATCTCGGGATTGGGTTGTCGCTGTAGCCGGCCGGGTACACCATCAACACTCCAAACAATGCCCGTTGACGGATCCAGAGGCCAATATCCATGGCTGTGAAACAACCCATGAACGACCAGGAGCGCGTTGCCTTCATCGACCAGGTGTGTCGCCGCTACCAATTCGATCGCTCGAGGTTGATGGATATCCTGCTCGATATCCAGGCGGAGTTGAACGGCATCGAAGCTCCGCTCATGGAGGCTGTCGCGCAACGGTTGAGTATCACTCGGGTCGAAGTGGAGGGGATGGTCAGCTTCTACGCTTTTTTCTCCGCCCACCGTCAGGGCGAGATCGTCATCCGGGTCAGCAACGATATTGTCGATCGCCATGCGGGTGCGGAAGAGGTGGCCCGTATCTTCAGCGAAGAGCTGCAGACGCCGATCGGCGGCGACTCGGAGGATGGTCGCTTCTCGCTTGAGTTCATCCCATTTCTCGGCATGAGCGATCAGGCGCCAGCGGCAATGATCGGCGCGACGATCCTCACCAGGCTGACACCGGAGAAGGTTCGCACGATCTGTGCGCGTCTCAAATCCGGCGTTGCCCCCTCCGATCTCATCGAGCATTACGGCGACGGCAACAATGCCCATCCACTGGTGTGCGCCGAGGTTGAGAACGGTATCCGCCAGCGCGGTGATGTGCTGTTGTGCGAGGGGATCGTCGACGGCGCCGCACTCGATAGCGCGCTACGGCGCACACCGGACGATCTACTGGCGGAGTTGAGCGAGTCGGGCTTGACCGGGCGCGGCGGCGCCGGTTTTCCGACCGCACGAAAGTGGCGCGTTGCCGCCGATACGGCGGCCGAGCGGCGTTATGTGGTCTGCAACGCGGACGAGGGTGAGCCCGGCACCTTCAAGGACCGGGTGCTGCTTACCGAACGCGCTGATCTGATGGTCGAAGGCATGACCATCGCCGCCTACGTCATCGGTGCCGAGGCAGGCATCATCTATCTGCGCGGCGAGTATGCCTATCTGCGCGCCTACCTGGAGGATGTGCTGCGGCAGCGTCGCGAGCGCGGGCTGCTTGGCGAAACGATCGCCGGCAGGGAGGGGTTCGATTTCGACATCAGGATCCAGCTGGGGGCCGGGGCCTATATCTGCGGCGAGGAGAGCGCGCTGCTGAGCTCCTGCGAAGGGCTGCGCGGCGAACCGAAGAACCGGCCGCCTTTCCCGGTCGAGTCGGGCTACCTGGGTTACCCGACCGTTGTCGACAATGTCGAGACCTTCTGTTGTGCCGCCAGAATCATGGAACTCGGTGGCGCATGGTTCGGCGGATTCGGTACCGGCCGCACCACCGGCACCAAACTTTTCAGCGTCAGTGGTGATTGCGCGCGGCCCGGCGTCTACGAGCTGCCGTTCGGCATTACCGTGCAGGACCTGCTCGACCTGGTGGAGGCGCCGGATGCGGCCGCGGTGCAGGTGGGCGGACCGAGCGGCCAGATGATCAATAGCGGCCAGTTCGAACGTAGGCTCTGTCTCGAGGATCTGCCCACCGGCGGATCGGTGATGGTCTTCTCCCTGCATCGCAATATTCTGGAGATCGTCGACCATTTTCTGGAGTTTTTCGTCGAGGAGAGCTGCGGCTACTGCACTCCCTGCCGGGTGGGTAACGTATTCCTGAAGAAACGGATCGAGAAAGTCCGCAAAGGGCTCTGCGGTGCCGAGGATCTGGGCTACCTGCAGGAGCTGGGCAAGACCATCAGCATGACCAGTCGTTGTGGCCTGGGACTGACCTCACCCAATCCGGTGATCTCCACGATACGCAATTTTCCGCTGGTCTACGCGGCGCTGTTGAAAAGCAACGGCGACGGTCTGGAGCCTTCGTTCGATATCCAGCACGCGCTGGAGGAGTCCCGGCGTCTGGCCAAGCGCCGTTCGATGATCTATGACCCGACCTACGATGATGCCTGAAAACAAGCAGGTGAGCGCGCATGAGTAAAGAGTTTACCTTCGAGATCGACGGGCGGCTGGTCAAGGCCGTCCAGGGAGACACCATCATGCAGGCGGCGGATGCCGCGGGTGTCTACATTCCCCGTCTGTGCGACACCGAGGGGCTCGAGCCGCAAGGCAGCTGCCGCGTCTGCGTGGTCAAGCAGAATGGGCGTTCGGTCTCCGCCTGTACCCAGCCGGCGATCGCGGACTCCAAGGTCGAGAACGAGACCGAAGAGATACAGGGCTATCGGCGCAATCTGGTACGCATGCTCTACCACGAAGGCAACCACCTCTGTCCCATTTGCGAGGCGAGCGGTCGTTGCGAACTGCAGGCGATGGGCTATCGGCTCGGCATTACCCAGGCAACGAAGTACCCCTACCTGCAACCGGTGCGGCCAGTGGATGCATCGCACCCCGATATCGTGCTCGATACCAATCGCTGCATATTCTGCGGCCGCTGCATCCGCGCTTCACGCGATATCGACGGCAAGCATGTTTTCGAGTATGTCGGTCGCGGTATCCACAAACGTGTCGGCGTCAACGGCGACCGGCTGGCGCAGACCAATGTCGAGCTGACGGATCGTGCGATCGATCTGGCGACCTGTCCGGTCGGCTGTATCATTCAGAAGGGCAAGGGCTTCTTCGCGCCGATCGGCCAGCGTCAGTTCGACCACAAACCGATCTCGCTCGGCGTTGCCGCGGTCGATCCGGAGGAGGCGGAATGAAGAAGCGGATCGCCACCGTCTCACTGGCAGGCTGTTTCGGCTGCCACATGGCACTGCTGGATATCGACGAGCGATTGCTGGATCTGCTGCAGTCGGTCGAGTTCGACCGCTCGCCGTTGAACGACCTCAAAAAGTTCACCCGGCGTTGCGATATCGGCTTGGTCGAGGGTGGTTGTTGCAATGAGGAGAACGTGCACACGTTGCGGGAGTTCAGACGCAATTGTGATGTTTTGATCGCGGTGGGACAGTGTGCGGTGATGGGCGGACTTCCGGTGATGCGCAATGCGATCATGCACTCTGAGGACCCTCTGCGAGAGTGCCTGGAGACGGCCTACCTCAACAGCGACAAGATCTACAATCCGAGCAACCGGATTCCCAATGACGAGGCGCTGCCTCTGCTGCTGGACAAGGTCTATACACTGGCGGAGGTGGTCAAGGTGGACTACCAGATTCCCGGCTGTCCGCCCTCCGGCGATACCCTCTGGTACACGCTGAGCGCGCTGCTGGCCGGAAAGCCGGTGGAACTTCCATACGAACTCCTCAGGTACGACTGAGCGGCGCTCGGTTGCTGCCGACGGCTGACCAATTTGGACTGAACGGATCATGGCGAAGACACGTGTAATAGAGATAGATCCGTTGACCCGGGTGGAGGGTCACGGCAAGGTCACAATCCATCTGGACGACCACAACAATGTCGACGAGGCGCGTCTGCACATCGTCGAGTTTCGCGGTTTCGAACGTTTCATTCTCGGCAGGCTCTACTGGGAGGTGCCGGTCATCGTGCAGCGGCTCTGTGGCATCTGCCCGGTCAGCCATCACCTGGCTGCGTCGAAAGCGATGGATAGCATCGTTGGCGTCGACCGGCTCACGCCCACCGCCGAGAAGCTGCGCAGGCTGATGCATTACGGGCAGATACTGCAGAGCAACGTGCTCCACTTCTTCCATCTCAGTTCGCCGGATCTGCTGTTCGGCTTCGAGAGCGATGTTGCCAAACGCAATATCTTCGGCGTCATCGAAGCGCATCCGGAGCTGGCGGTGAAGGGGATCAAGCTGCGCAAGTTCGGCCAGGAGGTGATCAAGCTCACTGCGGGAAAGAAGATCCATGGCACCAGCGCGGTCCCCGGCGGCGTCAACAAGAACCTCAGCACGGCCGAGCGCGACTACCTGCTGCAGGATATCGCACAGATGCGCGGCTGGGCTCAGGAGGCTGTCGATATCGCCAGGGGTTACACGCTGGAACATATGGAGACCGTCCGCGGTTTCGCTGCTTTCAACTCCAGCCACATGTCGCTGGTTCGGGAAGATGGCGCGATGGATCTCTACCACGGCGTGCTCAGAGCGATCGATGCTTCCGGCAATGTCATCTTCGATCAGGTCGACTATCGTGAATTCAACGACTATCTGATGGAGGAGGTGCGCTCCTGGTCATATATGAAGTTTCCGTTCATCAAGCGTCGTGGCAATCTGGATGGCTGGTATCGCGTCGGTCCGTTGTCGCGCATGAACACCGCAGGTTTCATCGACACCCCGCTGGCGGACGAGGCGCATGTCGAATTTCGCGCCAGCACCAATAATCAGCCCAACCATATGTCGCTGGCCTACCACTGGGCGCGGATGATCGAGGTACTGCACTGTGTCGAAAAGATCGACGAACTGCTGAACGACCCGGATCTCCAGGGCGATGAATTGCTGCTCAAAGGCGAGCGCCGGGAGGAGGGGATCGGTGTCATCGAAGCGCCGCGCGGCACACTGTTCCACCACTATCGCGTCGACGAGAACGATCAGGTCAGTTTCTGCAATCTGATCGTCTCCACCACCAACAACAACGAAGCGATGAACCGCGCCGTGACCCAGGTGGCCAAGGCGCACCTGTCGAACCGCAAGAGTATCACCGAGGGGATGCTCAACCAGGTCGAGGTGGCCGTGCGCGCCTACGACCCCTGTCTCTCGTGCGCCACCCACGCGCTCGGCCAGATGCCGCTCGATGTGGAGCTCTATGACGCACAGGGTGAGCTGCTTGAACGCAAGCTGCGAAGCTGAGCGCGCGCCAGCGACGCTGCTGGTTCTCGGTTACGGTAATCCGGCGCGCGGCGATGACGGCATCGGTCCCGCCTTCATCGAGCAGCTGGAGCGGCTCGGGTTACCGGGCGTGGAGACCAGGGTCGACTATCAGCTCTGCGTCGAGGATGCGATGGATATCGGCACTTTCGCGCGCGTCCTCTTCGTCGACGCCTCGCTCGATGCCGCGCCACCTTACCGGCACTACCCGTTGGCGCCGAAACTCAAGCCTAACCGACTCGACACTCATAGCCTGTCGCCGGAGGCGCTGATCCATCTCGCGCGCACCCTCTTCAGCGCCACCACCGAGGCCAGTGTGATCGCCATCCGCGGCTACAGTTTCGAGCCCTTCGTGGAAACGCTCTCAGCCGGCGCGCACGCAAATCTGCAGGCAGCGCTGACTGCCTGCGTGAACTGGATCGCCGAAACCGGTCGGAACCGGGGTGCCGCAAATGAACTTTGAACGCAGATTTCGATCCCAATTGAAAGCTATTCGCGGCGCTATCCGTACGAGGCCAAAATGATGGACAAACTGTTTCGCACCTTGCTCGTCGTCACTTTTCTGGTGATTTGGGCACCGCTGTCGGCGCAGTCCGACATGGCGCAGGAGGGAGCACCGACCGCCTGGGAGAGAGCCAAGACCTACAGCGGCAAGGCCTGGGAGAATACCAAACAGGCCGGCGCCAGTGCCTGGGAGGCGGGCAAAGAGGCATCCGGCGAAGCCTGGGATGCAACCAAGCAGAAGTCAGGTGAAGCCTGGGACGCGACCAAACAGAAGTCGGGCGAGGTCTGGGATGCGACCAAGCAGAAATCGGGCAAGGCCTGGGAGGCCACCAAAGAGGCCTCCGGTGAGGCCTGGGATGCAACCAGGGAGAAGTCCTCCGAAGCCTGGGAGGGAACCAAGGAGATCACCCGCGAAGCCTGGGAGGGTGTGAAATCACTCTCCGGCGACGAGCCCGGCGAAGCACCGCAAGCTGCTCCGGCGCCGCGCCCCGGGGCGCCGGTTACAGAGATATAACCCACTCATCGGAAGCGCCCGGAGGCTGACGGGATAAGACGTTCTGCGGTTCACCAGAGTTCCGCTCTCAACCCTGACTCCGTGGATCGGGCGATCGACGTCAACCCGGGGGTCGAACTGGAATACGCCCGTCAGGGGTCTCAAACTTTCCCTGCAACAGCTGCCCGGTCAATACCTCGCTGGTCGGTGCAGACACATTGCGCAGCGCAGCGGCGATGATCTGCACCGCCTCGTCAGCGACCGTCGAGCGGGCCTTGGGTGGGTCGCCGAGGCGCTTGTTCATGTGTGCCACCAATTCGCGGTAGCCCGGACAGCGTCCTGCCGACGGCGTCCATAGCAATCAAGGGATCTCTCTCACCTTGACGAAGCGCCCCTCGCGTACCGCGATTTCGTACATCGGCCGTTCGACATCGCCGAAACGGTTGAACTCCACCCTGCCCATAAGCGTCTCGAATGAGCCCTTCAGCAGCTGCTCGCGAAGTAGCGCTGTGGAGGGTTCACCACCACGATTCAGCGCTGTCGCGATAATGTCCACCGCCTCGTAGGCCCGGGTGGATCTGGCGCTGGGTGACTGGCCCAACCGCCGGCGCATCTTCTCGGCAAACTTCAGATATTCCGGGCGCTGGTTGTCCGGATCGATGAAGGTCACCAGCGACAGCCCTTCGACTGCGTTACCGCCGAAACGGATCAGATCCGGGGATTGGGTCCAGGTGGTGCCGATAATGGCGCCGGTGTATCCCTGGGCGCGGAGTTTCTGGGTTGCGATGCTGGTCATGCTCACCTCGGTGATCAGCAGGATTGCATCTGGCGCTGCGCTCTTCAGCCGCGCGACCACGCTGTCCCAATCGACCGGCTGTTTCGAACTTATATCGACCTGGTTGTAATCGATGTCGAGGTTGCGACGCGTCTCCTCGAAATACTCGACTACGAATCCGGGATTGGAGATATCCTTGAGGACGGCAACTCTCGTTGCTCCACGCTCACGTAGCAGTACCGCCATGCATCTACCATGCTCGCCGGTGTCGACGATGGTGCGGAAGAAAAGATCGTCCGCTTCGGCGAGCCGACGCGTTGCCGCATAGGGAGTGAAAAGCAGCACACCCCTGGAGACCACCTCGGGATGAGCGATGAGAGCATTGCGCGAAGTAACCGGTCCGATAATCGCGATGACCCCTTCGTCTATGAGGGACCGGGCAGCTTGCCGAATACCTTCTTCGGTGTTCTTGTCGTCTCTGATCAGCAGTCGCAGCGCGCTTCCCTTTACCCCTCCCCGCCGATTGACCTCCTCGACCGCCAGCATGGCGCCCTCGCGCACGTACTCATTGGCGGTGCCACCGTGGCCAGAGAGATTGAGCATCAGGCCGATGCGAATCGGCGCGCGTTCGCCGCTGCTGAAATAGATCATCGTAATGCCCGCTGCCAGTAGCAGCACCAGCAGCATGCGTTTGGCATTCGCGGCTGGACCGCGGTAAAGCCGCTCCGGCGCCGCCGTGGCTTCCGGCGATTTCGACTTCATCTTTCCACCTCCGTTGCAGGTTGCCGAGATGCCGGCGATTTCGGCAGCAAGATGGTGAAACAGGCGCCCCGGCCCGGTGTTGACTCCACGCTCATGCGGCCATTGTGGTCCTGGTTCACGATGAAATAGGAGACCGATAGTCCAAGGCCTGTACCCACACCGACCTGCTTGGTGGTGAAGAAGGGTTCGAACACACGCCGTCTGACAGCTTCAGACATACCGGGTCCATTGTCTTCTATCTCGAGCACTCCGTATCTCTGCGTCTGCCATATACGCAGAACCAATCGGGGCTCCAACGACGAACGAGCCACCTCTGCCAGCGCCTGTGCGGCATTTTTCAGAATATTGAGTATCACCTGCTGGATCTTGCCATCTTCGCACCATACCCGCGGTGCTGGCTGCACATAGTGACGCTCGATATGGATGTCGCGGAAGTCGTAGTTCTTTTTCAGATCGTAGTCGTTGGCCGCCAACTCCAGAGTACGCTCCATCAACAGCGCGAGATCCTCCTCGCTTTTGTTGCCCTCGCTCTTGCGGCTGAAGGAGAGCATGTTTTCGACAATGCGCGCTGCTCGTCGCGCGGCATCGCTGATGTGTTCAGTGATTTCGTCGATGCGGCGCGAGCGGAGATACTCGCGCATGGCGGGCAGGGTGATGCCGCACTCTTTCGCGACGCGCAGGTTGGGTGATAAATCCTCGAACAGCCTGCGCTGCATCACCTGCGCGTTCTGCAGGATTCCGGCGAGCGGATTGTTGATCTCATGCGCCATGCCGGCGGCGAGTCCGCCTACGGAGAGCATCTTTTCGCTTTGCACCATGGTTTCGTCCATACGCACGCGTTGGGTGACATCGTCGATCCGCAGCACGGCACCATCCACCTCTTCATCGAGAAGCGGGTAGAGTGTGATATCCAGAAAATGCTTTTCGTCTTCCTGCGGCCATGGCATCTTGCTGCATTGGTATGGCAGACCCCCGGCTACCGCCTGCCGGATATCGATGTTCAACGCGGTCAGACCCGGCACCAGATCGAACAACAAAGCGCCCATCGCCTTGCCACGTGTTTTCCCGCTCCACTGTTCCGCCGCGTGATTCCACTGCATCACGTGGCACTCCTTGTCGACAGTGACGACCACCGACGGCATGGCGTTGATGATATCGCCCAGCAGCGTGCGCAAGCGCTTGGTCTCCCTGGCCGCGGTCACGCGCGCGGTGATATCGCGTATCGTCCCGGCCGCGCGCACTGCACGGTGCTGGTCGTTGTCGACCAGGTTGGCGTGGCTTTCGACGTAACGGATCGAGCCATCCGCGCGGAGCAGGGTGAACTCCAGGTCGAATGAACCACGATCCTGGAGAAATCTTGCGAAGGCCTGCTGCACGCGTTCGCGGTCGTTGGGGTGGATGACACTCTGCCAGGCCGAAGGGTTCTCGTCATAGAGCTCCGCCGCCGGTCGTTTCCACAATCGTTCGTAACCCGGGCTGACGAAGAGCATTTTGAATTCGCCCGGAGCCACCAGTTCGCCCAGCCAGAAGACGTCGTAGATGCTCTCCGCGATCTGCCTGAAGCGTAGATTGCTCTCCTGCAGTTCGACCTGCGAACCTCGTACCGCAGTCGCCATGTCGTTGATCGAGCGGGTGATCCTGCCGAACTCCTCGATGCCATGGTTGATGCTTGCGGGTATCACACGTTCGCCCTGTTCCGCCGAGTAGCGGTCGAGATGCGCAACCATCGATTTCACCGGAACCGAGAAGTAGCGATTGAGCGTGATCGCCAATGCGCTGAAAAGGGTTGTGAAGATTACCAGCAGCAGCAGAAACTGGTAGGCGAGCTCTTTGAGCGTGCTGAGAATCAGCAGCCTCGCAGGTACCGCGTAAATGACGCTCCAGCCGGTCCGGGCTTCCAGACGCTGGCGATGTGCAACGAACGATTCGCCGTACAGTCGGAACAGAGCAAGGCCGAACGGGTGCCAGCGCTCACTCCACTTGATCTCCAGACCCAGGTTGTGACGGGCGCTGACCAGCTCCGGATCGGGGTGGTGCACCACGGTGCCGTCGCGCGACAGAATGAAGAGTATCTCCTCGGCCAGCAGCTCGCCCTTGGAGAGAGCGTCGATGGGCGGGATCAATGTGGCAAGGTTGCGCTCCATCACCAGGGTGCTGCCGTCCGCGAGTGATTTCGACAGACTGATGACGGATTGGTTGGTGATCAGAGACTGATGGACCTCGGAGACTTGTCGGCCCGCTTTGACGTGCGCCAGCCGCGAGAAGTCGAGCCCGAGCAGATGGCGGTGTTTGCTGGCCAGCAACGTCACCTTGCCGCTGGCGCTCAGCAGGTAGAAGAGCCGCTCTGCTTCGTTGAGCAGCTGTTCCTGTTCAAATAGCGCGGCCCGCTGCTCAGGGAGGCGGGAGATGAGTCCAGCGAAGCGGTCGAGCAGGGCAACGTCGGCATCCAGCAGGCGTCTGATACTGATCAGACCCACCTTGACCCGACCCTGCATGATACGGTTCAACTGCACGCTCTGCTTCTGGTACTCGATGCCGACGACGAACAGCGCGGAGAAGAGAAAGGCGAGTCCGAAAAACCAGATCAGCAGCCGTTTGATCCGTGAATGTAGTGGAAGCTGTGCGCTCACGTTGCTCTGCTCTGGACTATCTGCCTTGACGTTTCCAGGTCGTCGGGGCGCCGCGGGGCGGCATCTGCGGCTATGGCAACTGGCGCAGCTCGGTTACCGCGTGGATCAGCCGTTGCAGGTCGCTGACCGGTTTGATGAAAATGTCCTGATCCCTGATTCCCAACTCCATCAGCTGCGGCGAGATGCGATAGTCGGACGAACCGGTGTGGATGATGAAGCGTATATCCGGCCACCGCCGGTGGATCTCGAGGATGAACTCCTCTCCGGTCTTGCCCGGCAGACGGAGATCGACGATGGCGATATCGCAGGGTTGTCGTTGCAGCGCGCGGAGTGCGACATCCGCGTTGTCGGCGGCAACGGCATCGAGCTCGCTGTCCTCGAGAAAGAGCATCAGACTCTCTCTTATCCCGATATCGTCATCCAGGACCAGAACACACTGACTCGTCTCGCTGCTCATAAACTCCACTCACTGATCACTGAATTAACGGTTGCGGATCTGGTAATGCGCCTGCTGCCATGACGGTACGGCAGTGTCAATATTCTGGGTATCGCTACCGTACAGATAATGTCTAGCGGCATTCTACTGGCTAACTTCACTGCCGGAAAGCTGCCTCGGAATTCACTTCGCCAACGTCAATTGTTTGTCGCGCTCTAAATGTAATTTTGCAAGCCGCTGTTTTGTATGTAATTAAAGTGGCCAATTCCGAATGGCATGGCTATTGCTAACTACAGGCAACAACCATGGTGTCGGGAGCATTTGCGGTGGCCAAGAATAAGGATGACGATCTCGATCTCGCACTTGATCAGGAGTCGGGATCCAAGAAGAAACTGATTATCTTGATTGCAGCTGGAGTGCTGCTGCTGTTGATTGCGGGCGGAGCGATCGCCTGGTTCCTGCTCGGTGGCGGCGACGAAGAGAGCGCAGAGGAGACGCCCGAGCAGGTCGAGGAGGCGCCGCCAATCTATTATCCGCTGGAGCCGGGGTTCGTGGTCAACCTGCCACCCGGGAGCCGGGCCAAACTGCTGCAGGCGGATATCCAGATCGTCGCCCGCGATCAGGCGACCGTCGATTTCGTCAAACTCAACGACCCGATGATCCGCCACAATCTGCTCAACCTGCTGGGCGCCAGTCCCGACAGCGAGCTGCGTTCGCGTGCCGGCAAGGAGAAGCTGCAGGCAGAGGTGCTGAAACAGTTGAACAAGCTGCTCAAGGATCAGGGCGGCAGCGGCGAGATCGAAGCTGTCTATTTCACCTCCTTCGTGATGCAGTAGGACGCCGGCATGTCAGTCAACGACCTTCTTTCCCAGGACGAAATCGACGCGCTGCTGCACGGCGTCGACAGCGGTGATGTCGAAACCGAAACAGGTGAGTATGCCGACGGCGAGGCGCGCGCCTACGATTTCGCCAGCCAGGATCGTATCGTCCGCGGCCGCTTGCCGACGCTTGAAATGATCAACGAGCGTTTCGCACGCTACTACCGCACCAGCCTGTTCAACATGCTGCGACGATCGGCGGATCTCTCCGTCTCCGGCGTACAGATGCTGAAGTTCTCCGAATTCGTGCACAGCCTGTTCGTACCCACCAGCCTCAATCTGGTGCGGGTTCCACCGCTGCGCGGCAAGGGACTCTGCGTGCTCGATCCGAAGCTCGTTTTCAGCGTCGTCGACAACTTCTTCGGTGGCAGCGGCCGGTTTCACACCAAGATCGAGGGGCGCGATTTCACTCCCACCGAACTGCGCGTCGTGCGCATGCTGCTGAATCTGGCCTTCGCCGATCTGCACGAAGCATGGAAGCCGATTCTGGATCTCAACTTCGAGTATGTCGGCTCCGAGGTCAATCCGCAGTTTGCCAATATCGTCAGCCCCTCCGAAGTGGTGGTGGTCACCACCTTTCACATCGATCTGGAATCCGGCGGTGGCGATCTGCACATCTGCCTGCCCTACTCGATGATCGAGCCTATCCGCGAACTTCTGGACGCCGGTGTGCAGAGCGATCGGGGCGAGCGGGACGAGCGTTGGGCGCGGGCGCTGAAGGAGGAGATTCTCAGCGCCGAGGTGGAACTCACCAGCATACTCGGTGAGACGCAGATCAGTGTGCGTCAGCTCGCCGCGCTCAAAGCGGGTGACATCATTCCTCTGGAGATCCCCGAGATCATCGACGTCAAGGCGGCGGGGATCCCGGTATTCAACGGCCACCTCGGCACCTCGGACGGCAACTACGCGATAAAGCTCGAGAAGTGGCTGGGCAAACCGCAGGCCAGCAGGCTGCAGGAGCTGCTGGGTGACAGTTAAGACAGTTAACAACGCTTCACAGCGACAGGGTTAGGGTAATGAACGATTCAGATATTGATTCGAATGAAGCACTGGCCGACGAGTGGGCAGCAGCACTCGAGGAACAGGACGCCGGTGAAGGCGATGTCGATCTCGTAAACAAGGCGCAGGCGGAGTCGGCCCAATTCAAGGAGCTGAAGGAGGAGGGCGTGGTGCACGGCGGCGAGGTCAGCATCGAGTCGATTCTCGATGTGCCGGTGATCATCTCGATGGAGATCGGCCGCACCCATATACCGATCAGGAATCTGCTGCAGCTGAATCAGGGCTCAGTGGTCGAACTCGACCGCCTGGCGGGAGAACCGATGGACGTACTGGTCAACGGTACGCTGATCGCACAAGGAGAGGTGGTGGTGGTCAACGAGAAATTCGGTATCCGCCTCACCGATGTCATCAGTCCCGCGGATCGTATCAAAAGGTTGGCCTGATGAGCTTTCGCCCGCTCCAGTCGTGCTCTCTGTTCTTGATCTGGGCGCTGTCGGCCGCCGCGTTCGCGGTCGAGGAGAGGGGCCTGGCGCAGACAGGCGGTACGTTGGCAGCCGGAGCGCTGACGGAGACGGCGATGGGGCTGATCGCGATCATCGCACTGATCTTCGCGCTGAGCTGGTTCTTCCGCCGCTTCGGCAGGCAGGCGCTGAGCGGCAAGGGCATGGTCAGCGTGGTCGGCGGGGTCTCGCTCGGCCCACGTGAACGTGCGGTGCTGTTGCAGGTCGGCGCGACACGTCTACTGGTTGGCGTCGCTCCCGGTCAGGTGAGAACACTTCACGTGCTGGACGCGGAAGAGGCGGCAGACACCGCCACCGACGGCATCGCTTTCGATCAGCGGCTGCGTCAACAGCTCGAGGAGGGGTTGTCATGATGCGTCTGTTGTGGTTGTTGCCGATGCTGCTGTTTCCGCTGCTGGCGGCCTCCGCGCCGGGGGTAGACGCCTTCACCGCGACGCCCACCGACGACGGCGGCCAGACCTACACGCTGAGTCTGCAGGTGCTGCTGTTCATGACAGCGTTGAGTCTGCTGCCGGCGGCGCTGTTGCTGATGACCTCTTTCACACGCATCGTCATCGTGCTGGCGATTTTGCGCCAGGCGCTTGGCACGCAGAATACCCCTTCGAATCAGATCCTGGTCGGGCTGGCATTGTTTCTCACCGCCTTTGTTATGATGCCGGTTTTCCAAGAGTCCTACCTGGTGGGGGTCAAGCCCTATCTGGAGGAACAGGTCAATTTCACCACCGCGTTGGAGAATGCCGCCAAACCGGTGCGTGACTTCATGTTTGCGCAGACGCGTGAGAGCGATCTGGCGCTGTTTGCCGAGCTGAGCCGCAACGAAGAGATCGCCTCGCGCGCCGACGTCCCCTTCTCGATGCTGTTGCCGGCGTTCGCAACCTCCGAGCTGAAGACCGGTTTCCAGATCGGCTTCCTGATCTTCATCCCCTTTCTGATCATCGACCTGGTCGTTGCCAGCATATTGATGTCGATGGGTATGATGATGCTTTCGCCGCTGATCATCTCGCTGCCGTTCAAGATCATGCTGTTCGTGCTCATCGACGGATGGTCGCTGGTGTTCGGCACGCTGGCGTCGAGTTTTCTGGTTTAGGAGCAGGCCGGCCATGACTCCCGATTCGGTACTGGATGTCGGTCAGCGGGCGCTCGAAGTGACCACCGTCATTGGTGGCGCGGTACTGATTCCGGCGCTGCTGGTCGGTCTGCTGGTGGCGATGTTCCAGGCGGCCACGCAGATCAACGAGATGACGCTCAGCTTCATCCCCAAGCTGCTGATCGTGGCCGCGGTCTTCATGTTGGCGGGGCCCTGGATGCTGCGGGTGATGATGACCTTCAGCATCAATCTGATCGAGAGCATACCCGAACTGATCGGGTGAGGGTGCGCCATGACTTTCAGCGAGGCGCAACTCAACCTCTGGCTCTCCAGCTTCATCTGGCCCTTCTTCCGGATCGCGGCGATGGTGACCGCGGCGCCGATATTCAGCACCCGACAGGTTCCTGTCAGTTTCCGTGTCGGCCTGGTACTGGTGCTGACCTGGGTGACTGTGCCTTTGCTGCCGGCGCCTCCGGTGGTCGATGCATTCAGTCACGATGCGCTGATGCTGCTTCTGCAGCAGCTCGCCATCGGCCTGAGTATGGGATTCGTGCTGCAGATGGTCTTCGGCGGATTGATCTTCGGCGGGCAGGCGGTCGCTTACAGCATGGGGCTGGGCTTTGCTTCGATGATGGATCCACAGAACGGCGTGCAGGTGCCGGTGGTGTCACAGTTCTATCTTATCCTCGCGACGCTGCTGTTCCTGGTTCTGAATGGCCATCTGATCCTGATCGAGTTGCTCTATCAGAGCTTCTTCACCTTTCCGATCTCCACTGTGGGGCTCGGCCGCAGCGCCTTCTCGGATGTCATCGCCTGGGGCAGTCAGCTCTTCAGCGGCGGCCTGCTGATGGCGTTGCCGGTGATGGCCGCGCTGCTGCTGGTCAATCTCGGCATGGGCATAGTGACCCGCGCCGCACCGCAGCTGAATATCTTCGCGGTCGGGTTTCCGGTCACCATGCTGATCGGCTTCGTGCTGATCTGGGGCAGCCTGCCGGACGTGATGGATAACTTCCGGCAACTGCTCGAATCCGGCTTCGCTCTAATCCAGGCATTGTTGAAAATTTCGGGGTGAGTCATGGCTGAGAACAAAGACGGCCAGGAGAAGACAGAGCAACCGACAGCAAAACGGTTGCAGGATTCGAAGAAAAAGGGGCAGATCGCCCGTTCCAGAGAGCTCAATACCATGGCGATCACGCTGATCGGCGGTATCGCGCTGGTCGGCATGAGCGGTCACTTCGGTCAGGGTCTGTCGGAGCTGATGAGCGGCGGTTTCACCATCGATCGCGCCGACATCTTCGACCCCGGCGCGCTGCTGCGCCGGCTGGCAACGGCGATCATCGATGCGCTGCTGATGCTGGCGCCATTCTTCGTGCTGACGTTGGTGGTTGCAGTCGCCAGCTCCATCGCCCTCGGTGGCGTGGCCTTCAGCGGCGAGGCGCTGGCGCCCAAGCTGAGCAAGCTCAACCCGATCAGTGGCATGAAGCGGCTCTTCTCGGCCAAGGGGTTGGTGGAGCTGCTCAAGGCGCTGGCCAAGTTCCTGCTGGTCGGAGGCGCGACCGCGTTGACGCTGTGGCTGCTGCTCGACCGCTTCATCGGACTGAGCCGGCTCGAACTCGGTCCGGCCATCGTCGAGCTGGGCACGCTGATCGGCGGTTCGTTCGTGCTCATCTCCTGCACCCTGATTCTGATCGCTATGGTCGACGTGCCGTTTCAGCTGTGGGACCACAAGCGACAGCTGAAGATGACTCGCCAGGAAGTGCGCGATGAGCTTAAGGAGACCGAGGGGCGGCCCGAGGTGAAGAGCCGGATACGCGGGCTGCAGTACGAGATGGCGCAACGGCGCATGATGGAAGAGGTGCCCAAGGC